>NZ_SJOP01000003.1 GCF_004331415.1 Kosakonia quasisacchari
TAATTAAGTGAAGAGGCCATCCTGACGGATGGCCTTTTTGCGTTTTTATACAGCGAAACTCATGCCTGCGATGCCGGTTACTGGCTCTCAGCAGTCCCTCGGTGAGTGACGGGGAAATCAGCCTGCCTAATCCGGCGCACAACAGGCGTGACTGCCTGCTCAGAACAAAGCCTCATGCGAAAGCATGGGGCTTTTTTTGCTATTGTTTTAGCTCCATTTATCGCTAAAGGACATCGCTATGATCGTTCTGTACGCCCAGCTTTATAAAAATCGGATGGTTGTGCGTAACCTCCAAACTCAGCAGCAGGTTTCGGGTAGTCAAACCTTCAGCAATCAGCGGATACTTATCGCCGACTTCTTCCCGGCAGAAAAGCTGTTACAAGGTTTGATTCTGCAAGTTGCACCGCGCTCATTCTGGTACGCGCTTCCGGGCATGGGGCGTTTAGCGATCCTCGCGCATGCGATGGAGATGAATGAAGGCGGCTTATCACCCGTCGAAGAACGCGCCATCCTTGAAATGACTTTTGGCGCTTCGCAAGGCAGATGCCGTTACCCGCAGGTGGTTGCAAGCCAGACGCCGCTTAGCGATCAGCAAGTGTTGGCGGCACTGAGCCAATCGAAAATGCCTCCCTCTCAGCGCGATAACAAACCGAAAATCATTAGCTAATATCAATGTTACACAGGCCGCGACGTGAAACTTTCTCACCTTTCACTTGCGGACTCGACATTTTGCCGATTCCTGGGTATCTTCGGCTGTCTGGATGTCTAAACGTTTAAACGTATGCAGTGAGGATATAAGATATGCCGATTCGGGTGCAGGACGAGCTGCCAGCCGTCAATTTCTTGCGTGATGAGAATGTCTTTGTGATGACAACATCGCGCGCAACAGTGCAGGAAATCCGCCCGCTAAAGGTGCTGATCCTCAATCTGATGCCAAAGAAGATTGAGACGGAAAACCAGTTCCTGCGCCTGTTGTCGAACTCACCGCTACAAGTTGATGTGCGCCTGTTGCGTATAGATTCTCGCGAATCACGCAACACACCGGCCGAACACCTCAACACCTTTTACTGTAACTTCGATGAGATCCGTGATGAAAACTACGATGGCCTGATTGTCACCGGTGCGCCATTAGGCTTAGTTGAATTTAACGACGTAGCTTATTGGCCGCAAATCGAGCAGGTTCTGGAGTGGGCAAAAGATCATGTCACCTCAACCCTGTTTGTCTGTTGGGCGGTACAAGCCGCGCTAAACATCCTTTACGGTATCCCCAAACAGACCCGCACTGAAAAACTCTCCGGCGTATACGAACACCATATCCTTCATCCTCACGCGTTACTGACGCGTGGTTTTGATGATGTTTTTCTGGCGCCGCACTCGCGTTACGCCGATTTCCCGGCTGCATTGATCCGCGACTACACCGATTTAGAGATCCTCGCCCAGACGGAAGAGGGAGACGCCTACCTGTTCGCCAGCAAAGACAAACGTATCGCCTTTGTTACCGGCCATCCGGAATACGATGCCAACACATTGGCCGATGAGTTTTTCCGCGATGTGGATGCTGGGCTAAGTCCGGAGCTGCCGCACAACTACTTCCCGCAAGACGATCCGCAGAATAAACCGCGTGCATCCTGGCGCAGCCACGGCAATTTGTTGTTCATCAACTGGCTCAACTACTACGTCTACCAGATCACACCATACGATCTGCGCCATATGAATCCCACGCTGGATTAAGCGTTTCAGCCCCTTATTACAGGCACCTTCGGGTGCCTTTTTTATTTGCGAAAACCACTTCTCAACGTAATTAAACTATAACCTCTTTTTTATCAATCAGTTATTTTCATTTTAATTTAAAAATGGAAATTGTTTTTGATTTTGGAAAAATTATTAGCCAGGATTGATCCTGCTGAACGAAAACTGCACACCCGATCTTCGTTGGCATTGGGAAATGTCTTTGCTGCAAAAAGAGGAACCGCACCATGACACAACAGGCGACAACAACCGATGAATTGGCCTTTACGCGACCGCGCGGTGAGCAAGAGAAGCAGATTCTCACTCCGGCTGCCGTGGAATTCCTGAGCGAGCTGGTCACCCGCTTTACGCCAAAGCGCAATCAACTGCTTGCCGCGCGCGTACATCAGCAGCAACAAATCGATGCCGGTACGTTGCCTGACTTTATTTCGGAAACCGCTTCCATTCGTGAGAGTAACTGGACGATCCGTGGAATTCCCGACGATCTGTTAGACCGCCGCGTTGAAATTACCGGACCGGTTGAGCGCAAAATGGTGATCAACGCGTTGAATGCCAATGTGAAAGTCTTCATGGCAGATTTTGAAGATTCTCTGGCACCCAACTGGGACAAAGTGATCGATGGGCAGATCAACCTGCGCGATGCGGTCAACGGCACTATCAGCTACACCAATGAAGCGGGCAAAATCTATCAGCTGAAGCCAAACCCGGCGGTGCTGGTTTGTCGTGTGCGTGGTTTACACTTGCCGGAAAAACACGTCACCTGGCGCGAAGAAGCTATTCCGGGCAGCCTGTTCGATTTCGCGCTCTACTTTTTCCACAACCACAAAAATCTGCTCGCCAAAGGTAGCGGCCCCTATTTCTACCTGCCGAAAACGCAATCATGGCAAGAAGCTGCATGGTGGAGCGAGGTCTTCAGCTTTACCGAGGATCGTTTCAATCTGCCGCGCGGCACGATCAAAGCCACGCTGCTGATTGAAACCTTACCAGCGGTATTCCAGATGGATGAGATCCTGCACGCGCTGCGCGACCACATTGTTGGTCTGAACTGCGGACGCTGGGATTACATCTTCAGCTACATCAAGACGTTGAAAAACTACCCAGATCGCGTGCTGCCTGACCGCCAGGTGGTGACCATGGATAAACCGTTCCTCAGTGCTTATTCGCGTCTGCTGATCAAAACCTGCCATCGTCGTGGCGCATTTGCGATGGGCGGTATGGCGGCGTTTATCCCCAGCAAAGACACCGAGCGTAACAACTGGGTGCTGAACAAAGTGAAAGCCGATAAACAGCTCGAAGCGAATAACGGTCACGATGGCACCTGGATTGCGCATCCTGGGCTTGGGGACACGGTGATGGAGGTGTTCAATGCGGCGCTGGGCGAACACAAAAACCAACTCTTTGTCAGCCGTGAGGACGATGCGCCGATCACTGCAGAAGATCTGCTGGCACCTTGTGAAGGCGAACGCACCGAAGAGGGCATGCGAGCCAATATCCGCGTCGCGGTGCAGTACATCGAAGCGTGGATCTCCGGCAACGGCTGTGTGCCGATTTACGGGCTGATGGAGGATGCCGCTACGGCGGAAATTTCCCGTACCTCGATCTGGCAATGGATCCATCACGAGAAAACGTTGAGCAACGGCAAGCCGGTCACCAAAGTGCTGTTCCGTCAGATGCTGGCCGAAGAGATGAGGGTTATTCAAGAAGAGTTGGGTGAGCACCGTTTTAGCAGCGGGCGTTTTGACGATGCCGCGCGCCTGATGGAACAGATCACCACCTCTGATGAGTTGATCGACTTCTTGACGCTACCTGGTTACCGCCTGCTGGCGTAATCGTCCGGGCTATTTTGTCCGCCATTTTGGCCCGGACGTGCTCAAAGTCCTCACGTACAACACGTACGTTTCGGTTTTTGCGCGCGGGTCGTGACCAAATTGCCTTCACCAAAAACGCCTGGGAAGCCAGGAGAAGAATATGGAGCATCTGCATATGAAAACCCGTACCCAACAAATCGAAGAATTACAAAAAGAGTGGACGCAACCGCGCTGGGAAGGCATTCGCCGCCCTTATAGTGCGGAAGACGTGGTGAAGTTACGCGGCTCGGTCAACCCGGAATGTACGCTGGCGCAACTGGGCGCGGCGAAAATGTGGCGCTTGCTGCATGGCGAATCGAAAAAAGGGTATATCAACAGCCTTGGCGCGCTGACGGGTGGGCAGGCGCTGCAGCAAGCGAAAGCGGGAATCGAAGCCGTGTATCTCTCCGGCTGGCAGGTGGCGGCGGATGCCAACCTCGCCGCCAGCATGTACCCTGACCAGTCGCTCTATCCGGCAAACTCGGTGCCGTCGGTGGTCGAGCGCATCAATAATACGTTCCGCCGCGCCGATCAAATTCAGTGGTCTTCCGGTATTGAGCCGGGTGACCCGCGCTTTGTCGACTATTTCCTGCCGATCGTCGCAGATGCCGAAGCGGGTTTTGGCGGCGTGCTGAACGCGTTTGAGTTGATGAAATCGATGATTGAAGCCGGTGCGGCGGCAGTGCACTTCGAAGATCAGCTCGCCTCGGTGAAAAAATGCGGCCATATGGGCGGCAAAGTGTTAGTGCCTACGCAAGAAGCTGTGCAGAAACTGGTGGCGGCGCGTCTGGCGGCAGATGTGCTTGGCGTTCCCACGCTATTGGTGGCGCGCACCGATGCCGATGCTGCCGATCTGATTACCTCAGATTGCGACCCTTATGACAGCGCGTTTATCACCGGTGAGCGCACCAGCGAAGGGTTTTACCGCACCCATGCGGGCATTGAGCAGGCGATCAGTCGCGGTCTGGCTTACGCGCCGTATGCCGATCTGGTGTGGTGTGAAACTTCAACGCCAGACCTGAACCTGGCGCGCCGCTTTGCCGATGCGATCCACGCGAAATATCCTGGCAAGCTGCTGGCTTACAACTGTTCGCCGTCGTTTAACTGGAAAAAGAACCTTGATGACAACACCATTTCCCGCTTCCAGCAGGAGCTGTCAGATATGGGGTATAAGTTCCAGTTCATCACCCTCGCGGGCATCCATAGCATGTGGTTCAACATGTTCGATTTAGCCCATGCGTACGCGCAGGGTGAAGGGATGAGACACTACGTCGAGAAAGTGCAGCAGCCAGAGTTCGCCGCGGGCAAAGAGGGCTACACCTTCGTTTCGCACCAGCAGGAAGTGGGCACCGGTTATTTCGACAAAGTTACCACCATCATTCAGGGTGGTGCCTCGTCGGTAACCGCGTTGACGGGTTCAACGGAAGAAGCACAGTTCTAATCGTCAACCTGCCCGGTAGCGATTTGCCTACCGGGCTTATGCCTGGGGAATACGATGTCGCGTGGCCTGGAACTGCTGATTGCCCAAACCATCCTGCAAGGCTTTGATGCCCAGTATGGTCGTTTTCTGGAAGTGACGTCCGGCGCGCAACAGCGCTTTGAACAAGCCGACTGGCACGCCGTTCAGCAGGCGATGAAGCAACGCATTCATCTTTATGATCACCATGTTGGCCTGGTCGTCGAGCAACTGCGTTGCATCACCGACAGCCAAAGCCCGGATGCCGAGTTTTTGCTGCGCGTCAAAGAGCACTACACGCAACTGCTGCCGGATTATCCCCGCTTCGAAATTGCTGAAAGCTTCTTTAATTCAGTCTATTGTCGGCTGTTTGATCACCGTTCTCTCACGCCAGAACGGCTGTTTATCTTTAGCTCACAGCCGGAACGCCGTTTTCGCACTATCCCGCGCCCGTTAGCCAAAGCGTTCTGGCCGGAACGCGGCTGGGAAGCGCTGCTGATCAAAGTGCTGTCAGATTTGCCGCTGCGTCTGCCGTGGCAGGATAAAGCGCGCGATGTACGTTATATCAGCGCGCATTTGCAGGAGGCGTTTGGCAGCGAAACCCTTGCCCAGTCTCACTTGCAGGTGGCGAACGAACTGTTTTACCGCAACAAAGCTGCCTGGCTGGTTGGCAAACTTATTACCCCGTCGGCCACGCTGCCGTTCTTATTGCCGCTCCACCGCAGCGATGAAGGCGAGTTGTTTGTCGATACCTGTCTTACCACATCGGCGGAAGCCAGCATCGTGTTTGGTTTTGCCCGCTCCTATTTTATGGTTTACGCCCCGCTGCCTGCCGCCACAGTCGAGTGGCTGCGTGAGATCCTGCCCGGTAAAACCACTGCTGAACTGTATATGGCGATTGGTTGCCAGAAACACGGCAAAACGGAAAGTTACCGCGAATATTTAAATTACATCAACGCCAGCGACGAGCAGTTTATTGAAGCGCCAGGCATTCGCGGCATGGTGATGCTGGTGTTCACGCTGCCTGGTTTTGACCGGGTATTTAAGGTAATAAAAGATGTCTTTCCCCCGCAAAAAGAGATGAGCGCCGCGCACGTTCGTGCCTGCTATCAACTGGTCAAAGAGCATGACCGCGTGGGGCGTATGGCCGATACACAAGAGTTTGAAAACTTTGTGCTGGAAAAACGGCAGATTGCCCCGGCGCTCATGGCGCTTTTGCTGGAACAAGCGCCAGGCAAAATCACCGATCTCGGCGATCGCATCACCATCAGCCATCTCTATATTGAGCGCCGTATGGTGCCGCTCAATATATGGTTTGAGCAGGTTAAAGGTCAGCAACTGCGCGACGCGGTAGAGGAGTATGGCAACGCCATTCGCCAGCTTGCCGCCGCCAATATTTTCCCCGGCGACATGTTGTTTAAGAACTTCGGTGTCACGCGCCACGGCCGTGTGGTGTTCTATGACTACGACGAAATTTGTTATATGACTGAAGTGAATTTCCGCGACATTCCCGCGCCGCGTTACCCGGAAGATGAGCTGAGCGCCGAACCGTGGTACAGCGTGTCGCCAGGCGATGTTTTCCCGCAGGAGTTTCGCCACTGGCTGTGCGCCGACCCGGAAATCGGCCCGCTGTTCGAAGAGATGCATGCCGATCTGCTGCGTGCCGACTACTGGCGAGGGTTGCAGGCGCGCATCCGCGAAGGGCATGTCGAAGATGTTTATGCCTACCGCAAACGCCAGCGTTTCAGCGTACGCTTTGGCGCAGGCGCGCTGCGGCAGGCGGGGTAGATCAGGTGAAATAATCTCTCACCAAGGGAAGAAGATTGGGGCGGCAAAACAGAGAGAATCAATCCTGTCCATCATGCAGCCGTGCCCTTCGAGCATTGCGCCGAAATTCTTTACGCCGCGATCGCACATTAGTCATCGACCTGCACAAACGACTACTCAAACCCGATTGTGAACGCCTCTGGTTTCATGAGACGAATAAAAACGCTGTAACCTTTTGGACGTTAACGCATTCCCCCGTACGCCAACGTCACTTCTTTAGCGCCACGGATAACCATCGCGCCCAGTTCGGTCACGCGATCATCGGTGATGCGTGAGATAGGCCCGGAGATGGAAATTGCGGCGAAAGGTTCGCCGTGTTCGTCAAAAATACATGCCGCTACGCAGCGCAAGCCCAGCGCATGTTCTTCATCGTCAAAGGAGTAACCGCGTTTGCGGCTCTGGGCGAGATCTTCTTTCAGGTGTACCGGCGATACCAGCGTAGCATGGGTGTACGCATGCAACCCCTGGCGGTGCAGCAAGCTGCCAACCTGCTCATCGCTCAGGCGGGACAAAAACGCTTTTCCCGCGCCGGAAGCATGCATCGGTAATTTGCCACCAATCGGCGCTGACATCCGCATCAACTGTGTACACTGCACCTGATCGATAATTATCGCCTGGTGATCGCTCTTATCCAGCACCGCGAGATTCACGGTTTCGCCGGAGGCTTCCATTAAGTTGCGCAAGATTGGGTGAACAATCGCCATCAGATTACGGCTTTGCAGGAAACTGCTGCCGACGATAAACGCATGTGCGCCTACCGACCAGTGGCCCAGCTCGCCCACCTGGCGAACAAACCCTAGCTGCTGCATGGTCGTGAGTAAGCGATGGGTGGTTGAGTTCGGTAAACCGGCCTGTTGCGCTAGCTCGGTGAGGGCGACGCTGCCATGAGACTCGGCAATCCATTCCAGCAGTTTCAGGCCGCGGGTCAATGACTGGACTTGCCCACCCGCTGGAGCGGCCGGGGTTGTGGCTTTTCTGCCTCGTTTAGCGGGAACGGAAGTGGCCATGACGGGCTCCTTTTTCTGTATCGTGGAAATCGTTTTCGTTTTAACTGAGTATAACGCAACTCCCTGGCAGACTGATCGGATGAGTTCGCGCAAAACAGAACGAAAATGCCGGATACCGTGTATTTATTGACGCACGTGTTTTGCCGGCTGAATACGTTGAGCACAAAGCGCAATGGTTCGTCTTACCTGGCTCAGTGGTTGCGCTGAAAACATCTCATCATATGGGCGATCGTCGCTTGGCAGGCAACGTCGCCATTCCCTGAATATTGAGCGCCGTTAGCGCCGCCAACTTTTGCCGTTTCTTGCCATCGGCAACGTAGCCTGAAAACTGGAAACGTCATCGTATTGAAAGGGTAACGGGTTGGCGCAGCAATCAGGCTTGCGGGCGTTACGTGAGCATCTCTCATGTTCACCCCGCGTCGCTTTTCCGCTCTGCCACTTTATGCCAGTATGTCCTGCTGGCCTTTTGGCCTGGTTGAGCATTGTCGGGAGCACGTGTGAGCAGCAAAGTTGAGCAACTGAAGCAGCAATTAAGCAAAAGAATTCTGGTTCTGGATGGGGGCATGGGCACCATGATCCAGAGCTATCGTCTGAGTGAGCAGGATTTTCGCGGTAAGCGTTTCGCCGACTGGCCCAGCGACCTTAAAGGAAACAACGATTTGCTGGTGCTCAGCAAGCCGGAGGTGATAAGCGCGATTCATGACGCCTATTTTGCAGCGGGCGCGGATATCATCGAAACCAATACCTTTAACTCAACGACTATCGCCATGGCGGATTACCAGATGGAATCCCTGTCGGCGGAAATCAACTTTGCCGCTGCCAAACTGGCGCGTGCCAGCGCCGACAAATGGACGGCGCACACGCCGGACAAACCGCGTTATGTCGCTGGGGTGCTTGGCCCGACTAACCGCACTGCCTCAATTTCACCGGACGTTAATGACCCCGCATTTCGCAATATCTCCTTCGATCAGTTGGTTAGTGCTTATCGTGAATCCACCAAAGCGCTGGTGGAAGGGGGATCAGACCTGATCCTGATTGAAACCGTGTTCGATACGCTTAACGCCAAAGCGGCAATTTTTGCGGTGAAAGCGGAGTTTGATGCGCTGGGCGTGGATTTGCCGATCATGATTTCCGGCACCATTACTGATGCCTCCGGGCGTACGCTCTCCGGGCAGACCACCGAAGCGTTTTATAACTCCCTGCGGCACGCCGATGCGCTCACCTTCGGCCTGAACTGCGCGCTGGGGCCGGATGAACTGCGCCAGTATGTGCAGGAACTTTCCCGTATCGCCGAATGTTATGTCACTGCGCACCCGAATGCCGGCTTGCCCAACGCCTTTGGTGAATATGATCTCGACGCCGACACCATGGCGGCGCAAATCCGCGAGTGGGCGCAGGCGGGCTTTCTGAATATCGTTGGCGGTTGCTGCGGTACTACTCCAGAGCATATCGCCGCCATGAGCCGTGCAGTCGAAGGCTTGCCGCCGCGCCAGTTGCCAGATGTGCCCGTTGCTTGCCGCCTTGCGGGTCTGGAGCCGCTCAATATCGGTGACGACAGCCTGTTTGTGAACGTTGGCGAGCGTACCAACGTCACCGGTTCCGCCAAATTTAAACGCCTGATTAAAGAAGAGAAGTACGCCGAAGCGCTGGATGTGGCGCGCCAGCAGGTTGAAAGCGGCGCGCAGATTATCGACATCAACATGGATGAAGGGATGCTCGATGCTGAAGCGGCGATGGTGCGTTTCCTCAACCTGATTGCCGGTGAGCCGGATATTGCCCGCGTGCCTATCATGATCGACTCCTCAAAGTGGGAGGTGATCGAAAAAGGGCTGAAATGTATCCAGGGCAAAGGCATCGTTAACTCCATTTCGATGAAGGAGGGCGTTGAGCCGTTTATTCACCACGCGAAGCTGGTGCGTAGCTATGGCGCAGCCGTAGTGGTGATGGCCTTTGACGAAAACGGCCAGGCGGATACGCGCGCGCGGAAAATCGAAATCTGCCGTCGCGCCTATAAAATTCTCACCGAAGAGGTGGGTTTTCCGCCGGAAGACATTATCTTCGATCCGAACATCTTCGCCGTGGCAACCGGTATTGAAGAACACAACAACTATGCGCAGGACTTTATTGGTGCGTGTGAAGACATCAAACGCGAGTTGCCGCACGCGCTGATCTCCGGCGGTGTTTCCAACGTCTCGTTCTCGTTTCGCGGCAACGACCCGGTACGTGAAGCGATCCACGCCGTGTTCCTTTATTACGCCATTCGTAACGGCATGGACATGGGCATCGTCAATGCTGGGCAACTGGCGATTTACGATGATTTGCCTGCCGAGCTGCGCGACGGCGTTGAAGACGTGATCCTTAACCGCCGCGATGATGCGACCGAGCGCATGCTGGATCTGGCGGAAAAATATCGCGGCAGCAAAGCCGCCGATGAAGGGGCAAACGCGCAGCAGGCGGAGTGGCGCAGTTGGGATGTGAAAAAACGTCTCGAATATTCGCTGGTAAAAGGCATCACCGAGTTTATTGAACTCGATACCGAAGAGGCGCGTCAGCAGGCCGCCCGCCCGATTGAAGTGATTGAAGGGCCGTTAATGGACGGTATGAACGTGGTGGGCGATCTGTTCGGCGAGGGCAAAATGTTCTTGCCGCAGGTGGTGAAATCCGCCCGCGTGATGAAACAAGCCGTGGCCTATCTGGAACCGTATATCGAAGCCAGCAAAGAGAAGGGCAGCAGCAACGGCAAAATGGTGATCGCCACCGTGAAAGGCGATGTCCACGACATCGGCAAAAACATCGTGGGCGTGGTACTGCAATGTAACAACTACGAAATTATCGACCTCGGCGTGATGGTGCCCGCCGATAAGATCCTGAAAACCGCGCGCGAAGTGAATGCTGACTTGATTGGTCTTTCCGGGTTGATTACGCCGTCGCTCGACGAAATGGTCAACGTGGCGAAAGAGATGGAACGCCAGGGTTTCACCATTCCGCTGCTGATTGGCGGTGCGACCACGTCGAAAGCGCACACGGCGGTGAAAATCGAGCAGAACTACAGCGGGCCGACGGTGTATGTGCAAAACGCCTCGCGTACCGTGGGCGTGGTGTCAGCTCTGCTTTCGGATACGCAGCACGATGAGTTTGTGGCGCGCACTCGCAAAGAGTATGAAACCGTGCGTATCCAGCATGCACGTAAAAAACCGCGTACGCCGCCAGTGACGTTGCAAGCGGCGCGAGAAAACGATCTCGCGTTTGACTGGGAACGTTATACTCCGCCAGCCGCGCACCGCCTGGGTGTGCAGGAAGTCATAGCCAGTATCGAGACGCTGCGTACCTACATCGACTGGACGCCATTCTTTATGACCTGGTCGCTGGCCGGGAAATATCCGCGCATCCTCGAAGATGAGGTTGTCGGTGAAGAGGCGAAACGCTTGTTTGCCGATGCTAACGAGATGCTTGATAAACTGAGCGCGGAAAAGCTGCTCAATCCGCGCGGCGTGGTCGGGCTTTTCCCGGCGAACCGTGTTGGCGACGATGTGGAAATCTACCGCGACGAAACTCGTACGCAGGTGCTGGCGATGGGTTGCCATCTGCGCCAGCAAACGGAAAAAGTCGGTTTTGCCAACTACTGCCTGGCGGATTTCGTGGCACCCAAACAGAGCGGTAAAGCGGACTACATTGGCGCCTTCGCGGTGACCGGTGGGCTTGAAGAGGATGCGTTAGCTGAGGCGTACGACGCCGCGCACGATGATTACAATAAAATCATGGTTAAAGCGGTGGCCGACCGCCTGGCTGAAGCTTTTGCCGAATACCTGCATGAGCGGGTGCGCAAAGTCTACTGGGGCTATGCACCGAACGAAAACCTCAGCAACGACGAGTTGATCCGAGAGAATTATCAAGGCATTCGCCCGGCGCCGGGCTACCCGGCTTGCCCGGAACATACGGAAAAAGGCACCATCTGGCAGTTGCTGGACGTTGAAAAACATACCGGGATGAAACTGACCGAATCCTACGCGATGTGGCCAGGAGCATCGGTTTCCGGCTGGTATTTCAGCCACCCGGACAGTAAATACTTCGCGGTAGCGCAGATTCAGCGCGACCAGGTGGAAGATTACGCGCGGCGTAAAGGCATGTCGGTGGCGGAAGTTGAGCGCTGGCTGGCGTCTAATTTAGGTTACGACGCAGATTGATACCAGTAGGGCATTTTTTAAATGCCCTATTTTTTCGCTATTTCATTTTCACGAAACTATCGTGAAGCAAACATAATACAGATTGAAACTCAGAACATTCTTAAAAGTGGATATTTTCTTAGACCCATCTTCCTCTTCATGCGTATGATGGAGACGGACTACACGGCAAGATTGCTTACTCTTTTGCAGTTCATTTAATTGTCATAAATTTAACTTAGGTATTATAAAATGGATATTTATGATATAAGAAAAAGAAATCTATTGCCGAAGGATTACGAGAATATCCTGGCCCCAGATATCGCGAAAAATATTATTAAAAAAGAATACTTCATCGAGAATAGCCCGAATAATATTCTAGGCAGCATCGATGGTTACACGATTAAGCGGCATCACGGTTTTAAATATGGCTTACCGCATGATCCGCTAGGTCATCAAAAAGAAAAATATATTGATAGCCTGGTGGATAAAGGCGTAGTGGTGGTCGTTCGCCCGAACGTCAGCACGCGTAACCGCTTCTATTACCCGTTCTTTATCGCGGAAAACGCCGAACTGTTTTGTGTGCAATGCTTGTCGTTTAACGCGGTGTTTATCAGAACCATTTTGAACGGTTTTAAAGACAGTGTGGCAATGCATGGTCGACCTGCCCCGACCCGAAGTACCTTTGTGCCGGTGACGCCAGAGTTTGGTCCAGGCTACTGGAAAACCAGCGAAACAGACTTTCACGGCGTCAAAAATACCGCGGTAATGATGCTCAACCGGGCGACAAGTATGGGCGATCAAGGGCGCGTATTTGGCTCCGAAGGTAAAGATTATATGAACACCTCGCGAGACAAAATTCAGCTATGGACACCAATACCGGAAAGCGTCTCGTCTGATACCCGAGAAATCCTCTATAATCGCTCGGTGATCCGGCGTTATGGTGAAAAGCGTACCGTTTATCAGAAATACCTTGAGGGTGATGATGCCTGGACGCAATCGGGGAAATCATGGCAATGGATTCCAGGCGTAAGGGATGAGGATTATGAATTTAAGAAATAAGATATTTGCTTTTTGGGGTATTATGGATGTGCTGGCACTGACCAGTTATTTATTTTTTTCGCTGCAAGGCGGTAACGTTCCTTTTTATTCCGATATTAGCGGTTTTTATACCAATTACTCACAACTCGGTGTGAGTGGATTGATGGGCGTAATTATCCAGGCGATGTTCTTTATTAATATCGCGCTGATTATCTCGCTGGTTTTTTCTGCCTGGTCTTTTTTCGTAAAAAAAGACATCCATACTATTTTCTTTATCGTGCAGGAAATAGCCCGCGTGCTGTCGTTAAAATGCTCAGTGGCGCTGATTCCATTGTTTATGCATTTTGCCGGTTTTACCGTTGCGTGGGGGGCCGTTTTACTGTTTATCGTCTCGGAAGCACTTAAAATTGCGTCGGTCGTGTGGGCTAAACGCCAGGGCAATCCGCAAACGGCACCTGTCGTCTCTCGCTAACCGATAAACCCTCGCTTCTGTCACATAACTGTCATTTTTCTTTACAACTCTCAGGGGGCTTAACCAGCACCCTGCGCTTTTCTTCGCATTGACGCCTTATACTTACTTCATAATGTTGACGTTATCTTTCCGGTAACGAGCAATGCATAACGATAAGGAGAACCTGATTCTGTGCTGACTTTGCTTCATCTGCTTTCTGCCGTGGCTCTGCTGGTGTGGGGCACACATATTGTGCGTACGGGTGTGATGCGTGTTTTTGGCGCACGTTTACGTACCGTTCTTAGCCGTAGCGTCGAAAGGAAACCGCTCGCCTTCTGCGCGGGTATCGGCGTTACTGCGCTGGTGCAGAGCAGTAACGCCACCACCATGCTGGTGGCCTCGTTTGTCGCCCAGGATTTAGTGGCGCTCACTCCTGCGTTGGTGATTGTGCTGGGCGCAGATGTTGGGACAGCGCTGATGGCGCGCATTCTGACGTTCGATCTTTCCTGGCTATCGCCGCTGCTGATTTTTCTTGGCGTCATTTTCTTCCTCGGGCGTAAACAAACGCGCGAAGGCCAGCTTGGGCGTGTCAGCATCGGTCTTGGGTTGATTCTTCTGGCGCTGGAGTTGATTGTGCAGGCGGTTACGCCGATCACTCAGGCCAATGGTGTGCAGGTGATTTTCGCCTCGCTGACCGGCGATATTATGCTCGATGCGCTGATTGGCGCGGTGTTCGCCATTATCAGTTACTCCAGTCTGGCGGCGGTGCTGCTGACGGCGACGCTGGTTACGGCAGGGATTATCTCTTTCCCGGTTGCGCTGTGTCTGGTGATTGGTGCCAACCTCGGTTCCGGCCTGCTGGCGATGCTCAATAACAGTGCCGCTAATGCTGCCGCCCGGCGCGTGGCGCTTGGCAGTTTGCTGTTCAAGCTGGTGGGCAGCCTGATCATTCTGCCGTTTGTGCATGTGCTTGCCACATCAATGCAGAAACTTCCCTTGCCGGAAGCGGAACTGGTTATCTATTTCCATGTGTTTTACAACCTGATCCGTTGCCTGGCGATGGTGCCGTTTGCTGGGCCAATGGCGAAGTTTTGCAAGCGGATCATTCGTGAAGAACCAGAGCTGGATACGCGCCTGAAGCCAAAGCATCTCGACAGTTCCGCGCTGGATACGCCAACGCTGGCGTTGGCCAATGCTGCGCGGGAAACTTTGCGCATGGGCGATGCGATGGAGCTGATGCTTGAAGGGCTGCATAAAGTGATGCACGGCCAGCCCCGTCAGGAGAAAGAACTGCGCAAACAGGCCGAGGACATTAATGTGCTGTACACGGCAATTAAGCTCTATCTGGCGCGTATGCCGAAAGATGAGCTGGCGGAAGAGGAGTCGAAACGCTGGGCGGAAATTATCGAGATGTCGCTGAACCTTGAGCAGGCTTCCGATATTGTCGAGCGCATGGGGAGCGAAATTGCCGACAAATCTCTGGCGGCACGGCGCGCTTTCTCTGTTGAAGGCCTGCAAGAACTCGATGCTCTTCATGAACGGCTGGTGGGCAATCTTAAGCTGGCGATGTCGGTATTTTTCTCCAGCGACATTACCAGCGCCCGGCGTTTACGCCGCAGCAAGCACCGCTTCCGCATTATGAACCGCCGTTATTCTCATGCGCACGTTGACCGCCTGCATCAACAAAACGTGCAAAGCATTGAAACCAGCTCGCTGCACCTTGGTTTGCTGGGCGACATGAAGCGTCTTAACTCCTTGTTCTGCTCGGTGGCTTACAGCGTGCTGGAACAGCCGGATGAAGACGACGAGCGCGACGATGCTTAACCCGTACCGTGCCTGCGGGCACGGTAGCTAAAATCCCACTTTTACTGCGTAAATGCACAAATTCGATTTGGCATGGCTAAAATCCGGTTTTATCTCCCGGCGAAGCCAGTTATATTCCGCTTTTACAGGAGAATTTATGCTGCCAACCCAATCAACACGTTTAAACAAATACATCAGCGAAAGCGGGATTTGCTCACGCCGTGAGGCCGACCGTTACATTGAGCAAGGCAATGTCTTTATCAACGGCAAGCGCGCCGGGATCGGCGATCAGGTGGTTGCCGGAGACGTTGTGAAAGTGAACGGTCAACTTATCGAGCCGAGAGACGACGAAGATTTGGTGTTTATTGCGTTGAATAAACCCGTTGGCATTGTCAGTACCACTGAAGATGGCGAAAAAGACAATATCGTTGATTTCGTTAATCACAGCAGCCGTATCTTCCCCATTGGCCGTCTGGACAAAGATTCACAGGGGCTGATTTTTCTCACTAACCACGGCGATTTAGTCAATAAAATCCTGCGTGCTGGTAACGATCACGAGAAAGAGTATCTGGTGACCGTCAATAAGCCCGTCACCGACGAATTCGTGCAGGGTATGAGCGCGGGCGTGCCAATCCTCGGCACCAAAACCAAAAAGTGCAAGGTAAAAAAAGAAGCGCCGTTTACTTTTCGCATCACGCTCGTTCAGGGACTGAACCGCCAAATTCGCCGCATGTGCGAACACTTTGGTTATGAAGTCACCAAACTTGAGCGTACGCGCATTATGAACGTCAGTCTCACTGGCTTGCCGCCAGGGGAGTGGCGTGATCTGACGGATGACGAGCTGATCGCGCTGTTTAAGCTGATTGAGAACTCATCGTCGGAAGCGAAGCCGAAAGCAAAAGCGAAACCGCAGGCGGCGAAAAAGCCCGCAGTAAAAGTGGCGAAGCCCGAAGAGAAAGGCCGGGCAAACACGGCGGGGAAACGATTTACCCAGCCGGGCAGGAAAAAGAAAGGGCGCTAACTAGCGCCTGCCGCGCGTTGAGGTGGTGGCCGACCAGGAAAACGTGGCGTTCTCATCCGGTTTATAAGCCTGCTGTTTCTTCATCTGGCGGGCTTTCTTCGCTGTAGCTTCGCGCTGCGCCATCAGTTTATCGATGTACTCCTTCTTCACATGATTAGCTTCAGCGTTGCTGAGCGGGCGTCCATGCGCGATACGGGCGCGATCCAGCAGCGTTTTCAACTCCCGCTGTTCACTCTCCGTCATCTCTTTTTGCGTCAGTCTGGTCAGTGCCATAAAGCGTTCTCCTTGGGAAGTGCATCGAGTCTACGCGATGTAAGGGGGGATGTCTGCGTGGTCGTGCATAAACCCCGGAAGGTGCTTCGCAGATTTGTTTTTTGGCGGGAGACTTTTCGGTACTGCCCTGTAGGGTGATGCACTTACGGTAAGAGGTTTAAGTCGGTAAAAACGACGAATGTTTCCATCTTGTCAACATTACCAACAGCAGTTATGATGTTTCCATAATGGAACGTGTGAGGGAGCGATGCACGTTATATCAAGGAGGCCGTTCGATAACGCGGCTAAAGATTTTCCAAACCATACGCTGGCGCTGGACGCGGTTTACAAAATCCTGAAAAACACTGTTTACAAGAATCCAGACGAGTTGCGAGAAGAGTTCCCAAGCCTGGATAAGATGAAATACAGGGATAAATGGTGGGTCATCAATGTCGGTGGCAACCATTTGCGAGTGCTGTTTTTCGCAGATTTTGAATCAGCAAAGATATTTGTCAAACATATTGTGACCCATGCTGAATACGGCAAGTTGATAAGACATTACCGGGAGACCAAAGAATGATTGAGGATGCGATCAAGGCCGCTGACGAGCTGGTGAAACTGGTGCCTTTTTTGGGAAATCACCCCGGCAAAGAGGATTATGAGCAGGCGCTGGAGATGGTTGAACGGTTGCTCACACATGCGCCGGAAAGCTCACTGGTCGCGCTGCTTACCGCAAAGATAGAGCACTATGAAAATAACGACCCGGAACTGGCGGCGTTTAACGCGCGTATCGCTGCACTGCCACGCGGCGTTGCCGCCTTACGTGTTTTGATGGATCAGCACGGGTTAAATCAGTCCTCGTTTCGTGATGAAATCGGCCAGCGTTCCCTGGTAAGCCGCATCCTTAATGGCGAGCGCAACCTGACTGTCGACCATATCAGGGCGCTGGCGAAACGCTTTAATGTATCGACCGACGTGTTTATTGAGCCAGTCCATCACATCGCGGGTTGAGTGAAATGGCTGCGATGACAGCCATTTCTTGCAAGGTTAACCCTCTTTCACCGCTTCCGTTTTGCGCCCGTCGATCGGTTTGCCCGACCAGTAGCCCGCCAGCAGTGAACCGGAAAGGTTGTGCCATACGGAGAACAGCGCACCAGGCAGCGCGGCGAGCGGCGAGAAGTAGATTTTGCCTAATGCCGCAGCAAGGCCGGAGTTCTGCATGCCCACCTCAATGGCCAGCGTTCGGCAGGTCGATTCATCAAAGCCGAACAGACGCCCACCCCAGTAACCGCCGAGCAGACCAATGCTGTTATGCAGGATCACCGCGACAATCACTACCAGGCCAACAGAAGCGATATAGTTCGCAGAACCCGCGACCACCGCGCTAATGATTGCCAGGATGCAGACCATGGAAAATGCCGGCAAATATGGCTCCAGCGCGTTAACCACGCGCGGGAACAGGTGATGCACTATTAGCCCTAACGCAATCGGGATCACTACTATTTGCAGGATGCTCAACAGCATGCCCATTACATCTACCTGAATATGCGCATCGACATACAGACGCGTCAGCAGCGGCGTGGCGACAACGCCCACCAGCGTCGAAACCGAGGAGATGGTGACGGACAGCGCGACATCGCCTTTTGCCAGATAAATCATCACGTTTGATGCCGTTCCGCTGGCTACACTTCCCACCAGCACCATGCCAGCAGAGAGATCCGGCGGCATCTTAAAAATCAGCGCCAGTAGCCATGCCGCCAGCGGCATCACCAGATAGTGCAGGAAAATGCCGGCGGCAACCGGAGCCGGGCGCGACAGGACGCGTTTGAAGTCATCAATTTTTAGGTGCACGCCCATGCCAAACATAATCAGCATCAACAGCGTGGTCACCCACGGGCCAATGGCGATAAACGTTGGCGGGAAATAATACGCGAGTACCGAGAGCAGCAGCGCCCATAACGGGAACAGCCGCGTGAAAGTTGCGAGCATGTGGGGATTCCTTGCGATTGTTGTGTTGTGTTTTTATTACCCTTCATTCTGCAGGTTACAGTTGGGCGGGCTGCGCCGTTTATCCGAGCAAATAGGCGGATTTAACCAGACAGCCTCACCCCTTCAGAGCCAGCGCAAGCGCTGTTCACAACTTCTCCTGCAACTCGAATGACTGAGGGTATTTAAGGAGGGGATCGAGCCCGACCATTGATATTGTTTATCGTGCTAAGGAATATTATTCAAACAAATTATGATGAAGATCTTTTATGTTGCGCTGCGTACGCTTTCCCAGCTCAACCCGAAGCGAGCCAGGTATTTGCGCAGGCGATCCGCATCATTCGGATTGGCCTTTCTCTGTCGGGAAATGGCGAACAATTCGCGCCCCGCTTCCGAAAGCGTCTGGCTGCGTCTGCAGACAGCAATCACCGTTTCCAACTGGCGTTGATCGAACAAATCCAGCGTGCTGATATCCACGGGCAGGTCTTGCAATGCTGACGCCCCGCGCCAGTGATACGCTAAACGCTGCACCTCTTCTTCAACTAACGCGTCGTTAATCCGCCCCTGTTCCGCCAGCGTTGCCATTCGCGCGATTGACGTGCTCAATTCGCGAAAATTGCCGCGCCACGCTGCGTGAGGAGAACAAGCGAAGGCCAGATAGCGCTCGCGAGCGCTCTTATCAAAGCGGATTTGCGTCTGCTGCTGCTGTGAAAAACGCTGGAGTTCGTACTCAATATTCGGGGCGATATCTTCCCGTCGCTCCGCCAGACCCGGTAGCGCGAACGTCCACATATTGATACGCGCAAAGAGATCTTCCCTGAAGCGTCCTTCATCCACCCACTGCTGCATATTCCGGTGCGTACCCGCAATCAGTTGAAAATCACTGTGCACTTCTTTATCGGAGCCAAAGGGGAAAAAAGTCTTCTCTTCAATTGCCTTCAGCAGCATCGCCTGCTCATCCAGCCCCAACTCGGTAATCTCATCCAGGAACAACACCCCGCCATCGGCTTCTCGCAGCAGGCCGGTGCGCGCCTGTTGTGCGCCGGTAAAAGCGCCTTTCACATGGCCGAACAGTGTCGACATGGCATTATCGCCGCGCAGCGTGGCGCAGTTCACCGCCACCAGACGCCCCTGCACCAGGTGGCGGGATTGGCGTAACTGAAAGATGCGTTTTGCCAGAAACGATTTCCCCGCACCGGTTGGCCCGGTCAGCAGAATGGGCGCTGTTGAACGCAGCGATACGCGTTCGATTTGCTCGATTAAGCGGTTAAAGGTGGCATTACGCGTATCAATACCGGATTTCAGAAACGACACCGACTGCTGTTGTTCGCGCTGAAAACGGCTGGTCAACGTGGCGTAACGGCTTAAATCGAGATCGATAACTGAACAGACGCCAGCGGCTATCGCCTCGTCAGAAGCGCCTTTCGCCGCCGGGCCGGTCTGCAACAGACTGGCGGGCAGATAACGCGCTTCGGTCAGCAGGAACCAGCAGATCTGCGCGACGTGCGTCCCGGTGGTGATATGCACCAGGTACTCTTCATTTTCTGTATCAAACGGATAATGGGTGGCGAAATCGAGAAACGCGGCATACACCTCTTCAAAATCCCACGGATCTTTAATCATCATCGCATGTTTGCGTACCTCGGTATGCGGTGAAACGAGCGCAATGTCATCCGCTGTCTGCTGCGCCAGACCTTCATCGCGCGGCTGGTGCAGCAATTCAAGCCTGTCGACAGCGAAATCCGGCTGCTGGCACAACCCTACGGTGGGCCGCCATTTGCGAAACCGGTTTTGCCGTTTGCCACGTTTATCCAGCACCGTTCCCAGTACACCGATCACCACTCGACGCTTCATGTTTATCCCATAAGATAAAAACCGATATATAAAGATAAAAAATAATAACCCCCACGGCAATGTCATTGATTGCGATAAAAATAAACTTTTTATTTTTCAAATAAATAAAAAATTTACTCGCATGTTTATGATTCTGGCACGCTTCTGGCAATAAGTATTATGTCAGCACGCTGAGTTAGCAGGGGTTACGCACCCCGCCGGCGCACCAGGAACGGCACAAGACGTTTTCCGGGGGCGTTCCGTCTGCGGAAAGACATTTGCGAAAAGTCGGTTCTTTTTCGGGTTCGAATCCCGAATTCGCCACCTTATCTATGGAGATAAACAGGCAGTACCCCGGTAATCGGGCTGTTAACGATTACCTCCCAACGACCGCCGGTAACGGCGCCGGGCGGCAGGCAAAACGGTGTTTCCCCTGCGGCTTCGCCCCTGCATTCGCGGTCGTTAAGGCTAACGATTTAAGGAGAAAGTCATGACCAACAAAATCACAATACGTAAAGGTCAATTAGGTTTACTGGCAAAAGAGGGTGACTACATCCAGGTTCTGGAAACCGGTGAGCACCGCCTGCCGTGGTTCAACAAACCCGACGTGCTGGTGGTCAATACCGATGGCAGTGAAGTGGCCGCTGGTCTGGCGGAATATTTGCGCCGCTTCCAGCCACAGTGGGTGGAGCGTTACTGCCTGGCTGCCGATATGTCAGATAACGAAGCCGGTGCGCTTTATCTCAACGGCATGCTGCTGGAGATCCTGCCGCCTTCAACGCGCCGCCTGTACTGGCAAGCGGATGACGCGCTGAAACTGGTACGCATGGATACTCGCGACGTGCGTGTTCCCACGGAGATCCTTAACGCCGTGGCGCAACCCAAACGCGGCGTGGCGGTAAAAGGCCGCGACGCGATTCTGGCGGTGCAGGTTCCGGCCTGGCACGCGGGGGTTTTAAAAGTCGACGGCGTGACGCAGGCGCTGTTACCGGCGGGGTTGAGCGGCTACTGGAAAGTGAATCATCTGGTGGAAGCCGAAGTGGTGGACTTACGCCTGCAAGTCCTTGAAGTGAGCGGCCAGGAGATCCTGACCAAAGATAAAGTCACCTTGCGGCTGAACCTGGCGGCGAACTGGCGTTACACCGATGTATTAAGCGCTTTTGCCCAACTGAGCAAACCGCTAGATCACCTCTACCGCGAGTTGCAGTTTGCCCTGCGCGAAGCGGTGGGTACGCGCACGCTGGATGAGCTGCTGGAAGATAAACAGGTCATTGATGAGTTAGTGAGTGCGCAGGTGGCGAATCGCATGGCGGCGTTTGGTATTGAAGTGGCATCGTTAGGGGTGAAAGACATCATCCTGCCGGGTGAGATGAAAACCATTCTGTCGCGCTTAGTGGAAGCGGAAAAATCGGCGCAGGCCAATGTTATCCGCCGTCGTGAAGAGACCGCAGCGACCCGTTCGTTGTTGAACACGGCAAAAGTGATGGAGAGCAACCCGGTGGCGTTGCGCCTTAAAGAATTGGAAACGCTGGAGCGTGTGGCGGAGCGCATCGATAAGATCTCGGTCTTTGGTGGCCTCGACCAGGTACTGCACGGCCTTGTTAACATCAAAGGAAGTCATGATGCAGCATAACGACTATCAACTGCTGGCGCAGGAGCACAGTGCGCCAGTGAAAATGTGGACTCACGGCGTGCCGGTCGAACCCGAAGCGCGTGAGCAGTTGCTGAACACAGCAAAAATGCCGTTTATCTTCAGGCACCTGGCGGTGATGCCAGATGTGCATCTGGGGAAAGGCTCGACCATTGGCAGCGTGATCCCAACCAAAGGGGCGATTATCCCGGCGGCGGTGGGCGTGGATATTGGCTGCGGCATGATTGCCGTGCGCACCTCGCTGCTGGCGGCGGATCTGCCAGATAACCTCGGCGGGTTGCGCAGTGCCATTGAGCAGGCAGTACCGCACGGACGTTCGGTGAACCGTTCGAAACGTGATAAAGGCGCGTGGGAAAACCCGCCGCAAGAGGTGGATAGCCACTGGGCGTTGCTTGCGCCGCGCTTTAAGCGCCTGACGGATAAATACCCGCGCTTGTTGCAAACCAACAATCATCAACATTTGGGAACGTTGGGAACCGGCAATCACTTTATTGAAGTGTGTCTGGATGAGCAGCAGCGCGTGTGGGTGATGTTGCACAGCGGTTCGCGCGGCGTGGGTAACGCCATCGGTAACGTGTTTATCACCCTGGCGCAGCAGGATATGCAGCAGCATATCGCCAATTTGCCGGACCGAAACCTGGCCTATTTTCAGGAAGGCAGCAAGCACTACGACGACTATCTGGAAGCGGTCGAATGGGCGCAGGATTTTGCCCGCCATAACCGTGAAGTGATGATATCGCGCGTACTGGCGGCACTGGCGCGTATTGTGATCAAACCGTTTATCACCCAGCAGGAAGCGGTGAATTGCCACCACAACTATGTGCAAAAAGAGACGCACTTTGGCGAAGAAGTACTGGTGACGCGTAAAGGTGCGGTGTCGGCGCAAAAAGGGCAGATGGGGATTATTCCCGGCTCGATGGGTGCGAAAAGTTTTATCGTGCGTGGGCTGGGAAATGAAGAGAGCTTCTGCTCATGCAGCCACGGAGCAGGGCGCACCATGAGCCGTACGACGGCAAAAAAACGCTTTACCGTAGAAGATCAAATACGCGCTACTGCGCATGTGGAGTGCCGTAAAGACAGCGAGGTGATCGATGAGATCCCGATGGCTTACAAAGATATCGACGCGGTGATGGCCGCCCAAAACGCGCTGGTAGAAGTGGTGCATACCCTGCGGCAGGTGGTGTGTGTGAAAGGATAAGAAGGATAGTCATAATGGAACCTTTAGGTGTGGATGTCGCCATGCGCAGGCGTGTGCGGCAGGTGTTACACGATGTGGAAAAAACCTACGGCGTGAAAGTGCTTTACGCCTGCGAATCCGGCAGCCGCGGCTGGGGCTTCGCTTCACCGGATAGCGATTACGATGTACGCTTTTTGTATGTGCATCAACCGGACTGGTATTTGCGCGTCGAGCCGCAGCGTGATGTCATCGAACTGCCGATAGACGATGAACTGGACGTTTGCGGGTGGGAGTGGCGCAAAGCGTTGGGATTGCTGAAAAGCGCTAACCCGGCCTTAATCGAATGGTTAGATTCCCCGATCGTCTACCAGCAGGATGACGCCACGCTCGCCGCGTTGCGTGTGCAGGTGCCACGCTGGTTTTCGCCGGTCAGAGCGCGCTGGCACTACTATTCGATGGCGAAAAAGAACTTTCGCGGCTATTTGCAGGGCAAACAGGTACGGCTGAAAAAGTACTTTTATGTGCTACGTCCGCTGCTGGCGGTACGCTGGATAGAAGCGGGCAAAGGGATGCCGCCAATGCGTTTTGCCACGCTATTGGCAGGGTGCGACCTTGCTGCGCCGTTGCGCGCGGAAATCGATGAGCTGCTGGCGTTAAAACAGCGGGCAGGTGAGGCTCAGTATGGTGCGCGACGCCCGCTGCTGCATGCATTTATCAGCGATGAGCTGGCGCGTGGCGAAGTGCCGGATGCACTACCGGAAAGCCGCAGCGGCAAGGTGAGAGATCTTGACGCGTTGCTGTTCCAGACGGTAATGGCATAAGAAAAAAGGCCCGGTGATTCACCGGGCCTTTTGTTCTCACCTGCAAACGGAGAGGAATTACTCAAACAAGTTGTGATGCAGTTTTTGCACTACCTGTTCGGCCTCTTTTCCCGGCACCAGGAAGCAGAGATTATGGCTGGATGCGCCATAGCAAATCATGCGGATATTGAACGGATCCAGCACACCAAATACCTCTTTACCGACGCCGCAGGCTTTCGACAAATCGTTGCCGATAATCGCCACCAGCGCTAAATCTTCTTCCACTTCCACCCGGCACAGGGAAGAGAGCTCGGTCAGCAGCGCCTGCGTTAATAATGTATCGCCGGTCGACGTTGAACCGGTGGTGTCCAGCGTCAACGCCACACTCACTTCTGAGGTGGTTATCAAATCAACCGAGATACTGTGACGCGCCAGGATGCCAAACACTTCCGCAAGAAAACCGCGTGAGTGCAGCATGTTCAGGCTGTGCAGCGTGAGCAGTGTCTGCTTGCGGCGCAGCGCCAGCGCGCGAAACAGCGGCGGGTTGCGGGTGTTGTTGCACACCAGTGTGCCACCGGCTTTCGGGTCTTTGCTGGAACCGACAAAAACCGGAATGTCACTGCGTACCGCAGGCAACAGCGTGGCGGGATGCAGCACTTTCGCGCCGAATGTCGCCATCTCTGCCGCTTCTTCAAAGGCGATCTCATCAATGCGTTTCGCGGCGGGCACCACGCGCGGGTCGGTGGTGTAAATGCCCGGGACATCGGTCCAGATATCCACACGAGAGGCGTGCAGCGCTTCGCCCAGCAGCGCGGCGGTATAATCGCTGCCGCCGCGGCCAAGCGTGGTAGTGCGGCCTTTGGCTTCACTCCCGATAAAGCCCTGGGTAATCACTAACCCTTCATTCAGGCGCGGCGCGAGTTGTTGTCCGGCAAGTTCCGCCAGTGCGGTGACATCCGGTTCAGCGCGGCCAAAACGGTCGCTGGTGCGCATCACTTTGCGCACGTCAAACCACTGTGCCTGGA
The DNA here is from genome assembly GCF_004331415.1 of Kosakonia quasisacchari. Lineage (GTDB taxonomy): Bacteria > Pseudomonadota > Gammaproteobacteria > Enterobacterales > Enterobacteriaceae > Kosakonia > Kosakonia quasisacchari. Next base: position 25,087 of record NZ_SJOP01000003.1, read on the forward strand.
CACTGCGTTGGCGCAGCACTTCCACAAACAGCAGCGTTGACATCAGCTCGCCGTGGCTGACTAATTCGTCGGTCAGCGCCGTGGATGTCGCCAGCGATGCGGCTTCGGCAAGCGTGGTGATATTGTCCAGTAACCGCTCAATCTCTTCGCGGATAACCGCCGGGTTCGCCAGACGTTCCAGAATATCGAACTGAATTTTGCGGATAGCGTCGAGCTTGACGAAACGCTCGCTGGCTTGCAGCCCTTCAGCCAGCGCCACCAGTAAATTGGTTACCCCTGCGGAAGCGGAAAGCACCACCAGACGGACGCTGGCATCGGAAAGCACCACGTCCGCACTGCGGTTCATGGCATCAAAATCGGCAACGCTGGTGCCGCCAAATTTGGCGACAACGAAACTAGTCATAACAACCTCGTGTCAGGGGGATTCTCTATTCAGCCATGGCACAAGGAAAGAGCGAAAAATCGGGGTGGGCGCAGAGCGATAAACAGCTACGATTTCCCCAGAAGTGCTCCACCTTGTCTGCCCACTTTCCGTAACGTCTGCGGACATGAAACGTTCGACTGCGAACGCTTCTGGTGACAACCCAGGGGATTCAGCCCCTGTAGCCGATAACGCACGCTGCCAGGCGTTTTGTTATCTCGGCGTTACTCCCCCTCAGGTGTTTTCATCAGCCTGGCGCTTCGAACACCGTGTGCCTGGGTAACGCGCCTCTTCTGGCTATTTTACCTTCGCCTTTCATGCCGCAGCGGCGTTGGCCGCCTTCACTTACCCCGGTCACTTACTGGTGTAAGCTCCCGGGGATGCGCTCAGTTGCCGCCTTGCTGCAACGCGAAATGCTTTGGTAAGGATTACCTTCGCTTTCACGCCGCAGCGGCGTTGGCTGCCTTCACTTACCCCGGTCACTTACTGGTGTAAGCTCCCGGGGATGCGCTCAGTTGCTGCCTTGCTGCAACGCAAAATGCTTTGGTAAGGATTACCTTCGCTTTCACGCCGCAGCGGCGTTGGCTGCCTTCACTTACCCCGGTCACTTACTGGTGTAAGCTCCCGGAGATGCGCTCAGTTGCCGCCTTGCTGCAACGCGAAATGCTTTGGTAATACAAACCCGCGCATGCGCGGGTAGTGCGTTTATAAATAAAGGGTTAGCAGGCATGCTGTCAACGCCGGGATTATGCGGATTTTTCATGCTGCTTTCGCTGTCAGTAAAATGACTTATGTTGTGCTCTAATTCGGCGAATTTTGGTCGTTATCCGCCCGCGTGTACGGCGAGACGGCAGAAAAACCATCACAATTTTCCACGGCAGGCGCTACAATCGACGGCAGTCTCAATTCTCAAATCAGAAGAGTATTGCTATGAAAAACATCAATCCAACGCAGACATCTGCCTGGCAGGCATTACAAAAACACTACGCTGACATGAAGGACGTCACCATCGCGGATCTGTTCGCGAAAGAGGGCGACCGCTTTAGCAAATTCTCCGCAACGTTTGACGACCTGATGCTGGTGGATTTCTCCAAAAACCGCATCACGCAAGAGACGCTGGACAAGCTGCTGGCGCTGGCCAAAGAGACCGATCTGGCGGGTGCGATCAAATCCATGTTCTCCGGTGAGAAAATCAACCGCACCGAAGATCGCGCCGTGCTGCATGTTGCGCTGCGTAACCGTAGCAATACCCCGATTGTGGTGGATGGCAAAGATGTGATGCCGGAAGTCAACGCGGTGCTGGAGAAGATGAAAGCCTTCTCTGAAGCGATCATTTCAGGTAGCTGGAAAGGGTACACCGGCAAACCGATCACCGACGTGGTGAACATCGGTATCGGCGGTTCCGACCTCGGCCCGTTCATGGTGACCGAAGCGCTGCGCCCGTATAAAAACCACCTGAACATGCATTTCGTCTCTAACGTCGATGGTACGCACATCGCCGAAGTGCTGAAAAAAGTGAACCCGGAAACCACGTTGTTCCTCGTGGCGTCCAAAACCTTCACCACCCAGGAAACCATGACCAACGCCCACAGCGCGCGCGACTGGTTCCTGAAAACCGCTGGTGACAACAAACACGTGGCGAAACACTTCGCGGCGCTCTCTACCAACGCGAAAGCGGTTGGCGAGTTCGGCATCGACACCGCTAACATGTTTGAATTCTGGGATTGGGTCGGTGGCCGCTACTCTCTGTGGTCGGCGATTGGCCTGTCTATCATCCTCTCCGTGGGTTACGACAACTTCGTTGAGTTGCTCTCCGGCGCGCACGCGATGGACAAGCACTTCTCCACCACTGAGCTTGATAAAAACCTGCCGGTGCTGCTGGCGTTGATCGGCATCTGGTACAACAACTTCTTTGGCGCTGAAACCGAAGCGATTCTGCCGTACGACCAGTACATGCACCGTTTCGCCGCTTACTTCCAGCAAGGCAACATGGAATCCAACGGTAAATACGTTGACCGTAACGGCAACGCGGTGGATTACCAGACGGGTCCAATCATTTGGGGTGAGCCGGGCACGAATGGTCAGCATGCGTTCTATCAGCTGATTCACCAGGGCACCAAAATGGTTCCGTGTGATTTCATCGCGCCGGCTATCACCCATAACGCGCTTTCCGATCACCACCAGAAACTGCTGTCGAACTTCTTTGCCCAGACCGAAGCGTTGGCGTTCGGTAAATCCCGCGACGTGGTCGAGCAGGAATATCGCGATCAGGGTAAAGACCCGGCAACGCTTAACCACGTTGTGCCGTTCAAAGTGTTTGAAGGTAACCGCCCGACTAACTCTATTTTACTGCGCGAAATCACCCCGTTTAGCCTGGGCGCGCTGATTGCGCTGTACGAGCACAAAATCTTCACCCAGGGCGCAATCCTTAACATCTTCACTTTTGACCAGTGGGGCGTAGAGCTGGGTAAACAGCTGGCGAACCGCATTCTGCCGGAACTGGGCGATGACAAATCCATCTCCAGCCACGACAGCTCAACCAATGGGCTGATCAACCGCTATAAATCCTGGCGCGGTTAAGTCCCATAAGCGTCGCTTCGGCGGCGCTTTTTTTTACCGATTATATTTATTCCTGCATGGTTATATTGCGAGTGGATTTCGCCGGATATATATAAGCAATTCCGATATCGATATTTTAAAGCTAAATTATGGGGATTATTCCTGGTTCGCTGTTTCTATATCTATCATCAGGTTTATCTGAAAAACACTCCAGACGGATAAGCGGTTGCTATAAATTTTAGGACTAGCCTTATTGTGTCAATATTTTATCATTATTTAATTCTTTGAAACATATCACATTTTTTAGTTTGAACTTCTTTTTTTAAATGCCTGATACCAATTTTCCGAAAACGTTCCCCGCTATTTCCCGATGCGTAAACCCTCTGCTTTAGTTGTGTATACTCGATATCGCCTGAATTCTTTCTGGCAAATCTCCATTCATTCAATGAAGGGAAATTGATATGAAAAAAGTCCTGTATGGCATTTTTGCCATATCCGCGCTTGCGGCGACTTCTGCTTTTGCGGCACCGGTGCAAATCGGTGAAGCGGCAGGGTCGGCAGCGACCTCTGTTTCTGCGGGTAGCTCCGCAGCAACGAGTGTTAGCACCGTAGGGTCCGCGGTGGGTGTCGCGCTGGCGGCAACCGGTGGCGGTGATGGCTCCAACACGGGAACCACGACCACCACGACCACAAGTACCCAGTAATAGCGGGTACATTAACTATAACCACACTTCGGTGTGGTTATTCCGCCCCTTTCGGAGAAGAGTCGTGAAGCGACCTGGTATCATTTTGATTTGCCTGCTCCTTCAGGCATGTTCAGGCCACATCAAAGGCCTCGGGAATTCACTCTGGGAAAGCGTATTCGGCGTGCCGGGCGTTCAGCTAACGGACGAAGAGATGCTCAATATGCCGTATGCCAGCCAGTACATGCAGCTCAACAACGGCCCACAACTGTTTGTGGTGCTCGCTTTCGCCGAAAACGGGCAGCAGAAATGGGTGACGCAGGATCAGGCCACCATCGTGACGCAAAACTACCGCATCGTGAAAACGCACCTCCCGGGTGACAACCTGCTGGATGTTAATAACCTGGTGGCAGATCCGCTGGCGAAACCGAACCAGATTGTAGATGGCGCCACCTGGACACGCTTAATGGGCTGGACAGAACACAAGCAGGTGCGCTACGCCACCGCCCATTCCGTCTTCCACTGGAACGGCACCGACACGGTGAAATTGGCGAGTGACGAAACCGCAGTACGCATTCTCGATGAAGAGGTCACCACCGATCAGAAACGCTGGCGCAACCGCTATTGGGTGGATGAACAAGGGGTTATCCGGCAATCGGAACAGTATCTTGGCGCGGACTGGTTCCCGGTGAAAACCACCCTCATTAAGGCGGCGAAATAATGAAAAAACGCGCTCTTCTTTTGCTGTTAGCGAGCCTAGCTTCACCGCTGGCTTTCGCCGTTGGCACTGTCGATGTCTACACCGAGGGCGATAACAAACCGAAAACCTTAACCAACGCCGGACATCTGGTGGATTTGGTCGGGCAGCCCCGTCTGGCGAACAGCTGGTGGCCTGGTGCTGTGGTCAGCGAACGTCAGGCGACGGTTGCCGAGCAGGCACGCCATCAGGCGCTTCTGGCGCGGCTTGGCGCGCTTGCTGCTGATGAGAGCGGCAACAGCGCTGCGGCGATCAACGCGCTGCGTCAACAGTTGCAGGCGATGAAGATCACAGGCCGACAAATCGTTGAGCTGGACCCGGATTACCTGCGTACACACCGCCTCGCCAACCGGCCTTTAGAAGGGCAATACACCTTATGGGTTGGCTCACAGCCGACCACCATCACCGTAGTTGGGCTTATCAGCAGCCCGGGCAAAAAAGTGTTCACGCCAGGACGCGATGTGGTGAGCTACCTGGATGAGATGAGCCTGTTGAGCGGCGCGGAACGCAGCTATGCCTGGGTGATTTACCCCAACGGCACAACGCAAAAGGTACCGGTGGGCTACTGGAACCGACGCCACGTCGAGCCGATGCCCGGCAGCGTGATTTTTGTTGGTTTCGCACCGGGTTTGTGGAGCAACGAGTATGACGAGCTGAATGCCGACATTCTTCAGTCCCTGACGCATCGGATACCGGAATAATAATGAAAAAATCGTTTGTCATTAGCCTGTTGGCGCTGGGGATTAGCGCCGCCTGTCACGCAGAATCGTACCCGGAACCGATCGGCCCATCGCAGTCGGACTTCGGCGGCGTCGGCCTGCTGCAAACGCCCACCGCGCGAATGTCGCGCGAAGGCGAACTGAGTTTCAACTACCGCGATAACAATCAGTACCGCTACTACTCCGGTTCGGTGCAGCTTTTCCCATGGCTGGAAACGACGCTGCGCTACACCGATGTGCGGACGCGGAAATACAGTTCGGTAGAAGCCTTCTCTGGCAATCAGTCCTACAAAGATAAAGCCTTCGATTTGAAACTGCGCCTGTGGCAAGAAGGTTACTGGCTGCCGGAAGTTTCCGTGGGTGCGCGCGATATCGGCGGTACCGGGCTGTTTGACGGCGAATATCTGGTGGCGAACAAAGCCTGGGGGCCGTTCGATTTCTCACTGGGTATCGGTTGGGGCTACCTTGGTACCAGTGGCAACATCAAAAACCCGCTCTGCTCCTACGACGTGAAATACTGTACGCGCGACACACGCTACAAAGCCGCAGGCTCTACAGATACCAGCCAGATGTTCCGTGGGCCGACCGCGTTGTTTGGCGGGGTGGAGTACCAAACGCCGTGGAACCCGCTGCGCCTGAAACTTGAGTACGAAGGGAACAACTACCAGCAGGACTTCGCCGGTAAACTGCCGCAGCGCAGCAAGGTCAACGTCGGCGCGATTTACCGCGTCACCGACTGGGCGGACATCAACCTGAGCTATGAGCGCGGGAATACCTGGATGTTCGGTTTTACTCTGCGTAACAACTTCAACGACTTGCGCCCGTCGTATAACGACAACGCGCGACCAAAATATCAGCCACAGCCGCAAGATGCGATCCTGCAGCATTCGGTGGTGGCGAATCAGTTGACCTTACTGAAATACAACGCCGGGCTTACCGATCCGCAAATTCAGGTGAAAGGTGACACACTGTATGTCACCGGCGAGCAGGTGAAATACCGCAATACCCAGGAAGGGGTTGAGCGCGCGAACCGTATTGTGATGAATGACTTACCGGATGGCATTCGCACTATCCGCGTGACGGAAAACCGTCTCAATATGCCGGTGGTCACCACCGAGACGGATGTTGCCAGCCTGAAGCGTCACCTCGAAGGTGAACCGCTGGGGCAGGACACAGAACTGGTGCAGAAACGTGAAACGCCCATCGTGCCGGACAAACCGGAGCAGGGCTGGTATATCGATAAGTCGTCGTTCGATTTCCACATCGATCCGGTGCTTAACCAGTCGCTCGGCGGGCCGGAAGGTTTCTATATGTACCAGATTGGCGTGATGGCAACTGCCGACTGGTGGCTAACGGATCACTTGCTGACCACCGGTAGCCTGTTTGGCAACCTGGCTAACAATTACGACAAATTTAACTACACCAACCCGCCGAAAGACTCCGCCTTGCCGCGTGTGCGTACCCGCGTGCGTGAATATGTGCAAAACGACATTTACGTCAACAACATGCAGGCGAACTACTTCCAGTACCTGGGCAATAACTTCTATGGCCAGGTATATGCCGGGTACCTGGAAACGATGTACGGCGGTGCCGGTGCCGAGCTGTTGTGGCGGCCGGTTGATAGCCACTGGGCGTTTGGTCTTGACGGCAACTATGTCAAACAGCGTGACTGGCGCAGTGCACAGGACATGATGAAATTCACCGATTACAGCGTGAAAACGGGTCATTTCACCGCTTACTGGACGCCGTGGTTCGCCGACAACGTGCTGGTGAAAGCCAGTGTTGGTCAATATCTGGCGGGCGATAAAGGTGTCACGGTGGACGTGTCTAAGCATTTCGACAGCGGGATTGTGGTCGGCGCGTATGCCACCAAAACTAACGTTTCGGCAGCGCAGTACGGGGAAGGGGACTTCACCAAAGGGGTCTACATTTCGGTTCCGCTGGATCTGTTCAGCACCGGCCCGACGCGCAGCCGCGCAGGTATTGGCTGGACGCCGTTGACGCGTGATGGTGGTCAGATGCTGGGACGTAAGTTCGAGCTTTACAACATGACCAACGATAAGACGGTCAACTTCCAGTAAGCCTTTTCTCTCCCCGTTCGGGGAGAGAGCTGCCGCAAGGTCTGCCTGTTTTCACCATCAGCCATATTTCTCTCCCCGTTTGGGGGAGAGAACTGCCGCAAGGTCTGCCTTTCTCCATCATCAACCACACTTATCCCCTGTCCGGGAAGAGAAAAGTGCATTCACAACCGGCGCAGCAGCCGCGCCGGATTTCCCGCATACACCCCTTTCTCGCTGATCGATTTGGTCACCACGCTCCCCGCGCCTATCACACAGCCATCTGCAATGGTCACTGCCAGAATCGTAGCGCCGCTACCAATCGACACGTCATTGCCAATCACGATGCGCCCCCAGTTATGACTGTCGGGGTCCGGTTTGCCGCCGTGAAACATATCGTTGGCAAACATGACGCCGTGGCCGATAAAGCAGCGTTCGCCGATGGTGACATATTCGCAAATAAAGCTGTGCGACTGGATTTTCGAACCTTTACCGACCTGCGTATGCCCCTGAATTTCCACAAACGGGCCGACAAACACATCATCCGCCAGCGTGCAGTCGTACAAATTGGCGGGTTCATAAATCACCACGTTTTCGCCGCAGACCACATTGCGTACGGCGGCCTGGCGCAAAGAAGCGCTTGTCATCATCCCTCCTTAAAGCGGTTTGCCCAGAATATGCAGCGTACTTTGCTGCGACGCGGTACTGAATGTTGTGTCTTTGAGATGCGTGAATCCCTGGCGAAGATAAAAGCGCTTCGCGTTTGGGTTGGCGTCCAGTACTTCCAGCCAGATAAACGTCTCACCACGCTGTTGCACGAGGCGTTCTATTTCTGCCAGCAGTTGCTCGCCGTAGCCTTTACGCGTTTCGCCCGGTAGCAGATAGAGTTTATGCAGCAGCGTACCCGACGGGCCATGCTCGTCGACCGCGCTGTGCCAGGTGACTTTGGCGAAACCGACAGGCGCGACATCCTGCGCGATAAACCAGCCGTCTGCTTCGCCCTGCAGGCTTTGCTGTATGGCCGATGAAGCATACTGCTGGCGGAGAAACACCTCCAGTTCGGCCGGTTCACGCCACAGATGGGCAAAATGATGGCGATAACTGGCGTAGCCCATTTCACTCAATAACGCGGCGTCCGTAATTTCTGCCTTACGTATTGTAAGCATGATCTTTTTCGTCTCCTGCGTGGACATGTCCGGGCAACATGTCATCACGCGGTGTCACAAAATATAAGTAAATAATGTAGATCCAGATCACATTTTTGCGATATACCAAGTGTTGTTCACAAAGAATGAGGTGCCGTTATGACATCGCTAACTCGTCCACGCGTTGAGTTTATTTCGACCATATTGCAGACCGTGCTGAACCTTGGTCTGTTGAGCCTTGGTCTGATCCTGATTGTCTTTCTGGGCAAAGAAACGCTGCACCTGGCTGATGTGCTGTTCGCGCCGGTGCAAACCAGCAAATATGAGCTGGTGGAAGGACTGGTGGTTTACTTTCTCTATTTCGAATTTATCGCCCTGATTGTGAAGTACTTTCAGTCTGGGTTTCACTTCCCGCTGCGCTATTTTATTTACATCGGCATTACCGCGATTGTGCGGTTGATCATCGTCGATCACCAGTCGCCGATGGATGTGTTGATCTACTCGGCGGCGATCCTGTTGCTGGTGATCACGCTGTGGTTGTGTAACTCGCAACGGCTGAGGCGCGAATAAAAAAAGGGCGATCCGAGGATCGCCAACGACTTCACAAGTTGGGTGATACAAGTTGAGGGTGCAGTGGCAACGCCGGTCATCTTTCAGGTGATCGCTGCGTTGGCTTCCTTTACTCACCCCGGTCATTGACTTCAGTCAGCTCCCGGGGATTCATGCAGTTGCCGCCGTGCTCTCATCCGAAATATTTAGGGCGTAATAACAACAATGAAAATTAACCTTTCACACCGCCTGCGGTCAGGCCGTTAACCAGCCAACGCTGCGCAAGCAGGAAGACAACCGTAATGGGGATCGCGGACAGTACCGCCGCAGCGGCAAAATCGCCCCACAGGTAGTTTTGCGGGTTGAGATATTGCTGCATCCCGACCGCCAGCGTGTAGCTGTTGACATCGCGCAGCAGCAGCGAGGCAACCGGCACTTCGGTAATGGCGGCGATAAACGACAGAATAAACACCACCGCCAGAATTGGCACCGACAGCGGCAGCAACACTAAACGGAACGCCTGCCACGGTGTTGCGCCATCCAGCGAAGCGGCTTCTTCCAGCGAACCATCGATCGTTTCGAAATAACCCTTGATCGTCCAGACATGCAGTGCGATCCCGCCCATATAAGCGAAGATCACCCCGCCGTGGGTATTCAGGCCGATAAACGGCACGTACTGGCCGAGCCGGTCAAACAACGCGTACAGTGCCACCAGCGACAGCACCGCCGGGAACATCTGGAAAATCAGCATCCCTTTCAGCAATGTCGCTTTGCCGCGAAAGCGCATGCGGGCAAAGGCGTACGCAGAAGTAGTGGAGAGCGCCACAATGCCGACGGCGGTGATCACGGCGATTTTCACCGAGTTCCACAGCCACAACAGCACCGGGAACGGCGGCGGCGTGACGCGACCATCGGCGTGTTCGACGCTAAAGCCCAGCGCAAGACGCCAGTGCTCCCACGAAATATTTTCCGGAATCAAGCTGCCGGTGGCGAAGTTACCTTCACGCAGCGAAATGGCGACCACCATCAGCAGCGGGAACATAATGGCGGCAATAAACACCAGCAATAACAAATGGGTGGTAAACAGCCTTAGCTTTTGCGATTTCGCCTGCACCATAGCCATAATTTTCGTCCTCCTTAATCGAATTTCATGCGTGTGGCTTTCAGGTTGACGATTGCCAACGCACCCACCAGCAGGAAAATCAGCGTGGCGATAGCGGCAGCGAGCCCAAAGTCCTGACCACCGCCGCCTTCAAAGGCGATGCGATAGGTGTAGCTCACCAGCAAGTCGGTGTAACCGGCCGGCGTGGTGGTGCCGATGCGATCCGGGCCGCCGTTGGTCAGCAGTTGGATCAACACGAAGTTGTTAAAGTTGAACGCGAAGCTGGCAATCATCAGCGGCGTCAGCGGCTTGATCAGCAGCGGGAAAGTGATACGGAAAAAGTTCTGCAGCGGCCCTGCACCGTCCATGGCCGATGCTTCATACAGATCGTCAGGGATCGCTTTCAACAGCCCCATGCACAAGATCATCATGTACGGATAACCGAGCCAGGTGTTGACGATCACGATCATCGAGCGAGCAGTTGCGGGATCGCTAAACCACGCCGGTTTAATGCCAAACAGCGCGCTCAGCATCATATTGATCTCACCGAAGCTCTGGTTGAACAGCCCTTTGAAGATCAAAATCGAGATAAACGACGGTACGGCATACGGCAGAATTAACAACACGCGATAAATCGCTTTGCCTTTCAGCGACTCCCACTGCACCACGCAGGCCAGCACCATACCTACAGCCACGGTCAGTACCACGGTCAGTACCGAGAACACCACCGTCCAGATAAAGATCTCAATAAACGGTTTTTGAATGCCTTCATCGGTAAAGACGCGGGTGAAGTTATCCCAGCCAATGGTCACGGTATAACCGGGGCTGAGCTTTTCGCTGCCCCAACTGCCATCGGCGTTGATTGCCTGGAAGTAGCCAATGTCGTTGTTCGCCCGGTATTTCACGCCGCTCTGGTTGTTGAGCAGTGTGCCGTCCTGTTCAAGCTGATACAGCGGGCGCGTACCGGAGAACTGGCGCAGCGAACTCATCGCCACTTTGCTCTCATCCGGCAGGAGGGCGGTCAGTTGGTTCAGCGCCTGACGGTTTTGCGTGATAATGCGCAGGTTGGCGCGCTCGCCAGCGGGCAGGGCGTCAGCCTCTTTTAAGCTCAGTTGCTGCTCGCCGCCGGGTTTGAACACATCGGAAACGTAATTTTTACCGCTGTCGCCATCGGTCAGCGCCAGTCGCCATCCATCACCCGCCGGATAAAGCCCAAAGTTATAGGCTTTACCTGCCTGGTAGGAACGATCGAGCAGTACCTGCTGGGCGCGCTCCTGAGTGAGCTGGTTAGTGCTGCTGTAGTTAGTGAACGCGATGGCGATGGTGCAAATCAGTGGGAACAGGACAAACAGCCCCATGCCCGCCACGCCGGGGTAAACATAGCGCCAGGCATAGGCTTTACGGTTGGCGAAAATATAGAGGCCCGCCGAGCTAAGGACGAGCGTGGTAATGGCGAAAAGGTATTCCCCCTGGGCATACATCATAACGACAAGGTAAGCCACCAACAGTCCAACAACGGTGATGGCCGCCCATGCAAGCTGCGGGCTTTGCCACCAGTGGCGTTTTCTTCTTACATCCATGGGGATTTCCTCTCTACTCGACACCCTTCGCGTTGCCGCTTTGCTGGCTGGGTTTGTGCGCACGGTTGCTTACTTTTGTAAGCTGCCCTGAATACACAACGTTGCCGCTGCGATAGCGCGCGAATGATGCCGCGTATACAGCATGTCCAATTCGCCTTATCCCCGAACGGGGATAAGGCATTCACATTTTTACTTGGTAATGCGGCCCTGGGCGTCTTTCAGGGCGGCGTCGACAGTCTGGCGATCGCTAACGGCGTTGATAACTGCGGTGCGCGTGGCGTACCAGAAGGCGGCCATTTGCGGGATGTTCGGCATGATTTCACCGGTTTTCGCGTTATCCATCGTGGCGGCAATGCGCGGGTCTTTCGCTAACTGATCCTGATAGGATTTCAGCGCAACGGCGCCCAGCGGTTTGTCCTTGTTAACGTCTGCCAGACCTTGATCGGTCAGCAGGTAGTTTTCGAGGAACTCTTTCGCCAGCTCTTTGTTCGGGCTGGCGGCGTTGATGCCTGCGCTCAGCACGCCAACGAACGGCTTAGAAGGCTTGCCTTTAAAGGTTGGCAGCAGCGCGACGCCATAGTTGATTTTGCTTTTATCAATGTTGGCCCACGCCCACGGACCATTGATGGTCAGCGCGGTTTCACCTTTGTTGAACGCCGCTTCCGCAATTGAGTAATCGGTGTCGGCATTCATGTGTTTGTCTTTAATCAGCTTGACGAGGAAGCCAAGGCCCGCTTTCGCGCCTGCGTTGTCGACACCGACGTCTTTCACGTCGTATTTGCCGTTTTCAAACTTAAAGGCGTAACCACCGTCTGCCGCAATCAATGGCCAGGTGAAGTACGGTTCTTGCAGGTTGAACATCAACGCGCTCTTACCTTTCGCTTTCAGCTGTTTATCCAGCGCCGGGATCTCTTCCCAGGTTTTTGGCGGGTTCGGCACGAGATCTTTGTTGTAAATCAGCGATAAGGATTCGACGGCAATCGGGTAGGCAATCAGCTTGCCGTTGTAACGCACCGCGTCCCAGGTGAAGGGGAACAGCTTGTCCTGGAAGGCTTTATCCGGGGTGACTTCCGCCAGCAGACCGGATTGCGCATAACCGCCAAAGCGGTCGTGTGCCCAGAAAATAATGTCCGGGCCGTCGCCGGTTGCAGCAACCTGCGGGAATTTCTCTTCCAGTTTATCTGGGTGTTCTACGGTGACTTTAATGCCGGTGTCTTTCTCAAATTTCTTACCCACTTCGGCAAGGCCGTTATAGCCTTTGTCGCCGTTGATCCAAATGACCAGCTTACCTTCTTCGATTTTGGCGAGGGCAGAGGCGGAAAACATCATCGTTGCCACTGCGGACAAAGCGAGGATGCGTGCGCCTGTTTTGATTTTCATATATCCCGTCCTTTAGGTGATGTGCTCGTGGATACGCTCAAGGTCGTTCGACGGGATTAGTCTCCTTTTTTGACAAGCGCTTCTCATCCTCCTTGACCCTACGCCCCTGGGGTGATTTGTGTGATCTCGGTTACAGAGATTTGCATTATGTGTGTTAGCGCACATAAAAAAGCGCCGATTTTTGCAGAGCGCATCACGAAAATGCCCGCCGCCCGCTCATCCAGGGGGCAGAGCCACTGTTCTCATCCTCCCGCCTCCTCCCCCACAAAAAACCAGGGGGGTGGAGGATTCGCCCGCTGAATCGATGCTCCATAGTCAGCCCACGTTGAATGTTTCTGTTGGTGACAGGTTGTAACGAAGGGAGAAGGGCATGGCGAGCGTACAGCTGCGTAATGTAACGAAAGCCTGGGGCGATGTGGTGGTGTCGAAAGACATCAGTCTCGACATCCACGAAGGAGAATTCGTGGTGTTTGTCGGCCCGTCAGGCTGTGGTAAATCGACGCTGCTGCGCATGATTGCCGGGCTGGAAACCATCACCAGCGGGGATTTGCTGATTGGCGATACCCGCATGAATGAGGTTCCTCCCGCCGAACGCGGCGTTGGCATGGTGTTTCAGTCCTACGCGCTCTATCCGCATTTGTCGGTTGCGGAAAATATGTCTTTCGGCCTGAAGTTAGCGGGCGCGAAAAAAGAGATGATCAAATCGCGCGTCACGCAGGTGGCGGAAGTGCTGCAACTGGCGCATTTGCTGGATCGCAAACCGAAAGCGCTCTCCGGCGGTCAGCGTCAGCGCGTGGCGATTGGTCGTACCCTGGTGGCTGAACCCCGCGTCTTTTTGCTTGATGAACCTCTCTCCAACCTTGATGCCGCCCTGCGTGTGCAGATGCGTATTGAGATCTCCCGTCTGCACAAACGTCTTGGTCGCACGATGATTTACGTCACCCACGATCAGGTAGAAGCGATGACGCTGGCCGACAAAATCGTGGTGCTCGATGCCGGGCGCGTGGCGCAAGTGGGCAAACCGCTGGAGCTGTATCACTACCCGGCAGACCGTTTTGTCGCCGGTTTTATCGGCTCGCCGAAGATGAACTTCCTGCCGGTAAAAGTGACCGCCACCGCCATTGAACAGGTGCAGGTTGAGCTGCCTAACCGCCAGCGTGTCTGGCTGCCGGTGGACAGCGCCAATGTGCAAGTCGGCGCGAATATGTCTTTAGGCATTCGCCCGGAGCATCTGCTGCCCAGCGATATCGCCGATGTCACGCTGGAGGGCGAAGTTCAGGTCGTCGAACAGCTTGGTCACGAAACACAAATTCATATCCAGATCCCTGCAATACGTCAGAACCTGGTCTACCGCCAGACTGACGTGGTGCTGGTAGAAGAGGGTGCCACATTCGCTATCGGCTTACCGCCGGAGCGTTGCCATCTGTTCCGTGAAGATGGCACCGCCTGCCGCCGGTTACACAAAGAGCCCGGCGTTTAAGCGTACCCCACAAAACGTTTACACAAAGCCATTCGCATTATGTCGAGGCGGCAACGTGATGACTCTCCGCCAGCGTACAAAAGTACCTGGTCGGGATACATAACGGCAGCCAATAAAGAGATAGCGTGAAAGGGGATGTGTAAAAAAAAGAAAAGCAAGCTCAGGAGATAGAACGATGATTACTCTGCGCAAACTTCCACTGGCTCTCGCCATCGCGGCAGGCGTACTGTCTGCACAGGCGGGTGCTGTCGACTTCAAAGGTTACGCCCGTTCGGGGATTGGCTGGACCGGCAGCGGCGGCGAGCAGCAATGCTTCCAGGCCACCGGTGCAGGTTCCAAATACCGTCTCGGTAACGAATGTGAAACCTATGCAGAATTAAAACTCGGTCAAGAAGTGTGGAAAGAGGGCGATAAAAGCTTCTACTTCGACACGAACGTTGCGTACTCAGTCGCGCAGCAAAATGACTGGGAAGCTACTGACCCAGCATTTCGTGAAGCCAACGTACAAGGTAAAAACCTGATTGATGCACTGCCAGGCTCTACGATCTGGGCAGGTAAACGCTTCTATCAGCGCCATGACGTACACATGATCGACTTCTATTACTGGGATATCTCCGGCCCGGGTGCTGGTCTGGAAAACGTCGATCTCGGCTTTGGTAAACTCTCTCTGGCCGCGACCCGTTCGACGGAAGCTGGCGGCTCCTCTACTTTCGCCAGCAACAGTATTTATGATTACACCGAAAAAACTGCCAACGATGTGTTTGACGTGCGTCTGGCCCAGATGGCAGTCAACCCGGGCGGTACGTTAGAGTTCGGCGTTGACTATGGCCGTGCCAATACCCGTGACGGTTACCATTTATACGATAATACCGAAACGAAAGATGGCTGGATGCTGACCGCTGAACACGTTCAGAGCATGCTGAAAGGCTATAACAAGTTTGTCGTGCAGTACGCAACCGATGCGCTGACATCACAGGGCAAAGGTCTGTCGCAAGGCTCCGGTATCGGCATCGATAACAACAGCAAACTGCCTTATAGCGCCAACAATAACGGCACCCTGCTGCGTATCCTCGACCACGGTGCAATTTCTCTGGGTGAGAATTGGGATCTGATGTACGTCGGTATGTATCAGAACATTGATTGGGATAACCAGAACGGTACCAAATGGTGGACCGTCGGTGTGCGCCCAATGTACAAATGGACACCAATCATGAGCACCCTGCTGGAAGTCGGTTACGACAACGTCAAATCCCAGCGTACTAACGACACTAACAATCAGTACAAAATCACCCTCGCACAACAGTGGCAGGCTGGCGACAGCATTTGGTCTCGTCCGGCAATCCGCGTATTCGCAACCTATGCGAAATGGGATGAAAAATGGGGTTACAACACCAGCGGTAATCCGGGCACGAATGCCAACTATGGCCTGGCAACCCGCAACGGTACGGGTGGCTCAAGCTTCGGTCGTGGCGACAGCGATGAATGGAGCTTCGGTGCCCAGATGGAAATCTGGTGGTAAGTTTTTCCCTCATGTAATGACCAAAAGAGGGGCGCAAGCCCCTCTACTCCTGATAAACAGCGCGCTATTGCCTGGCCACCGCTGTTTTACATCCTGAAGGTGATAACAATGAAAATGAAAAAAAGTCTCATCGCCCTGTGTCTCTCCGCGGGTCTGCTGGCGGGCGTACCGGGCGTCAGTCTGGCAGATGTGAATGTCGTTCCACAAAACACGGCGGCGGCACCGTCGATTCCGAATTCTGCGCTTCAGCAACTCACCTGGACACCTGTCGATACATCAAAAACGCAGACGGTTCGACTTGCGAGCGGCGGACAACATCTGAACGTTCCGGGTATTACCGGATCCGTGGCGGCATTTAGCGTTCCGGCCAATATTGGCGAGCTTACGCTGACACTCTCCAGCGATGTGAATAAAAATACCGGCGTATTTGCGCCAAACGTGCTGGTCTTTGACCAGAATATGTCGCCTGCGGCCTATTTCCCCAGTAGCTATTTTACCTACCAGGAACCGGGAGTTCTAAATGCTGACCGACTGGAAGGGGTTATGCGCCTGACACCTGCGCTGGGCCAGCAGAAGCTTTATATCCTTGCGTTTACCACCGAAAGTGATTTGCAGAAAACCACCACGCTGCTCGATCCGGCCAAGGCCTATGCTAAAGGTGTGGGCAATGCGATCCCTGATATCCCCGATCCGATTGCCCGCCATATTGCCGACGGAGTGGTAAACCTGAAGGTGAAAAATAGCAGCGGTTCCAGTGTATTAGTCGGCCCGCTGTTTGGTTCTTCTGGCCCGGCTTCCGTTACCGTAGGCAATACCGCCGCACCGGCTTACAACACGCAACCGGCTCCGGCTGCCGCGCCAGTTTCGGCTCCTGCGCCAGCGCCGGTAGCGAAGAGCGAGCCGATGCTGAACGATACAGAGAGCTACTTTAACCAGGCCATCAAACAAGCCGCAAGCAAGGGCGATATTGATAAGGCGCTGAAATTATTGAATGAAGCAGAACGCCTCGGGTCGAAATCCGCCCGTGCCACTTTTATCAGCAGTGTAAAAGGCAAGGGGTAATCTCTCCCCACAATGCTGATATTTGCAGCAACTGGTGCGTCGCCTGACGCACCTTTTTTTCCGGCGCAGATGCGCGCTGTTGCGCATCTGTTGCGCTGATGAAAACTGAAAGAAGTTTCCCCGCCCCGTGCGCCGGTTCTGCGATACAATAACGCTACGTTATGTACCGGAGAGTCAGGCATGTCACACCCTGCGCTTACGCAACTGCGAGCGCTGCGCTATTTAGACGCAATTCCCGCGCTTGAACCGCAACTGCTCGAGTGGCTGTTGCTGGAAGATTCAATGACCAAACGTTTTGAGCAGCAAGGCAAGACGGTCAGCGTTACGCTGATTCGGGAAGGCTTTGTGACGGTGGATGAGATCGCCGAAGAACGCGACAGTCTGCCGAAGGAGGACCGTTACTGGTTGCGGGAAATTATTCTCTGCGCCGACGGGGAGCCCTGGCTCGCCGGACGCACTGTGGTGCCGGAATCTACGCTGAGCGGCCCGGAACTGGCGCTGCAAACCCTGGGTAAAACGCCGCTTGGGCGATATCTCTTTACCTCATCTACGCTTACGCGTGACTTTATTGAAATTGGTCGTCATGAGCAGCTTTGGGGACGCCGTTCCCGCCTGCGTCTGAGCGGGAAACCGCTGATGCTGACCGAACTGTTTTTGCCTGCATCGCCGCTGTACTAAGAGGAAAAAGAAAATGGAGTGGAGTCTCACGCAGAATAAGCTGTTGGCCTTTCACAGGCTTATGCGTACGGACAAACCAATTGGTGCTTTACTGTTGCTGTGGCCAACGTTGTGGGCGCTGTGGGTGGCAACCCCAGGCGTGCCGCCGCTGTGGATTTTGCTGGTTTTTGTCGCGGGCGTCTGGCTGATGCGCGCCGCCGGTTGCGTGGTCAATGACTATGCGGATCGTAAATTTGATGGTCATGTTAAACGCACGGCGAATCGCCCTTTGCCAAGCGGCGCGGTAACGGAAAATGAAGCGCGCGTGCTGTTTGTGGTGCTGGTGCTGCTGGCCTTCGCGCTGGTGCTGACGCTGAATGTGATGACTATTTTGCTCTCCGTCGCGGCGCTGGCGCTGGCGTGGGTTTACCCGTTTATGAAGCGCTATACGCACCTGCCACAGGTGGTGCTCGGCGCGGCGTTCGGCTGGTCGATTCCAATGGCCTTCGCGGCCGTGAGTGAAACTGTACCGCTGAGCTGCTGGATTATGTTCCTCGCCAATATCTTGTGGGCGGTGGCGTATGACACGCAGTACGCGATGGTTGACCGGGACGACGATGTGAAGATTGGCATTAAATCGACGGCGATTTTGTTTGGTCGCTTCGATAAGCTGATTATCGGAATTTTGCAGGTGGTCGTGCTGGCGCTGATGGCGTCTGTTGGCTGGCTAAATGGCCTGGATTGGACGTACTACGGGACGGTGCTCATCGCTGGCGCGCTGTTTGTTTATCAGCAAAAGCTGATTGCGGGTCGCGACCGGGATGCCTGTTTTAAAGCGTTCATGAATAATAACTATGTGGGGCTGGTGCTGTTTTTAGGGCTGGCGTTGAGTTACCTGCATTTGCCTTGAGTTTTTTCCCCTCTCCGTGAAGAGAGGGGAAAAGTTACCATCACACTTCTGCTTGCGTCGCGCTCTCAATCGTCAGACGTACATCCGACGTTATCAAGTCCGCCAGCATCTGGTACACGTTTAAGGTGCGCGCCGGATCCGCATCACCGGTATCACTGATATAGCCTTCATCGCGCAGCGTCAGCACCAACGTACTGAACACCGCCTTATCGAAGAACTCCGGCGCGTTGATGCCATGCAGCACCGACAGGCGTTGCGCCAGCGTGCGGCTCTCTTTTTCCAGCGTGCTGCGGTTCATCGCCGGGTTGGCGCTCAGCAGCCAGAAGGTAATGGCGTATCGCTGTAAGGTTTCGCGCGCGCCTGCCGCCAGCAGTTGCAAGGTGCGGGAGTGCGTCGGATTGATGCTCAGACGATCGTCTTTCACCGTCAACAAGCCCTGGCGCAACAGCTCTTGCGTCAGGTTCTCCAGCACTGGCGCCAGCTCCGCTTTTTCCCAACGCAGGAACAACTCGGCTTTCAGCATCGGGTAGAGTAACTCGACGTGGCGCAGGATCTCGCTACGTGAAATAGCACGGTGCTGGGTGACAATCGCTGCCAGCAGCGACGGCAGCATCAGCATATGTGCAATATTGTTGCGGTAGTACGTCATCAACACCGCCTGCTCACGCGGCAGAATGATGATATCGCCGATGGTGTCTTTCTCGACTTCGAACTTGTTCATCTGCAGCGCGTGGTCGATAAGCTCGCTGGCGCTGGCCGAAGGCGTTGTTGAATCCGGGGAATAAGGCACGTTGCGCATCAGCTCAAGATAACAGCTTAACTGCTCGGTCAGCTGCTCGCGCGTCAGTGAACGCTGGCGGGAAGCCAACAGCGCGGTACAACACAGGTTCATGGCGTTAGCCGCACCGGCGTTGTTGATACGCACCATCAGGTCAGCGGCAATGGTGTTCACCGTGGGTGTTAACCACGCCGGACGGATGGATTCAATGGGATCGATGGCTTCGCGCCACTCCGGAACATGATGATTTAGGTAGTTCATCAGCGGGATCGGTTCGCCGAAGTTCACATAGCCTTGACCGAGGTTACGCAGCTTGCTTAAGCCACGCACCATCTGTAACAAGCTCTCTTTCTCTTTCGTCGCGCCACGCAGCTCTTTGGCGTAAGTACCTACTTCCATCACGTGTTCATAACCGATGTAAATCGGCACCAGCGTGATTGGGCGCGTACCGCCGCGCAGCATCGCCTGGATAGTCATCGACAGCGTACCGGTTTTCGGATCCAGCAAACGCCCGGTGCGCGAACGTCCGCCCTCAACGAAGTACTCCACCGAATAACCACGGCTGAACAACTCGCCCAAGTATTCGCGGAACACGGTGGAATAAAGCTTGTTGCCTTTAAATGTCCGGCGAATAAAAAACGCACCCAGGCGGCGGAAAATCGGCCCTGCGGGCCAGAAATTCAGATTGATACCGGCGGCGATATGCGGCGGCACCAGCCCCTGGTGATAGAGCACATAGGAGAGCAGCAGGTAATCCATATGGCTGCGATGGCAGGGCACATAGACAATTTCGTGACCGTCATGTGCAAGCTGGCGTACGCGCTCAGCGTTATGCACATTAATGCCCTGATAGAGACGGTTCCAGGTAAAACCCAGAATACGGTCAGTCAGGCGGATCATCTCGTAGGAGAAGTTCGCGGCGATCTCTTCCATCAGCGCGATGGCGTTTTGCTGCGCCTTATCATGGGAGATTTTTTTGCTGCGCGCTTCATCTTCAACGGCGCGGGCAATCGCCTTGGACGAGAGCAATTTGTTAAACAAATCCTGACGGGCCGGCAGGCGTGGACCGACTGCGGCCAGACGCTGGCGGGCAAAGTGCATACGCGCCACGCGCGCCAGTTTCTGCGCGATAATTTTATCGGTGCCGTGCTCGGTCGCCATACGACGCAGCGAAACCGGCGGTGAAAAACGCACAAAGCTGTCGCGGCCAAGCCAGGAAACAGCAAAGAATTTCTGGATGCCGTTCAGCATACGCAGCGGCGGGTTAATTTCGCCTTTTTCACGCCCCGGTGAACGACCAAACATCACCGATACCGGCACCATTTGCACATCCAAATCAGGATGGCTACGGTGTAAATCCAGGTAGTCGTGGAACAGCTTGATCGACTCTTCTTTTGGCGCGTAATACGTGAACACGCGCGGGCCGCCGTGGATAAACACGAAACGCGGCAGCAAAGTGCCGTCGATTTCCAGCGGTTCCATGGGATCGGGCAGCTCATGTGCCAGACACTGTGCGCGTAGAGTCAGTAAATCTGCCTTTGAGTTATAAGGCAGCACGTACATGATGGGGCGTGACGTATCGAGACCCAGCTCCTGTGCAGGTTCTGCGGGGATCGATTTACTTTTTACCAGCACGCTTAATGGTAAATTCAGTAATTTGTAGTAAATTCGTGGCCAGCCGGACATAAAGGATGTAAAGCCTCTGGTTAATAGTGCCATTGCGCCGCAAGAATATCAGAAAGCACACATAATTTCTGTTGTACCGCTGCGCGCTTGCTGAGACATTGACGCCAATTTAATAAAAAGGTTCTTTTAAATGGCTAATAATACCACCGGTTTCACCCGGATCATTAAAGCCGCTGGATATTCCTGGAAAGGCGTTCGCGCCGCCTGGATCAATGAAGCGGCATTTCGTCAGGAAGCCGTTGCGGTTACCCTGGCAATTATAATCGCTTGCTGGCTCGATATTGACACAATGACGCGCGTACTACTGATTGGTTCTGTGACGCTGGTGATGATTGTCGAAATTCTGAACAGCGCCATCGAGGCCGTGGTCGATCGTATTGGCTCTGAATTCCATGAACTTTCCGGGCGAGCAAAGGATATGGGCTCAGCGGCGGTGCTGATGTCTATCCTGTTGGCGATGTTTACCTGGATCGCATTACTCTGGTCACATTTTCGATAACGCTTCCAGAATTCGATAACGCCCTGGTTTTTTGCTTAAATTTGGTTCCAAAATCGCCTTTAGCTGTATATACTCACAGCATAACTGTATATACACCCAGGGGGCGGGATGAAAGCATTAACGGCCAGGCAGCAAGAGGTGTTCGATCTTATTCGCGATCGCATCACTCAAACCGGTATGCCACCAACGCGTGCGGAAATCGCACAGCAATTGGGGTTCCGTTCCCCAAATGCGGCGGAAGAACACCTCAAAGCGCTGGCGCGCAAAGGGGTTATCGAAATCGTATCTGGCGCATCGCGTGGTCTTCGCCTGCTGCTTGAAGAAGAAGAGGACGATATCGGCTTACCGCTGATTGGTCGCGTCGCGGCGGGTGAGCCCCTGCTGGCGCAGCAGCATATCGAAGGCCATTACCAGGTCGATCCGAGCCTCTTTAAACCCCATGCGGATTTCCTGCTGCGCGTTAGTGGCATGTCGATGCGTGACATTGGCATTATGGACGGCGATTTGCTGGCGGTGCACAAAACGCAGGATGTGCGTAACGGCCAGGTCGTTGTTGCGCGTATTGAAGACGAAGTCACGGTCAAACGTTTGAAAAAGCAGGGCAACACCGTTGAACTGCTGCCGGAAAACAGTGAGTTTTCCCCGATCGTCGTCGATCTGCGCGATCAAAACTTTACCATCGAAGGGCTTGCGGTCGGTGTCATTCGTAATGGCGCGTGGTTGTAACGCACATTCGCTCTGCTGCGGAGCTGATTCAGGTTCCGCAGCGATCTCCTCTTTTCCCTCCATAGCATTCACATTCATACCATGCCACTGCTAACCGCATCCGACAAAGCGCTCTGGCGGCTTGCACTGCCGATGATCTTCTCGAATATCACTGTCCCGTTGCTGGGGCTAGTGGATACGGCGGTAGTGGGGCATCTGGACAGCCCGGTTTACCTGGGCGGTGTGGCGATTGGCGCAACGGCAACCAGTTTCCTCTTTATGTTGCTGCTCTTTTTGCGCATGAGCACCACCGGGCTAACAGCTCAGGCGTTCGGCGCGAAGAATGCGCCCGCGCTGGCGCGTGCGTTAGTCCAGCCTTTGCTGCTGGCGCTGGGCGCTGGTGTACTGATTGCTGTGTTGCGCACGCCGATTATCGACCTGGCGCTGCATATCACCGGCGGTAGCGAGGCGGTGCTGGAACAGGCGCAGCGGTTCCTGGATATTCGCTGGTTGAGCGCACCCGCTTCGCTGGGCAACCTGGTATTGCTCGGTTGGTTGCTCGGCGTGCAGTATGCGCGCGCACCGGTGATCTTGCTGGTGGTGGGGAACCTGCTCAACATCGTGCTCGATCTGTGGTTGGTCATGGGGCTGCATATGAATGTGCAAGGTGCAGCGCTTGCCACGGTGATAGCGGAATACGTCACTTTCGTCATTGGCTTGTGGATGGTGCGACACGTACTGGTGATGCGCGGTATTCCATTGCTGACGTTGAAAAATGCATGGCGCGGCGGCGTACGGCGTTTGCTGGCGCTGAACCGCGATATCATGTTGCGTTCGTTGCTGCTGCAACTCTGCTTTGGTTCGATAACGGTGTTTGGTGCCCGCCTCGGTGATGAGACGGTGGCGGCAAACGCGGTACTGATGATGTTTTTAACCTTTACCGCTTATGCGCTGGATGGTTTCGCGTATGCGGTTGAAGCCCACTCCGGGCAGGCTTACGGCGCCAGAGACGGCCGTCAATTGATGCATATCTGGCGGGCTGCTTGCCGGCAGGCCGGTCTGGTGGCGCTGTTCTTTGCCGTTGTGTATGCGCTGGCGGGTCAGCAAATTATCGCGTTGTTAACGTCGCTACCCGCCCTGCAACAGCTTGCCGGGCATTATCTAATTTGGCAGGTTATCTTACCGCTAGTGGGGGTGTGGTGTTATCTGCTGGACGGTATGTTTGTCGGTGCGACGCGCGCGGCCGAAATGCGTAACAGTATGGCAGTGGCGGCGGCGGGGTTTGCCGTTACGCTACTCACCGTGCCTGTTTTGGGTAATCACGGTTTGTGGTTGTCGCTTGCTGTGTTTCTTGCTCTGCGTGGGCTGACGCTGACGCTAGTATGGCGTCGCCACTGGCGTGACAACAGTTGGTTTGCTGCGAGTGATCCTTCCTGATAGCACTTTATCCCTGCTTTAACGCTCTGCTTTTCTTGTCTCGTTTACGCTGCTTTTATCTTATTAGATGGTTAAAGATTCCGAATAAAATCCATAATGCCGAATCCCTGACTACAATAATCAATACGTTCAGCACGGCGAGAACGTCTATTTTTAACCGAACGATAAGGAGTCCATGATGAATAAAGACGAAGTCGGCGGTAACTGGAAGCAGTTTAAAGGCACTGTGAAAGAGAAATGGGGCAAACTCACCGATGACGATATGACGATCATTGAAGGTAAACGTGATCAGTTGGTGGGTAAAATCCAGGAACGTTACGGTTACGCGAAAGATCAGGCGGAAAAAGAAGTAACGGACTGGGAAACGCGTAATGATTACCGTTGGTAGCCAGCACATCCCCTCAAATGTGTTAACCCTCTGAAGGCTATCCTGCCCGAAGGTACAAGGATGTACCACCCCCCTCCAAATTTCACGTTCATCAGCACGAACGGCCTCCACTCGGCACTCGAGCTTTCACACTTTACGCTCTAGCCACATCTCTCTATCGCGTTTTATCAACGGTTGACCGACGCAGGTTCCCCCGACATTTGCTCGCTTGCCGCCTTTAGAATGCGAAATTTTTCGCGAAATGTTGTGTGTAATGAATAGCCAATAAAAGAGGTGATAAGTTAGCGCGGTTTTTTCTTTACCTGGACGCTATGATCATGGTGGCAGTGATCGTGATGTCGGCAGGCTTCCACTTCCACGCAGGCCGCGCATAAGCCATGTGCTTCAATCACATTATGCCGCAGGGCAAAGCCCATTTTCGCCGCCAGCGCATGCATAATATCTTCTACCCCTTCGGCCTGTTCTTCTTTCACTGAACCACAGCGATCGCAAATAAACATCGCAGAAGTGTGCGTCGGCTGGTCAAAAAGGTGGCACAGCACATAGCTGTTAGTGGACTCAACCTTGTGGACAAAGCCTTGCTCCAGCAGGAAATCAAGCGCGCGATAAACCGTCGGCGGTTTTGCTTGCGGCTCGCTTTCGCGCAGCAGATCGAGCAGATCATAAGCACTTATCGCGCTTTGTTGCAGGCTTAGTAATCGCAACACTTCAAGGCGCTGGGGAGTCAGGCGCACATTGCGCTGCGCACACAGCTTTTCAGCCTGCACTAACATCTCTTGCGAAGTGGTCTTATCCATTGGCGCTCTCTGGTCGATGAGAATAGAAACCCACACTTTACCATGTCCTGCCGGAAACGCCGAGATCGCCGCCCGTAAACTCCTTTCCACACTTTCCTTCCCGAAATGAATATCCTCTTCTATAAATATTGAGAGTTTCCTCAATAATTATAGCGTTCGTATATATCCTGTACGTTCACCTGATTTAGCTTCTTTTTTGGTCGTTGTTCGCAGCAATAGTGAATTCCTGTTTGTTTTAAAATAAACAGGTTTAAAAAACTCATCTGGCTACGAGACACATATTGTGAATAAAAAATGTAAATTTTCAGCGGTCGCTATCGCTGTCTCCTTCTTTGCGGCAAATCAAGCAGGAGCAGCCAATACCTGGGCAGAAGCACGTAACGATGCAATGGGAGGAACGGGTGTTGCATCGGCAAATTATGGTAGTGGAGCACTCATAAACCCGGCGCTGCTGGCGAAAGCCAAGCCGGAAGATAACGTCACGGTTATCCTGCCGAGCGTTCAGGCGCAAATTACCGACAAAGATAACCTTCGCGATGAAATTGATAACATCAATGACAAAATTGATGGTTACAAGAACGTGGTCGATAACCTGACCGCCGCGCAGATCATTGCCAACCCGATTGGCACAGTAAATCAGTTCCAGAGTGCGGCAAAAGACCTGGCTGACGAACTGGTGTTTCTGAAAGGCAAAACCGCGCAGGCTAAAGCTGCCGCTGGCCTTGCGGTCAGTATTCCGAACGATGTGCTCTCGCTGGCTTTTGTCACCAAAGCGTATGCGCACGCCCGCGTAAGCTCGAATATTGATCAGCAAGATATCGATTACCTGCGCAGCATCCAGAACAGTACCACGGTGGCTGCCGGTGAAGCGCTGGGCGCAGTGCTCTCGCCAAACGGTAGCGAAGAGATCACCAAAAACCTCAACTCCACCGCAGCGGGCCGTGCGGCAATCGTCTCCGACTTTGGTATCGCTATGGCGCGCCAGTTTGAAGTCGCTGGCGTGCCTCTATCCCTTGGTGTTACGCCGAAACTGCAAAAAACGTGGGTCTACAACTACACTGCCTCTATTTATGACTACAAAAGCAGTGACTTGAGAGACAGCCGTTATCGTACTGATGACACTGGCTTTAACATCGATGTTGGTGCTGCGGCGGACTTTGGTGAGAACATCACTGTTGGCTTAACCGGCACCAACCTTATCTCCCGCGATATCGATACTCAGGATATTCGTATTCGCAATGGTAGAACCGGTGAGATCACCAATTACAAAGACACCTACCAGATTAGCCCGGTGGTGACCGCTGGTGCGGCCTGGCACAACGATCTGGTGACATTAAGCGCCGACGGGGATTTAACTGAAACCAAAGGCTTTAAGAGCGAGAAAAACTCCCAATATGTGGGCGTCGGTGCGGAAGTTCGCCCGCTTAGCTGGCTGGCGGTGCGTGCCGGTTACCGCGCGGATGTGAAAGGCGATGATAAAAACGTCTTCACTGGCGGTGTCGGTTTTGCACCGTTTAACCGCGTCCATGTCGATTTGATGGGGCTGGTCGGTGAAGATGAAACATGGGGTGCTGGCGCGCAGTTGAGCGTCACCTTCTAAGGTTTAGCCGGAGGCGCTGCGCCTCCGGTTTTCCCTGTGCTATAGTAGCGCCCCTTTTTCATTCGATGCTTAAATATTCGCCATGCTGCCACACAATCAGTCCGCTACTTTTCCTGCCCATCGTTTCTCCATTGCGCCGATGCTCGACTGGACGGACAGACATTGCCGCTACTTCTTGCGCCTGCTGTCGCGCCAGACGTTGCTCTACACCGAAATGGTCACCACCGGTGCCATCATTCATGGTAAGGGCGATTACCTGGCGTACAGCGAAGAGGAACATCCGGTAGCGTTGCAGCTCGGCGGTAGCGATCCAGCGCAGCTTGCCCATTGTGCGAAGCTGGCTGAAGCGCGTGGTTATGATGAAATTAACCTCAATGTCGGGTGCCCGTCCGATCGTGTGCAGAATGGTCGTTTCGGCGCGTGCCTGATGGGCGAAGCTCAACTGGTGACAGACTGCATCAAAGCGATGCGTGATGTGGTGTCGATTCCAGTCACTGTCAAAACGCGTATTGGCATTGACGATCAGGACAGCTACGAATTTCTCTGCGACTTTATTGGCACCGTGGCCGGAAAAGGCGAGTGCGAAAGCTTTATCATCCATGCGCGCAAAGCGTGGCTTTCAGGGTTAAGCCCGAAAGAGAACCGGGAAATCCCGCCGCTGGATTACCCTCGCGTTTATCAGCTAAAACGTGATTTTCCGCACCTGACAATGGCGATTAACGGCGGTATCAAATCGCTGGAAGAAGCCAAAGCGCATCTGCAACATATGGATGGCGTGATGGTCGGTCGCGAAGCGTATCAGAACCCTGGTATTTTGGCGTCTGTCGACCGCGAGATCTTTGGTGCAGACGTAGCAGATGCCGATCTGGTTGCCGTGGTGCGCGCCATGTATCCCTACATCGAGCGCGAGCTGAGTCAGGGCGCGTATCTCGGGCATATTACTCGCCATATGCTGGGGCTGTTTCAGGGCATTCCCGGCGCGCGCCAGTGGCGTCGTTATCTGAGTGAAAATGCGCATAAAGCCGGTGCGGATATCGCGGTAGTGGAACACGCGCTCAACCTGGTGGCGTCAAAGCGTTAAAATTTCACCAAAAGGTAGTCAAATTCACTAAGCTCCGCCCTCTGTCACGGAGCTTTTTTATTGATAAATAAGTCAATTTTTCCTGGCATGGTTCTTGTAATAGCAACGAGAGTTACCTCTTTGGGAGATCCATCATGCTGGAATTACTGTTTATCGTGGGCTTTTTTATCATGTTGCTGGTGACCGGCGTTTCGCTACTGGGCATTATCGCTGCGCTGCTGGTGGCAACCGCCGTCATGTTCCTCGGTGGGCTTTTTGCTTTGATGATTAAGCTGTTACCCTGGCTGCTGCTGGCTGTCGCCGTTGTCTGGGTTATCCGTGCCGTGAAAGCACCGAAGGTCCCACGTTATCAACGCAATAACCGTTGGCGTTACTAAAGTATTGCGTGGTTCGTCACATACCGAAGACTTTTCCCGGAACATTGCTTAGAACCGAATAGGATTTACTTATTAAATCTGTCACTATCGCGACGTTAACGAATTCATCGTGCTGTACCCTACAATGCAGCCGAACAAAAAAAGAAAGGGCTTCCCACGGGAAGCCCTAATTCTTTCAGGTATTTAGCTTAAGGGATCAACAGGCTTGAGCCCTGCGTCGCCCGGCTTTCCAGCGCTTCATGCGCCTGTTGCGCATCTTTCAGCGCGAACTTCTGGCTCTCTGCCACATCCACTTTGATAACCCCGCTGGCAATCAGCGAAAACAGCTCATTACTGGCTTCCTGCAGCTCTTCCCGGTTGGTGACATAGCCATTGAGGGAAGGGCGCGTGGCGTAGAGCGAGCCTTTCTGGTTAAGAATGCCCAGATTAACGCCTGTCACTGGGCCGGAAGAGTTGCCAAAGCTCACCATCAGCCCGCGACGGCGCAGGCAATCAAGCGAGGTTTCCCAGGTGTCTTTCCCCACTGAGTCGTATACCACCGCGACCTTTTTGCCGCCGGTTAACTCTTTGACACGTTCCACTACATTCTCTTCGCTGTAGTTGATCACCTGCCAAGCGCCGGCCTGTAATGCGCGCTGCGCTTTTTGCGCGGAACCCACGGTACCAATCAGCTTCGCACCGAGCGCTTTTGCCCACTGGCAGGCAATCAGCCCGACGCCACCGGCGGCAGCGTGGAACAAGAACATTTCATCGGGCTTAATCTCATACGTTTTGCGCAGCAGATAAAACACCGTCAGCCCTTTCAGGAATGACGCCGCGGCTTGTTCAAAGGAGATAGCGTTCGGCAGCACTGCGACTTTATCCGCTAAAACGTTATGCACCGAGCTGTACGCGCCCAGACCTGATTGCGCATACACCACGCGATCGCCCACTTTCACCTGCGTAACACCGCTGCCCACTTTGCTTACCACGCCAGCCGCTTCGGTGCCCAGCCCACTGGGTAACGCTGGCGGTGGATATAACCCGCTACGGATATAGGTATCGATATAGTTGATACCAATGGCTTTATTTTCTACCTGCACTTCGTTTTCCGCTGGCGCTGCGGGGGTGAACTCAACCGCTTTAAGCACCTCAGGCCCACCATGCTTTTGAAATTCTATTCTCGTCGCCATGCTTCCTCCTGATGTGATAATCTCTCAACCCATTCATAACCCGGATAGCTCCATTCACTATGGCAGGAAATAAACCCTTCAACAAACAGACTGAACCCCGCGACGTACAGCTCGAGGGGATGAAAGTGCCTCCGCATTCTATTGAAGCGGAGCAGTCGGTGTTGGGCGGTTTAATGCTGGATAACGAGCGTTGGGATGATGTCGCTGAACGCGTCGTGGCGGATGATTTTTATACACGCCCGCACCGCCATATTTTTACCGAGATGCACCGTTTGCAGGAGATGGGCAAACCCATCGATCTGATAACGCTCGCGGAATCGCTGGAGCTACAGGGGCAACTGGACATCGTTGGCGGCTTCGCTTACCTGGCGGAGCTTTCCAAAAATACGCCAAGTGCGGCGAACATCAGTGCTTATGCCGATATCGTGCGCGAACGTGCGGTAGTGCGTGAAATGATTTCGGTGGCGAACGAAATCGCCAACGCTGGTTTCGATCCGCAGGGGCGCAGCAGTGAAGATCTGCTCGACCTTGCCGAATCCCGCGTTTTCAAAATTGCCGAAAGCCGTGCGAATAAAGACGAAGGTCCGAAAAACATCGCCGATGTGCTTGAAGCGACCGTTTCGCGCATCGAGCAGCTTTTCCAGCAGCCACACGACGGTGTAACCGGTGTTAACACGGGCTATGACGATCTCAATAAGAAGACGGCAGGTTTACAGCCGTCGGATTTGATCATTGTTGCGGCGCGTCCGTCGATGGGGAAAACGACATTTGCGATGAACCTCGTCGAAAACGCGGCAATGTTGCAGGATAAACCTGTATTAATCTTCAGTCTTGAGATGCCCTCCGAACAGATCATGATGCGTTCACTGGCCTCCCTTTCGCGTGTCGATCAGACGCGTATTCGTACCGGCCAACTGGACGACGAAGATTGGGCGCGCATCTCCGGCACCATGGGCATCCTGCTGGAAAAACGCAATATCTATATTGATGACTCTTCCGGCCTGACGCCGACGGAAGTCCGCTCCCGTGCGCGGCGTATCGCCCGCGAGCATGGTGGCATTGGGCTTATCATGATCGACTACCTGCAACTGATGCGTGTGCCGTCGTTGTCGGATAACCGTACGCTGGAAATCGCTGAAATCTCCCGCTCGCTAAAAGCGCTGGCGAAAGAGTTACAAGTGCCGGTGGTGGCGCTGTCGCAGCTTAACCGCTCACTGGAACAGCGCGCCGACAAACGCCCGGTAAACTCCGACTTGCGTGAATCCGGCTCCATCGAGCAGGACGCCGACTTGATCATGTTTATTTATCGTGACGAGGTTTATCACGAAAACAGTGACTTAAAAGGCATTGCAGAAATCATTATTGGTAAGCAGCGTAACGGGCCGATCGGTACCGTGCGTCTGACATTTAACGGGCAGTGGTCGCGCTTTGATAATTATGCCGGGCCACAATACGACGACGAATAAATCCTCTTCATCCTTCGCATTGCTGGGGCGTTGACTGCGCTCGTTCATCCCGGTTGCCTGGTTTACAAAACCGCCGGAATTCACGGGCTTGTCGTGTCCCTGCAGGCGAATGACGTTGACGATTGCTTGATAGGGTAATGTAAATGCAAGCGGCAACCGTAGTAGTTAACCGCCGCGCTCTGCGACACAATCTGCAACGCCTGCGTGAACTGGCTCCCGCCAGCCGCGTGGTTGCGGTCGTGAAAGCGAACGCCTATGGACACGGTCTTCTCGAGACCGCGCGAACGCTCCCCGATGCCGATGCTTTCGGCGTCTCCCGTCTTGAAGAAGCCCTGCAATTGCGCGCGGGCGGCATCACGCAACCGATTTTGCTGCTGGAAGGTTTCTTCGCCGCCAGCGACTTACCGTTGGTCGCTGAACACCAGCTTCATACCGTTATTCACAGTGTTGAACAGCTGGAAGCGCTGGAAACGGCGACGCTGACAGCGCCGGTAACTGTGTGGATGAAGCTCGATACCGGTATGCACCGACTTGGCGTACATCCGCACGAAGCCGAGGCGTTTTATGCGCGTTTGTCACAGTGCAAAAATGTGCGCCAGCCGGTCAACGTCGCCAGCCATTTTGCCCGCGCCGACGAGCCGGAATGCGGCGCAACAGAGCGCCAGCTTGATATTTTCACCTCGTTTACCAACGGCAAACCCGGCCTGCGTTCCATAGCCGCTTCCGGCGGTACGTTGCTGTGGCCGCAATCGCACTTCGACTGGGTTCGCCCTGGCATCATTTTGTACGGTGTTTCGCCGCTCGAGAGTAAGCCCTGGGGCAAGGATTTCGGCTTTCAGCCCGTAATGACCCTGACTTCGCAACTGATTGCCGTGCGCGAACATAATGCAGGCGATGCGGTGGGCTATGGCGGCACCTGGGAAAGTACGCGTGACACACGTTTAGGCGTAGTGGCCATGGGTTACGGCGATGGCTATCCGCGCGCTGCGCCTTCGGGTACGCCAGTGCTGATCAACGGTCGTGAAGTGCCGATTGTCGGGCGTGTGGCGATGGATATGATTTGCGTTGATCTCGGCCCGGATGCGCAAGACAAAGCTGGTGATGAAGTGGTGCTGTGGGGTGAAGGTTTGCCCGTTGAACGCATTGCTGAAGCAACAAAAGTGAGTGCTTACGAACTTATCACGCGCCTGACTTCGCGGGCGGCATTAAAATACATCGACTAAAAGGATTGCGCCTTGTCGCCAATGGAAATCGCCGCCTGCCTGGTTTATGCCCTCTCGGTATGGCTTGCCGCGCGCAATAACATGCACACCTGGTGGACGGGGATTATCGGCTGTGTGCTGTATGGCTGGGTGTTCTACTCCGTACAGCTCTACGCTGATGTCACTTTGCAACTGTTCTTTATCGCCAGCAGTGTTGCCGGATGGATCAACTGGCTGAAAGGCAACCACGGCAGCGAGTTGGCGGTGCGCAAAACGCCGCTTAACCATTTGTTGCTGATGTTAGCGGGCGCGCTGGTTGTCGCCGGGTGTTACGCCTGGCTGTTGCATAGGTTTACCAATGCGTGGTCGCCGTGGCTGGACTCCGCCATTATGGTTTTCAGCGTGCTCGCGCAATTTATGCTGATGGGGCGCAGGCTCGAGAGCTGGTATTTCTGGTTGCTGGTCAACACCATTGCTGTGCCGCTGTATGCCGCGCGCGATCTCTGGCTCACCGCAGGGTTGTATCTTGTCTTCTGGTGTAATGCCTGGCACGGTCTGTATCAGTGGCGCAAAGCGATGGCCGCGCGATGAAGCGCTTTGCCAGCGGGCTGGTTGTCGGAAAATTTGCGCCGCTGCACTGCGGCCACGAACGCTTGATCAACGCCGCGCTGGATCAGTGTGAGCGTCTCTGGATCGTCAGTTATTCCCGGCCGGAGTTGCCCGGCTGCGAGCCTGAAAAACGCGAGCGCTGGCTGCGTACGCGTTTCCCACAATGCGACATTCTGGTGCTAACGCCACAGCGCCTTGCTGACGCCGGGTTGCGCGCACCTCCGCATAACGACGCCGACGGCGATCTGCATCGTCACTATATGGCCGATATCTGTTTGCAGATTCTGCACTGCCAGCCACAGGCGGTGTTTACCGCCGAAGATTACGGCGACGGCTTTGCCCGTGTGCTCACTGAGCGCTTCTCCAGCCCCGTCACACATGTGCGTTTGCAGCGTGAGCAAGGAGATCAAGCGCCTTCTGGTACGCTGATTCGCAGCGATGTTCACCGCTGGCGGCAGATGTTAGCGCCTGTTGTTTACCGGGATTTCGTACAGCGTATTTGCCTGCTGGGCGGTGAATCGACTGGCAAAAGCACGCTGAGCATCGCACTGGCACAGGCGCTGGAGACGGCGTATGTCGCAGAATATGGCCGCGAGCGCTGGGATGAAAAGGGCGGTGAACTGGTTTATGACGATATGCTGCCGATTGCACAAACGCAGGTGCAGCGCGAAGAGGCCGCCGACGCCCGGCAGTGGCTGGTGTGCGACACGTCCCCGCTGACGACGCTGTTCTATACGTTGGCGATGTTTGGCAACGCGCCGGATGCGCTCTATGCGCTGGCACAGCGGCACTATCACCTTGCGGTGCTGTGCGAGGCCGATTTTCCATTTGTGCAGGATGGCACCCGCCAGGATGAAACCTTCCGCCAGCGCCAGCAGGCCTGGTACAACGAACAGCTGACGCAACGCGGCATTCCCTTTCTGCGAGTACGCGGTTCGGTAAGCGAACGCGTGGCGCAAATTCTCGCCGTGCTGCGCAGCTAAAGCGCTTATTTTTTAACACCGCTGTTACTGCTCTCGATCTTCCTTTGCTTCCGGTTTATTGTGGTGGTTCTTGCCTACTGTAAACCTGGAGAGTACACGCGTGTTTCAAAAAGTTGACGCCTACGCCGGAGACCCGATTCTGTCGTTAATGGAGCGCTTTAAAGAGGATCCTCGCAGCGACAAGGTCAATCTCAGCATCGGGCTGTATTACAACGAAGACGGCATTATCCCGCGTCTGCAGGCGGTTGCTGAAGCCGAAGCGCGCCTAAATGCGCAGCCTCACGGTGCATCGGTCTATCTGCCGATGGAAGGGCTAAACAGCTATCGCGACGCGATCGCTCCGCTGCTGTTCGGTGCAGAACATCCGGTACTGGCGCAAAAACGTGTTGCTACCATCCAGACATTAGGCGGCTCCGGTGCGCTGAAAGTCGGCGCAGATTTTCTGAAACGTTACTTTCCAGATTCCGGCGTGTGGGTCAGTGATCCAACCTGGGAAAACCATGTTGCGATATTTGAAGGTGCCGGGTTTGTAGTGAGTACTTACCCCTGGTACGACAGCGCCACGAATGGCGTGCGTTTTGATGCATTTCTGGAAAAACTGAACACCCTGGCCGCACAGAGCATTGTGCTGCTGCATCCCTGCTGCCATAACCCAACGGGTGCGGATCTGACGCACGCGCAATGGGACCAGGTGGTTGAGGTGTTGAAAGCGCGCAATCTGATCCCGTTCCTCGACATCGCCTACCAGGGCTTTGGCGCCGGAATGGAAGACGATGCTTACGCCATCCGCGCCGTTGCCCGCGCCGGACTGCCTGCGCTGGTCAGCAACTCATTTTCGAAAATTTTCTCGCTGTATGGCGAGCGCGTTGGCGGGCTTTCCGTGGTGTGTGACGACGCTGACGCCGCCAGCCGCGTGCTGGGGCAGCTCAAAGCCACCGTGCGCCGTAACTACTCCAGCCCGCCAAATTTTGGCGCACAACTGGTCGCGACAGTGCTTGGCGACGCAGGCCTGAAAGCCTCCTGGCTGGCAGAAGTGGAAGCCATGCGTACGCGCATTCTGGCGATGCGCCAGGAACTGGTCACCGTGCTGAAAGAGGCAGTACCAGGCGGGAATTTCGATTACCTGCTTAAACAGCGCGGTATGTTCAGTTATACCGGCCTGAGCGCAGCACAGGTCGATCGTCTGCGTGAAGAGTTTGGCGTTTACCTCATCGCCAGCGGTCGGATGTGCGTTGCTGGTCTTAACAGTCGCAACGTGCAGCGCGTGGCGCAAGCATTCGCCGCCGTAATGTAAGCGCCCACTTACTTTTCTTCATCCCCTGCGTGCCGCAGGGGATAATTTATGCACCCGCACTCGCTTATTCTCTGAATAATCGGCAAAAAATCCTTTTTTTCATCGGCTTCACAGGGTATGGTCTGGTAACATTTTGACCATTCGCACCATTTATAAAATATAACGAACTGATAATTTAGGGATAAATATGCGAAAGCTCATCCGCGCGCTCGGCGCGGTCTGCCTGTGGATAACGTTCAGCAGCACGGTTTACGCTTCGGCACCCACGCCGGTATCTGAAGGCACCAATGTTGCCAGACTCGCCGAACAGGCACCTGTTCACTGGGTTTCTGTGGCGCAAATTGAAAATTCTCTTATCGAACGCCCGCCAATGGCGGTCGGGTTTGATATTGACGACACGGTGCTATTTTCCAGCCCTGGTTTCTGGCGCGGTAAAAAAACCTGGTCGCCGGACAGCGAAGCCTATCTACAAAACCCGGCGTTTTGGGAAAAGATGAACAACGGCTGGGACGAATTCAGCATTCCGAAAGAAGTGGCCCGCCATCTAATTGCGATGCATGTAAAGCGCGGTGACAACATCTTTTTCATCACTGGACGTAGCCCGACAAAAACAGAAACGGTGAGTAAAACGCTCCAGGACGATTTTCTTATTCCTGCGGCCAATATGAACCCGGTGATTTTCGCCGGTGATAAGCCCGGCCAGAACAGCAAAACCCAGTGGCTGAAAGCAAATAAAATCCGTATTTTCTATGGCGATTCAGATAGCGATATTACCGCAGCGCGTGAAAGCGAAGCCCGGCCAATCCGCGTGCTACGTGCCTCAAATTCAACTTATCGCCCTTTACCGCAAGCGGGTGCGCTGGGTGAGGAAGTGATTGTGAATTCCGAGTATTAGCCCCGGCTTTCCTGTTTTGGCAACATGCTGCCACACTGACAAGAGTTCATTTTGCTGACAGGAGATAGGCATGTGGTATCAACAAACTCTTACGCTTGGCGCGAAGTCGCGCGGGTTTCATCTGGTG
Source organism: Kosakonia quasisacchari (assembly GCF_004331415.1). GTDB lineage: Bacteria > Pseudomonadota > Gammaproteobacteria > Enterobacterales > Enterobacteriaceae > Kosakonia > Kosakonia quasisacchari. The sequence goes on from NZ_SJOP01000003.1 coordinate 60,763, forward strand.
ACGGACGAGGTACTTGGGCAACTTCGCGATATCTCCCGCATTAACGTTGGCTTGCTGCACTTGTTGCTGCAACATACCTCAGCTTCGCTCACCCTGAACGAAAATTGCGATCCCACCGTGCGCCACGATATGGAGCAGCATTTTCTAAAAGCCGTGCCGGACAACGCGCCGTATGAGCACGATTACGAAGGACCGGATGATATGCCGTCGCACATTAAATCCTCCCTGTTAGGCGTTTCTCTGCTGTTACCCGTGCAAAACGGGCGCGTGGTGCTGGGTACATGGCAGGGAATATGGCTTGGCGAACACCGCATTCACGGTGGCTCGCGCAAAATCATCGCCACGCTGCAGGGAGAGTAGCCGCTCCATCAAACCTCCATATACCCCGGTTATAAGCCTGCATAAAGACGTGTGGGTGCGTCTAATAACACGGGGTAGTTATGGTTTTACGGAATGTCTTCGCGTGGCTGTACGGTTGGGAACCGTGCGATTTCGCCACCTACAAAATGGTCTGGCAACAATTTGGCGGTTCTGTCTGTACACATCCGGATGTGTTGCAATTTTTAAGTGCTGAAACGGGGGCGAAGCTGGCTTTTTACGCTATTCGTCGCAAGCAGGTATACGTTGGCGCGTGTTACGCGGTGAAGGGTTCATTATCGCTACAGGACCGGCGTTATCCCTTTGTTTTCGATGACATCATGCTGCCGCTGCAAACGAAAAAAGTGAGCTATTTACCGGCTGTTACCAAGCGGTTGTCTCCGCATCATCATGCTGATTTTATGAATGTTTTATTCAGCCGCTACTTAAAGAACAAGATCTGCTATGTCAAAGAGAGCCTCTCGAAAGCGTCGCAGAAAAAACGCAACGGCGAAATGAAAAAATTTCTTGCTTGTGGCGGTGAAATTCGGTGGGTTGATGATTTTTCAGAGAGTGAACTGGCCGACATTTATATCGACGTGTTCAAGCAGCGCTGGCAGGGTAAAATTTACTGTTTTGCGCGTGATGACTTAATCAGAACATTTGCCGCATTGCGACATTTACTCTTCGGCGCTGTGTTGTTTATTCATGGTCGCCCCTGCGCGTTTGATATTATTTTTATGGCCGAGTGTGATGGCTATTTTTATTTTGATGATATCAATGGTGGATATTCGCAAGACTACCCTGAGTTTAATTTGGGTAGTATTTTATTGTGGATAAATGTCTGCAAAGCCAAAGATCTCTGCACCGCAAAAGAGAAAACATTTAAATTTTCTCTGGGTGTCTATAAAGATTACTGGCACTACAAAAAACAGTGGTGTGAAATCCTTTCATTGGGCCGGACGCTGTTTTAATGAATGCTCCTGGCGGTGGTGATCCCCCGCCGGGAGCTTGTTTTTCAACATTAATCTCCCAGCCGATAGCCAAAGCCGCGTACACACTCAGGTACATTAACAATGCCCGCCTGCTGGATCTTCTTTCTTAATTTGCTGACATGGCTATCCACGGTGCGATCGCAGGCATTACCCTCTGGCATGCAAGAATTCATAATCTCTTCGCGTGTAAAGATGCGCTGCGGGTAGCGAATTAAATGCATCAATATCTTAAACTCTGTTGAGGTTAAATCGGTAGATAAATCCATTTTCTTCGGACCAACGTAAACCTGATGCGTTATTTTATTAATTTCAATATTTCTGGTTTTATAAAGTTTCAGATTTTCACGGGCGTGATATTGCGGGATTCTTTTTAAAATAACATGCACCCTGGCAACTAATTCCTCCGGGTTGAACGGTTTCATTAGAAAATCATCAGCACCCGTTTTTAACGCCAGGACTTTATCCGCGTCGGTGTCCATCGCGGTCAGCATCATAATGGGGATATCGGTGGTCTGGCGTAGTTCCATCAGGACTTGCCAGCCATCCTTTTTCGGCATTTTGATATCCAGAATAATAAAATCAGGTTGATATTGTTCCGCCATCCTGAGCGCTTTTTCGCCATCAGGGGCATGAATCACCGTGAACTTGTCGTGTTCAAGGTAAGCAATAATAACACCGGCAACATCACTATCATCTTCAGCGACAAGCACGGTTTTCTTCTCGCCATGTAATATGCTCATCAGGCATCTCCGGGAGTTTTCTCTTTTATCCGCAATCAACTGCACATCAATGCGCGTCTTTTATCTCATTGAAAAAAATGGGAAAAATAACTGCTGCTTTCTATTTGTAACTATTTGTCACTCTAAAACACAAAAGGTTCCGGCGTTCTTTATTCTGTTTAGGTTGTGTTGATCTTCAGGTTTTGTAACGGCCCACGATTTTTTTGTCGATACACTACGCTTAAATGACGTATTTGTGCCGACCGTGACATTCCACCACGACATGACAAGGAGAAGAAAAAGTGACAATTTCCGAGTTACTGCAATATTGCATGGCGAAGCCTGGCGCTGAACAGAGCGTGCACAGCGACTGGAAAGCAACGCAAATCAAAGTTGCGGATGTGCTGTTCGCGATGGTGAAAGAGGTGGAAGGGCGACCGGCAGCATCGCTGAAAGCGAGTCCCGAACTCGCGGATTTGCTGCGCCAGCAGCATAAAGATGTGCGCCCCAGCCGCCATTTGAATAAAGCGCACTGGAGCACCGTTTACCTTGATGGTTCGTTACCGGATTCGCAGATTTACTACCTGGTGGATGCGTCGTATCAGCAGGCGATTGAGCTGGTGCCGGAACAGGTCCGGCACCAGCTCTCCGTGTGATTATTTCAGCATCGGTTTGAGGAAGCGCGCCGTGTGAGAGGCTTCGCATTCGGCGACCGTTTCCGGCGTGCCAGAGACCAGGATCTCGCCCCCGCCGCTGCCGCCTTCCGGGCCGAGGTCGACAATCCAGTCCGCCGTTTTAATCACGTCCAGGTTGTGCTCAATCACCACAATAGTGTTGCCCTGATCCCGCAACTGATGCAGCACGTCCAGCAACTGCTGGATATCAGCAAAGTGCAGGCCGGTGGTCGGTTCGTCGAGGATGTAGAGTGTCTGCCCGGTGCCGCGTTTCGACAGTTCGCGCGCCAGCTTCACGCGCTGGGCTTCACCGCCGGAAAGGGTGGTGGCAGACTGACCAAGACGGATATAGGTCAGGCCAACATCCATCAGCGTTTGCAGCTTACGCGCTAGCGCCGGAACGGCATCGAAGAACTCGCGTGCTTCTTCGATAGTCATATCCAGCACTTCATGGATGGTCTTGCCTTTGTATTTGATTTCCAGCGTTTCGCGGTTGTAGCGCTTGCCTTTGCACTGGTCACACGGCACGTAAATATCCGGTAGAAAGTGCATCTCAACCTTGATCACGCCGTCACCCTGACAGGCTTCGCAGCGACCGCCGCGCACGTTAAAGCTGAAGCGCCCCGGCGTGTAACCGCGCGAGCGGGACTCCGGCACACCGGCAAACAACTCACGTACTGGCGTAAAGACGCCGGTATAGGTTGCCGGGTTGGAACGCGGCGTGCGCCCAATTGGGCTCTGATCGATATCGATCACTTTGTCGAAATGCTCCAGCCCCTGCACATCGCGATATGGCGCAGGTTCAGCGATGGTTGCACCGTTCAACTGACGCTGGGCGATAGGGAACAGCGTATCGTTGATCAAGGTCGATTTACCGGAACCGGAAACGCCGGTGATACAGGTGAACAGGCCCACCGGTAGTGTCAGCGTCACGTCTTTCAGGTTGTTACCGCGCGCGCCAGTCAATTTCAGCACTTTTTCCGGATCGGCTTTCACGCGTTGTTTCGGCAGCTCAATTTTACGTTTACCGCTCATGTACTGCCCGGTTAGGGATTCCGGCACCGCCATGATGGCATCCAGCGTCCCTTCCGCCACCACCTGACCGCCGTGTACACCCGCACCAGGGCCGATGTCGATGACATGGTCGGCGGCGCGAATAGCGTCTTCGTCGTGTTCGACGACAATCACCGTGTTACCGAGGTTACGCAGATGGATAAGCGTGCCGAGCAGACGTTCGTTATCGCGCTGATGCAGGCCGATTGACGGCTCATCCAGCACGTACATGACGCCTACCAGACCCGCGCCAATCTGGCTTGCCAGACGAATGCGCTGTGCTTCGCCGCCGGAGAGCGTTTCCGCCGAGCGTGAAAGCGTCAGGTAGTTCAGGCCGACGTTTACCAGGAACTTCAGGCGATCGCCAATCTCTTTCAGCACTTTTTCGGCGATTTTTGCCCGCTGGCCGGAAAGTTTCAGATTGTTGAAGAAGTCCATCGCATGGCCGATGCTCATATCGGAAATGGTCGGCAATGGCGTGTTTTCGACAAAGACGTGGCGCGCTTCGCGACGCAGACGCGTCCCTTCACAAGAAGCGCACGGGCGATTGCTGATAAACTTCGCCAGCTCTTCACGTACCGCGCTGGATTCCGTCTCTTTGTAACGGCGCTCCATGTTATGCAGCACGCCTTCGAACGGATGGCGACGTACGGAAGTATCGCCACGATCGTTCATGTATTTGAACTCAATCGACTCTTTACCGGAACCAAACAGCACCACTTTCTGCACGTTAGCGTTCAGGCTTTCCCACGGCGCTTCCACGTCGAATTTGTAGTGTTCCGCCAGCGATTTCAGCATCTGGAAATAGTAGAAGTTGCGGCGATCCCAGCCGCGGATCGCGCCGCCGGCCAGCGACAGCTCCGGGTTCTGGATCACGCGATCCGGATCGAAATATTGCTGCACGCCCAGACCGTCACAAGTCGGGCATGCGCCCGCCGGGTTATTGAACGAGAACAGACGCGGTTCCAGCTCGCGCATGCTGTAGCCGCAAATCGGACAGGCAAAGTTGGCGGAGAACAGCAATTCTTCGGCGGTCGGCTCGTCCATATCGGCAACTACTGCCGTGCCGCCGGAAAGCTCCAGTGCGGTTTCAAATGATTCCGCCAGGCGCTGGGCGAGGTCTTCGCGTACTTTAAAACGGTCAATCACCACTTCAATGGTGTGTTTCTTTTGCAGCTCGAGGCTTGGCGGATCGGAGAGATCGCACACTTCGCCGTCGATACGCGCACGGATATAACCCTGGCTTGCGAGGTTTTCCAGCGTTTTGGTGTGCTCGCCTTTACGCTCTTTGATAACCGGCGCCAGCAGCATCAGGCGCTTGCCTTCCGGCTGCGACAACACGTTATCCACCATCTGGCTCACGGTTTGCGCCGCCAGCGGAACGTCGTGATCCGGGCAGCGCGGTTCGCCGACGCGGGCGAACAGCAGACGCAGATAATCGTGAATTTCCGTAATCGTGCCGACGGTGGAACGCGGGTTGTGGGATGTCGATTTTTGTTCAATAGAAATGGCGGGCGACAAACCTTCAATGTGGTCAACGTCCGGTTTTTCCATCAGCGACAGGAACTGACGCGCATACGCGGAGAGTGATTCAACGTAACGACGCTGCCCTTCGGCATAGAGTGTGTCGAAAGCCAGTGAGGACTTACCAGAACCCGACAGCCCGGTGACGACAATCAGTTTGTCGCGAGGGATGACGAGGTTGATGTTTTTGAGATTATGGGTGCGGGCGCCCCGTACTTCTATCTTATCCAATCCATTCACCTTTTACCCGGAGGAACACTTTTTTGCCTGGTGTGTTTGAAGGACAACCAGCGGTCAGAAACGGCTAATTATGACACAATTTAACCTGAATGAATATACAGTATTCGCATGCATCTTCGCTTCGGGTATGTCAAACTTGGCGCGCGGCGATTATCTGGAATCCTCCTCGCAGCTATCTAAGTGTGGCTTTGTAATGCTACAATCGCGCGTTTACACTACTAAGAATCAAGCAACGTTTTCAGGAGACACAATATGGCCAGCAGAGGCGTAAACAAGGTGATTCTCGTCGGTAATCTGGGCCAGGACCCGGAAGTACGCTATATGCCGAGTGGTGGCGCAGTTGCCAACATTACGCTGGCTACTTCCGAATCCTGGCGTGACAAGCAGACCGGCGAAACCAAAGAGCAGACCGAATGGCACCGCGTTGTGCTGTTTGGCAAACTGGCGGAAGTGGCCGGTGAGTACCTGCGTAAAGGCTCTCAGGTTTATATCGAAGGTCAACTGCGTACGCGCAAATGGACTGACCAGTCCGGTCAGGAAAAATACACCACTGAAGTGGTGGTTAACGTTGGCGGCACTATGCAGATGTTGGGTGGACGTCAGGGTGGCGGCGCACCGGCAGGCGGCGGTCAGCAGCAGGGCGGTTGGGGTCAGCCTCAGCAGCCGCAGCAGGGTGGCAATCAGTTCAGTGGCGGCGCGCAGTCTCGCCCGCAGCAACAGTCTGCACCGGCACCGTCTAACGAACCGCCGATGGATTTTGACGACGACATTCCGTTCTGATTTGCGTGACTCCGCAAACTAAAACCCCGCTTGTCGGGGTTTTTTTATGTGCTGTACTCGCTGTGCTGGCGCAGCAATATCGCCGAAATGGTGGCCTCCGCACCGCCTGTGGCAAGCATCCAATACGCTGCGCATCAGCTTTGCGTGGTGTCGAACACCAGTCCAAACGAAACGAATGTCAGTGTGACCTGGCGCCAGCGGCATAAAAAACCCCGCGTTGCGGGGTTTTACCATTCAGCGACTCCGCACTACTTCGACACATCCGCGCCGAAGTATTTCTGCGAGATGCGTTGATAAGTGCCGTCGGCTTTGATCTCTTCCAGGGCTTTATCAATGGCGGCTTTCAGTTGCGGGTTGCCTTTACGGAACAACACGCCGGATTTCTCTGCGTCAGTCTGCGTGGCGACAATTTTCACCGGCGCGTCTGGTTTATGTTTTTTGAAATCCAGGAATGACAGGTTGTCGTTGATGGTCGCATCGGCGCGGCCCTGCACCACCAAATCCACAGACTGGTTAAAGCCGTCGGTGGCAACGATCTCCGCGCCATATTTGCGGGCGATCTGCGCATAGTTGCTGGTCAGCGTATGGGCGGATTTTTTGCCTTTTAAATCCTCGAAACGGGTGATTGCCGTGTTTTTGCTGTTAACGATCAGCACCGCTTTAGAGGCGATATACGGCTCGGAGAAGTCATATTTTTTCTGGCGTTCCGGCGTAATGCCCACCTGGTTTATCACCGCGTCGTAGCGGTTGGCGTCGATACCGGCGATCAGGCCATCCCATTTGCCTTCAACAAACTGGGCATTTACTTTCAGGCGCTTAGCGATCTCCTGACCAATTTCGACATCAAACCCTTCCAGCTTGCCGGCGGCGTTATGAAAAGTGAACGGCGGATAAGTCCCTTCGGTGCCAATTTTTAACACCCCGGCGGATTGAATTTTTGCCAGCTCATCCTGCGCCTGTGCCGCGTGAGCAAAGCCCAGTTGCAAAACCCCTGCGACCACCAGTGTTGCGAATGCCTTCATCTGCGTTACCCCGTAAATATTGTTATTGATGCGCTTCGATATCCGAAAACGCTGTGCTTAAAGAGGCGATGAATTCCGTGGTTCGCGGTTTCGTCGCCTGTGAAAAAAGGGTGCTGGCGCTGCCCGTTTCGACAATCTCTCCGGCTTCGAGAAATACCACCTGGCTTGCGATATGGGCCGCTAAGCGCAGATCGTGGGTGGCCATAATCATCGTGGTGCCCTCGTTCGCCAGTTGGCGCAGAACGGCGACCACCTCGCCGGAAAGTTCCGGGTCGAGCGCCGAGGTCGGCTCATCGCATAGCAACACCGCAGGCGAAGGTGCCAGCGCGCGGGCAATCGCCACGCGTTGTTGCTGACCGCCGGAAAGCGTATTCGGCAGCGCGTTACGTTTATGCAGCATGCCGACTTTCTCCAGCAGCGCCTCGCCGCGTTTGCGGGCCCGCTCGCGGTCCCATTTATGCACCGTAATAAGCCCCTCGGTAATGTTGTCGAGGGCGGTCATATGCGGAAATAGCGCAAAGTTTTGAAAAACCATTCCGGTCTGGCGGCTCATCCGGCGAATATCCTGGCCTTTAATGCGCGCGCCTCGCGTAAATACCATTTCTTCTTTGCCGATGGTTAATTCCCCGGACTGGGGAATTTCCAGCAAATTAATACAGCGCAATAACGTACTTTTCCCGCTGCCGGAGGGGCCAATTAAAGCGGTGACAGTGCCTTCTGCCACCGTTAAATGAATATTTTGCAGCACCCGATGATTATCAAAACTTTTTTCAATGTTGCAGAGCGTTATCATTTGCTCGCTCCTTAACAGTGGTGCCGGCTAATTTCCGTTCCAGCTTCTCTTGTAAATGCGATAAGACAGAACTAAATAAGAGATAAATCACCGCGGCCTCGCTATATAAAATTAACGGTTCGTAAGTCACGGCGGCAATTTGCTGCGCGGCGAGAAACATCTCCGGTACGGTGATTACCGAGGCCAGCGAGGTGTCTTTTACCAGCGAGATAAAGGTATTCGATAACGGTGGCACGGCGATGCGCGCGGCCTGTGGCAGAATAATGCGCCGTAGCGACTGCGCCCAGGTCATGCTGATGGCATGCGCGGCTTCCCACTGGTTTTTAGGCACGGCGAGCAGCGTGGCGCGGATCACTTCCGAGGTATAAGCACCAATATTTACCGTAAAACCAATCACCGCTGCTGGAAACGCATCGATAGTTATTCCTGCGCTGGGTAACGCGTAAAAAATTAAAAAAAGCTGTACTAATAGTGGCGTGCCGCGAATTAACCAGACGTAAAATCTGACTATTGGTTTTAAAAATTCAGGGCCATATAAACGCAATAACGCCACAATAAAGCCGAGCGCCAAACCAAGAATAAATGCGCTTAACGTTAAGGGAATGGTAAATTTCAACCCGGCGGAAAGCATTGGCCAGAATGAGTCGATCGCTAAGGGTAACCATGTCGGCACTACACACCTTCCGCACATTGCTGATTGCCAGAAAAAGCTGGCAGAATGCTATGTTAATATTTCATTTATTCATTCTGCTACCGTATTAAAGCGGATTATATTCGTTGCACCTGCGGCGAAAACCAATATATCCGGATAAGAATATGCGCAAATGTGCTAAAGGCCTCTGGCTGCCCGACAGCGGGCAGGCGAGGGGACGCGTGCTGGTGTGAAACCGTAAATCGGCGGCGGTGGATGGCAGGGCGTACGCCGGGGTTAAAACAGGAAGATAAACGCACGCATATTTTAATTAAAAAACGCCAATTTCACTTAGGATGATAATGCGAAAAATAAAAGGATATATGATGCGTGATTATTTATTGTTAGCTGAATCGAATAACCTCAAGTCCATTTTTTTATTGTGGCAATTTACATTGGTTTGATTTTAAATGACTTATTATTTTCATTGCAAAATAAGACAATTCTTATCTGTATTTAACTGTCGATTTTATGAACTCCAGATAATATTAATCGTAATCATGGGTTGTTAGTAAATAATACGCGCGCGTATAAGTTTCTTTTGAATGATTTCTCGCAAATCGTTTTCTCCCGAAATATCCGCCGCCGCTACCAAGGAATACGTATGGTTAACCGGATAACCGTCCTGTCATCCATTGGCAGTGATTCGCTCCTGTTCTGGAAATTGAAAGGGGAAGAGAACCTTTCTGCCCCTTTTCGTTTTCAGGTCGACCTGCTGAGCAAAGACTTCACCCTTGATCGGCAAACACTGCTCGGGCAGGAGATGACAGTGGTGATCCCGTGCCAGATGCCTGGCAGCGAACGCTACCTTTCCGGGAAAGTGACCGCCGTTTCGGTGCGTACCGAAGAGCTGGATGGCACGCAGTACGCGGCGTATCAGGCGACGCTGGAACCCGATTTCTGGCCGATGATGCGCGATCGCAACTTCCGCATTTTCCAGCAGCAGCGCGTGCCGGATATCGCCAAAACGCTGTTTTCTGAATACAACGTCAGGATTGAAGACAAACTGACGCGCAGCTATCGCCAATGGGATTACAGCGTGCAGTATGGCGAAAGTAGCTTCCACTTCATCAGCCGTTTGCTGGAACTGGAAGGCATCAGCTACCTGTTTCGTCACAGCAAAGAGGGCCACACGCTGGTGCTGATGGACGACTACTCGCAGGCCGAGGCTTTTCCCGGTTACGACACCATCCCCTGGCACGCGCAAGCTGGCGGCGGCGCAGTCAATGAAGAGGGCGTCAGCCAGTTACTGGCGCGCCATGTTGTTACGCCGGGCCTGTACAGCACCGATGATTACGATTTTCGCAAACCGCACGCCTGGATGCTGCAAACCCTGCAAAACCCCGTTTCGCCAAGCCCAGGGAAAATTGATGTTTATGACTGGCCTGGCCGCTTTGTTGAGCACGGCGACGGTGAATCGTACGCGCGTATTCGCCAGCAGGCCTGGCAAGCGGAGCAACAGCAAATGCAAGGTTCCGGCACCGCGACCGGCATCGCACCCGGCCATCTCTTTCGGCTTACCAATGCGCCCAACTTCGCCGATAACGCCCAGTGGCTGGTGATTGGCGCACAGTATGCGTTTGAAGAAAATCAGTACGCCTCCGGCGGGCCATTCAGCTCACAGCACAACATCGCCTTTACCGTCATTCCGGCGACAACGCCTTTTCGCCCGGCATCGGTCACCGACTGGCCGCGCACCTATGGCCCGCAAACGGCGCGCGTGGTCGGGCCGCAAGGCGAGTCGATCTGGACCGATAAATATGGCCGCGTGAAGGTGAAGTTCCACTGGGATCGGCAAAGCCAGGGCGATGAGAACAGCTCGTGCTGGGTGCGCGTCTCCAGCGCGTGGGCAGGCCAGGGCTACGGCGGCGTGCAGATCCCGCGGGTGGGCGACGAAGTGGTGGTCGATTTTATTAACGGCGAACCGGACAGGCCGATAATCATTGGCCGCGTTTATAACGAAGCCAGCATGCCGCCGTGGGCGCTGCCGGCGGCGGCCACGCAGATGGGCTTTATGAGCCGTTCGAAAGATGGCTCGCCGGATAACGCCAACGCCCTGCGCTTTGAAGATAAAGCCGGGGAAGAACAACTCTGGCTGCACGCCGAGCGCAACATGGATACCGAAGTCGAAAACGACGAAACCCATGATGTTGGCAGCAACCGCACCAAAACCGTGGGCAAAGACGAAACCAGCCATATCAAACAGAACCGCACCCGCACGGTGGACGGCAATGAAACCGTCACCATCGGCCAGGATCGCAGCAAAACCATCAACGGTAACGAAACCACCACCGTGCAGCAGAACCGCACGGAAAGCGTGAAAGGCAATGAAACCCTCAGTGTCGATCAAAATCGCGATGAAACCATTACCGGCAACCACATCACCACGGTGAAGAGCAACAACACTGGCACCGTGCAAGGCAACCAGACGCTGACCGTGGTGCAGGACAGAACCCGCACCGTGCAGGGCAACGAAAAAGTGAGCGTGCAGCAAAACCGCACCGTGCAAGTGACCGGTAACCAGACGCTGGAAGTGACCGGCAACCGCAATGTCACCGTCAGCAGCAGTGAAGTGCGCACGGTGGTGCAAAAGCAAGAGGTGAATATCGGTGCCGGACGCACGCTGAGCATTACCGGCGGCGACACCCGTTTTACGCAGGGCAGCGTGGCAGACAGCGCAACGGATACCTTTCAGATCAACGTCGGCGAAAGCGGCATTCTGATTGGCAACGGCAGTGTGGAGATCACGGCGGGCGGCTCGACCATCACCATTAACGCGGCGGGCGTGATGGTCAATGGCAAGAAAATCGAGCTTAACGCCTGATAAGGACACTCAATGAGCGCGGTAAAGAACCCCACAGAGAAAGTGATGAGCGAGCTGGAGCTAAGCTGGCTGGACGCCAGCGAGAACGCCGCACGTACCCGTCTGTTTATCTGGCGCGTTCCGGCAGGCGGCGAATCGCTGCTGGATGCCTTTATCGCCCTGCAACAGCATCCCGAAGGCCGTACATTGCCGGATCTGTTTCTTGGGCTGAATACTCCTTTTGAAACCGGTTATGGCTACAGCGCCGCGCTGGGGCGCGAATTCGCTGAGCAGTACGAAGCCACCGAAAATGCCGCTGCCTGGAACGCAGAACCCTATCTGCCCTGTTACTCCCCGGCGCAACTGAACACGTTGTTGCAGAGCTTCGCGCAGGCTTTCGCCGAGGATCTCCGTTACCTGGTGCTGGTGCTTAAACCCTCCGGCGTCAGCGATGAAAGCGCGCTAACGCGCTGGCTGCAAGGCTGGCTGGAACAGGTCGCGGACGCCCCGCGTTTGCTGCTGATTGATACGCTGGAGCAACCGATTTGGCAGCCGTTATATGAGGCGCATCCGCGCGAGGTGCGGCTGATTGTTGACGAAGTGGATGGCATGCGGGTGATGCACCAAACCGCGCAGCAGCAGACGGACACTGATGCCGACCGGCTGCTGTTTCGCCGCTACCTTGCTGACGCGATGCTACTGCTGGAAAAAGGCAGTGCCGTACAAGTCGCCGCGCGCGGCGAACTGGCGCTGAGCATTGCGCAGCGGCGCGGCTGGGCGGATCAACAAGCGATGATGCACAACCTGATTGCCGGCGGCTGGCTAAAAGGCGGCGACCATGCGCAGGCCGTCACCCACTACCAGCAGGCGCAAAACCTCTCTGGTGAGATCCCTGATCCGGCGCTGAAAGGGCAGTTGCGTACACAAAGCACCTTCGGTGAAGCAGGCGCGTGGTTCGCGAAGAAAGACCATCTGCAAGCGGCGAAAGGGTATCGCCAGGCGGCGCTGGAAGCGCAGGCTATTCCCCATCCGGTATTTGAAATGGAAGGCTGGCGGATGTCCGGTTTTTGCCTTTGGCTCGCTGGACATCGACCGACGGCGATGGAGGAGTACGCGCGCGCCGTGCAGGCGGCGGAAAGCGTGCCGCTGCCCGAACGCAGCCAGACCACGCTGCCGCTGGTGTTTCAGGATTTATTGCGTATGCACGATAAGCGTCGCACCGAGGCGCTCGAAGCCTGCGCCGCCCGCTGGCAACGTGAAAAACAGCGGCTGATCCAACTGGCGGAAGCGGGGCTCGCCGCTGAGCCGACCGTTGCGCAGGTTAAGCAGGCTGAAAGCCGCTTGCAGTTACAACTTGAAGCCATGTTTACCGTGATCCGCGAGGCGCGGGAAAACCTGATTCGTCGCGGTGATGACAGTTTTCGCCGCGTTATCCGGCTGGCGCGGGAGAAATTGCACCCGCACTGGAATGGCCTGCCGGAGATCGCTCACCCCTTTGATGCGCCCCCTGGCGAGTGGCAAAAGCTGCCCGATTGGGGCAACCATGACGCATCGTTATCTGACACTGCAGGAAGCAACCCGCTATGAAAAATCGCATCATTATTATTGTTGTCGTCACGCTGCTCGCGCTGCTGTTTTTAAGTCTTTCAGATAGCGAGCTGGCGACAGAGGTTAGAACGTTCTTGCGCGCGTTACTGCGCGCCATGTTCTGAGGCCAGACTTATGCACTCCGGCGCGCACTTCGACCCGCAGCTCGGGCTGGATATTCATACCTACCCGTGGCCGCTGCCAACGCCGCATATCGGCATTGTTTTTGACGTGTTCGATTACCTGCCGCTGATTGGCACCACGGTGCACGTCAACAGCATCAAGCGCGCGAGTGCAGGAACGGGCGGCATCGCGGTGCATATTCCGGTCGGCGGTGTGTGGGTGCCGCCGCTGCGCGCACCGGGCGGCCCACAGATTGAAGACGAGCTGTTTATGGGCAGCAAAACCGTCTCGGTGGATGGCGAGCCGTTCTCGCGCATCGGCATGCCGGTGTTGAGCTGCAACATTATTGGCCTGGTGCCGCCTTTTCGCCTCAAGCGCGCCACAAAACCCAAACCGCTCTCTCTGACGCTACCGCTCACCTTTAACCTCGCCATTCCCAATAACGTGGTGGTTGGCGGCCCGCCGACCATCAACCTGATGGCGCTGCTAATGCGCGCCGGGTTAAGCGGGCTGGGTAAGGGCTTCAAGAAACTGAAGAAAACGCCGAAGTGGCGGCTGTTTATGCGCCGCTTTCGCAAGCTGCGCCAGAAGCTGTTTCGTAATATGGACTCCGGCTTCCTCAAATGCCGCGTGCTGCGCGCTGAACCGGTGGACATCCGCGATGGCAGCGTCAGCCTGGAACAACAGGATTTCCTGTTAGCGGGCCGTCTGCCGCTGGCGTGGGCGCGGAGCTATTCCTCGGCTGATATTGAGGTCGAAGGGCTGTGCGGTTTTGGCTGGTCAACCCCGGCAGATATCCGCCTCGATGTGCTGGCGGAAGAGGGCGTCGCGATGCTGACGCAGCCGGAAGGGATGACGCTGTTTGCCGCGCTACCGCAGAACGACGGGCGCGAACATGCCATTAACGGTTTGCCTGAGGGCAGCCGCTTGTGGCGGGAAACTCGTGCTGGCGAGGTGCTGTGGGTAGTGGATCAGGAAAGTGGCTCGCTGTTGCACTTTAGCGGTAAGCAAGGCGCGCTGCCGATTCGCGAGATTGTCGATCGGAGCGGTAACGGTTGGCGATTTGAGCGGGAAGAGGGCGAGCTTCGGCAAATTCGCGAGTTCACCCATGCCGGGATGACCGGGCGCGACATCCTCGTCACGCAAGAGCGAAACCGTCTGCATATTCTGCGTCTGCATAATGCGCTGGATGGCGAGATCTCGCCATTGACCCGTTACGAGTATGATCACGACAACCAGTTGAGCGCGGAGATCGATGCGCTGTCGCATCCGCGTCGTTTTGCGTATCAACAGCGCCGTATGGTCAGCCATGTTGATCGCAACGGACAAGGGTTTCACTACCAGTACAACGAGGCCTGGCAGGTTATCCACGCCTGGGGTGATGGCGGAGTTTGGGATTATCACTTTGCGTACCATGCGCTGCTCAACGAAGTGGAGGTCACCGACTCGCTGGGCGCTGTTTCGCGTATTACCTTTGACGAAAATGGCCTGCCAGTCTCGGAAATCGATCCGCTGGGTGGTAACACCGTATTCCGCTATGACGATGTTGGCCGCACGGTTGAAGTGACAGAGCCGGATGGCGCGACTCATCGCTGGGAGTATGACGAACAGGGGCGCATGACCGCCGAACAGATGCCCGATGGTTGCGTGATTCAGGCGGTTTATGACAATGACGGGCAATTACTGGCGCTTACCGATGAGAAAGGCGCGGTCTGGCGCTCGGAATACAGCGAGGCCGGTAATCTTACCCGCGAAATCGATCCCACCGGTGTTGCCACGAATTATCAGTACGACGCGTTTGGGCAGCTTTGTGCGGCGAATGTGCCCGGTGTTTCGCCCACGCGCTACCAGTATGATCGTTATGGCTTTCCGCAACGGATTGAACAGGCTGGCGCGGGCGCGCTCCAGCTTCGCCACTCGGTACGTGGAACGCTGCTGGAGCGTATTGACGCAAGCGGGGGGGTAACCCGTTTTCACTGGGACAGCAAAGACCGGCTGGTGGCGACAACCGATCCGGCAGGCGGGGAAATACGCGTTGTCTACGATCGAGAAGATGACCCGGTAAGTTACACCGATGAGCAGGGGCGAACTACGCAGCTTCGCTATAACGGCAGCGGCATGCTGACGGCCTGCGAAACCCCGGACGGCGCGACGCTGAGCTTCCTCTATGATGCGGAAGATCGTCTGGTGACGGTGGTCAATCAAAATGGCCAACGCTGGCAACTGACGCGCGATGCGCTCGGACGGGTAACGGAAGAGCATGATTATTGGGGGCAGGTGACGCGTTACGGCTGGGATAAGGCCAGCCGGTTGATAAGTCGCGAGGATCCGCTGGGTCGCGAAGTGCGTTACGGCTATGACAAAAGGGGACGGCTGACGGAGCGGCGCAGCGGCGACACGTTACAGGTTAAATACCATTACGATCCCTGCGGACGGATGGTGTTGTGTGAAAACCCGTGGCGGCGGCTGAGCTGGCGCTATGACGATGCCGGGCGTGTCCTGCTGGAAGAGCAGGATGGTTTTCAACTGCGCTACGGTTACAACGCACGTGGTGTGCTGATCAAACGCGAAAGCGACAGTGGTCACCAGGTGCGTTACCACCTCGATGCGCATGAGCGGCTAAGTCAGATACAGCTTAACGACGATGCGCCCATTCTGTTCACCTACGACGAGGCCGGGCGATGTGTGAGCGAGCAGCTCTCCGCCGATGTCCTGCGTACCTTTAGTTTCGACAGGCTTGGGCGGCTGAGTACCCAGCAGGTGTTGCAACAGGATTTGCCGCTGTTCGCCAGTGGGTTTGCTTACGATCGCGCCGGGAATCTGACGTTACGGGAAGATAGCCTGTGGGGCAGCGATCGCTACAGTTACGATCCGGTGGGGCGGTTGACGGCGCACACGGCACCCGATGGCGCATTGCGACAATTTGTGCAGGATGCCGCCGGTAATCAATTGCAGACGCAAACGCATGAGGTGAATGACAGCGCGGGCGGTTGGTTTCGCGAAGGCATTCACCACGGCGTGCGCTATGTGTTTGACCGTGCTGGCGAGTTACGTCAACGCCGGGATAGCCAGAGTGAAGGCGAAAAAGAGGATTTTGTCTGGGATGACAACCGCCAGTTGATCGCCGTGCGTAAAGGCGACAGCCTGGTGCGCTATGGCTATGACGGCCTGGGTCGACGGGTATTCAAGCAGGCGGCGAGCGAAACTCGCTGGTTCTACTGGCAGGATGATGTGCTGGCGGGGGAAACCGTCACTAGACAACAGGAGCCGCTGGCCGCGCTCAGTATTTTCGATACCGGCGGCAGGTTAAAGCGGCAGAAAGCGCAGGCCAAACTCTTTAATGAGATGCGGGAATATATCTACTACCCGGACAGCTTCTGGCCGCTGGCGCTACTGACGCAAGAAAGGGGAGAAAAGCAGAGCTGGCACTATCACTGCGATCCCAACGGTGCGCCGGTCAGATTGACCTCGCCACAAGGGGAGATTGTCTGGTCGGAGAAAAGCGGCATTTGGGGCGAGAAAGGAGAGGTTTACGCCAGCCGCATTGACAACCCGCTGCGTTTTCAGGGGCAGTATTACGACACCGAAACCGGGCTGCACTACAACCGCTACCGCTATTACGACCCGAATATTGCGGCTTATATCAGCCAGGATCCCGTGGGTATGGTGGCGGGGGTTAGCGTGTATCAATACGCGCCAAATCCGCTGGCATGGAGCGATCCGCTCGGCTTGCAGCGCTGCCTGGGTCTGCCGTCGACGCGCGCGCCAGGTGGCTCGAAGAAGAAATACAACCGCGCCAAAGGGCAAGGGTTATATATTCTGCACGAGAATGGCAAAATCCGTTACGTTGGGCGCGGTGATGCGCCAACCCGTTTAAACGCCCATGCAAAAACGCCGGGTAAATCGCATCTGGAACAGCTGATCATTTTTGACAACAACTTAACCAAAGCTGAAGCTAAATATCTGGAAGAAAAACTTATTGGTATGCATGGTGGCGCTAAATCGATGAATCCTTTAACAAATTTATTGAATGATATCCGGTCTTACCGCCCCGGAAATAAAAACGCACCCACCTATAAAATCGCTGGCGATAGCTCAGCATGGGGTAAAGAAATCTTACAAGACGCGCTGTCTGTCATAAGGGGTAGCATATGAGTCAAAAATACCAGGAAGGTGATATCTTTCTGATCCCAACTGCCGATGGTCGGTTTGCCGTATGTCAGATCGTCTGTGCGTTGAAAGGACGTTTTAAAAAAGCGTTCGCATTTGGCGTGCTGAGCATTCAGGCTGATAAAAGCATTCCGCAACACGATGAGTTTCTGAAGTTTAAAAACTCAAGAGGCATGACCAATGTGATCTTTGCGGCGGTTGATAGCCTCAAAAGTGGTGAGTGGGAAATTATCGGCAATATCCCGCTGACGGACTGGAAAAACGAGCTGAAAATATTCCACAGTGCTGGACATTTGTACAACGGTGATGAGTACGTCCGAGTGCTTGATAAGAGCGAATACAAGCAATTCAATGTGATGGGCGTTGCCGGTAACGAACTGGTACAGCAATATCTGGCACAACATTGATCCCTAAAGAAGTGAAGATTTTGCTCTTCACTTCTTTTTAATACACTTATCTCATTTGGCGTGGCTTATACATTAACCTCTGCGGCTCGTTGCTAAAGATAATGTATGAAAGATATTATCTATAACGAAAATACTCATGAACTGGACGTTCCTTTTCCTTTACTCGCTAAAGATATTTCGTACGCTGAAAGCAAAAAGTTTGATCAACTAAAATTAATCAACCCTGCGAAAGCGAGCGCAGCAAATCCGGATTTATCGCCATTGATCAATAATGATACGATTGTCTCATTCTATATTATTAATTTACTAATGATGTGAAATTAAAAGGTGTCGATCTATCACTCCTTTATAGTATGGACAACTTCAAAAAAATGACTATGCCCTATTTAAAAGCCAGTATTGATTTTAATGAATTTAATAAGCTGAAAACGTTGCGGATCAGCAGAACGAAAGTAACCAGCCTGGCGGGAATTATCGCCGCTCCGGCGCTATCGTCGTTAAGTCTGACTTATCGCCATAATTTAAAAGCTATTTCTGAAATGAATAAACTGGATAATCTTTCCACGCGCTATCGCTATATAGAAAAATGCAAAGCGTTACGGGATTTCGCTGTCCTTGAGAAGAGCCACAGTATCGAAGAGTTGTTCCTGGCTGATGTTGATTCCGTTGAGTTTGTGCCGGGCATAGCTGCGCTAAAAATCATAAAATTCTGTAGCTTAGTCGATGGCAACATGGAGCCGCCGTTGACTTCTAAGACGTTGCAACGGGTGAGCTTCTACCCGATGAAAAAGAGTTGCTCGCACAGCAAAGATGAGACCAATCAGCACCTCGCTAAATAACCTTTCTCAGTGAGAAAGATATATTCTTTCTCATATGTTTTTGTTCGTGAAATATATTTTTGCACTAAAAGATCATGAAGAATCCTGGTCGTTTTTTATTTTTTGTGAATTGTCTTATTTGTTTTTTTAATGTTTTCATGAAAAATCCTAGGTATTTATATAGCTTTAAAATTCACATCCGGTTTATGGCTGTTTTTTTATTTAAAAAAGGCAGGATAAAACTCTAAAGGGCCATCTATCTTTTATTGTTTCGTGTTTTCATCCTCTTGAAATGCTCTCGTTTATCACTTTTTTTCCGTATTTTGACTCGTGCGTATCGTCACTGGAGTGATGCGAAAGGATATCCTACGCTGTATTTCATCTTTCTCTAGCGGGGCATTTCTCTATCCGCTTTGTTTCGAGGCTATTTAACGGTAATTCATTGTAAGCGTATTCGAAGCGCCTTAAAGCATATCCCGGTAAGCTGAAAACAGCGTGTCTTTCTCTGGGGTTATATCCGCCAGCATTAATTAATGATGGTGTGGCTGCTCGCAACGTAAATTTTCATCTATATCAAACCAATCTTCCCTATTTAAAAAGTTGAGGGATACCTTATGTACGATTCTTATTACGATACCGAAACGATATTAAGTAAAATCAACACCTCCCGTTCCAGTTCGGTGGATGAAAATTCCCTGCTCGCCTCACTGATGCCCAACTCGTTTGCCGAGATCTGGGAAAATTATCAGGATGTTTTATCGTGGGGCGAGGCCCGGTTCCTCGACCAGGTGGTCCGCGACGCGCAGAAAAAAAACACCGAAGCCGAAGCGCGTATCTTCAGCCGGGCCAATCCGCAGCTGACCCGGGCGGTCAGGCTGGGCATCGCCCGGAGCAGCCATCTGCGGGACTACACCTCCTGGTTTGGCAACCGCGCGCAGCAGTACGTCACGCCGGGGTCGGTGGCCTCGATGTTCTCGCCGGCCGGTTACCTGACCGAGCTCTACCGCGAAGCCCGCGACCTGCACACCACCGGCGATGCCCGGCATCTGGATACCCGCCGCCCGGACCTGAGCCGGCTGGCGCTGAGCCAGGACAACATGGACGCGGAGGTGAGCACGCTGTCGATCGCCAATGACATTGTGCTCGACACGATTGTCAGCCGGGAAGGCACGGACAGCGACGCGGTGATGGAAAAACTGTCCACCTGGCGTTTCTCCGGCGCCACGCCGTACCACCTGGCGTATGAGAGTGCGCGGCAGGCGATCCTGCTGCAGGATCCGATGCTGGACGCGCTGGCGGCAAGCCCGGCGATTGCGCAGCAGGTGGATTTAAACTCGCTGCTGGCGATTATGGCGGATGTCTCCCCGGAGCTGTACCGCATACTGACGGAAGAGATCACCGCGGATACCGCTGCGGCGCTGTACGCGAAGAACTTTGGTTCCGTAACAGCTAACAAATTGACGAATATCTATATGCAGGCCGGTTATTACGACGTGAGCATTGACGCGCTTTCGGCCTTAACCGGGCTGCTGGCGAGCCATGACTTTTCTGAGCCGGTGCAGTATTACGTCAACAATATGCTGACCACGCTGGTCGCGGGGGATGACACGTCTGCAGGGCAGGTGGTGCAGATTGTCCGCAGCGGGCTGCACGATACACTCAACTATATGGAGCTGCTGCCGCAGGGCGGGGACAGCTATCTGCTGAATTTTAATTTTAAATCCGTTTTTGCCACCGCAGAGGAAGTGCGTATCGGGATAACAGGTGGAGATTCTTATGATTTATATAAAGGAACGCTCACACCGCAGTCGAATGAACATATCAGTATTCCGGTGACGATCCCGGCTGAGAAAGTCGCTGCTGGTGTTACCATTGGGATATCCCGCTATCGTTATGCTCAAAACGATTATAAGTATGCACCTGCCACCTTTCAGCTTTACGCCCTGTCACCTGAGCAGTACCTGCTGTACCTGAACAAGATTATCCGCCTGTATAAGGCCTGCCATTTCACCCCGGAACAGATGTACCTGCTGATTTACAACAACCCCGGCGACGAGCCGTTTGACACCGGCATGCTCGGGCTGAGTTTCCTCAGTGACTACTACCTGAAACGCTACGGTCTGCGTTTTGAGGATGCGCTGGTGCTGGCGGGCGGGCGTATCAGTGCGGTGGGGGTGAAAGGGCAGGCCAGCGGGTTCACCACCCTGTTCAACACCCCGCCGCTCGGTAACCGGAGTTTCACCGCCGACGGTGCCGCGGTGGACTGGGACTCGCAGGACGTGAACCACCTGTTCCGCGCCAGCGTGATTAAACGCGGTTTCCACGTGAGCGGCACCGACCTGAAAACGCTGTGGCAGCTGGCGGCGGGGGCGGGTGTGACCTTCAGCGCGACGGCGGAGAACCTGGCGCTGCTCTACCGGGTACACCTGCTGGCCGATGTGCACCACCTGACGGCCACGGAGCTTGGCCTGCTGCTGTCGGTGTCGCCGTGGGGGCAGACGCCGCTCTCGGCGCTGGATGAGAACAGTTTTGCCACGCTGGTGAACTTTGTCCACAGCACCACCCGCTGGCTGACGCAGCTGGGCTGGACGGTGAGCGAACTGTACCTGATGGTGACCGCGCGCCACAGCACGGTGCTGACGCCGGAAATCAGCAGCCTGATTGCGGCGGTGCGCGGGGCGGTGGATTCAGCGGACGCGAATACGGAGGTGTCCGTGCTCATCAGCGCACTGGCGCCGGTGATTGCCGCCACCGGGCAGCTGTCGGGCAGGGCGGAGAGTGTCCTGCGCTGGCTGGAGCAGCTGAAACCGGGCGGGACGGACGTGAAGACGTTTGTCACGCTGGCGCTGAAGGATAACCGCAGCGAGGCGGAGACAGCGCAGCTGGTGGCGTTCTGCCAGGCGCTGGGGCAGCTGGTGCTGCTGGTGCGTAAAACGAACATCAGTGACTACCTGCTGGCGATGCTGATGGATACGCCGGCGCGGTTCGCGGACGGGGTGAGCGTTATCCCGCTGGATATCGAGTCGCTGCGCCTGCTGGGGCGGACAAACCGGCGCATCCTGCAGACCGGGGACTACGCACAGGAACTGCTGGCGGCGCTGGCGGCGGGAACGCTGACCACGGACCTGCTGGCACAGGCGCTGGGGGCCACACCGCAGGCGGCGGCTCAGGCGCTGGGGCTGGCGGACAGCGGTGCGGGCGGGGTTATCCGCTCGCTGCAGACGCTGGACGTGACGCTGCAGTGGCTGGATTTTGCCGCGGCGCTGAACTGCACGCCGTCGACGGCGGCGGCGCTGGTGGCGCTGAAATACACGAACATCAGCGGGGACAGTGCACCGTCGTATGAGGCCTGGCAGGCGGTGAGCAACCAGCTGCAGGCGGGGCTGAGCGCGGAACAGACGGTCAGACTGCAGCAGCAGCTGGAGGAGCTGACCAGCGCGGCGCTGAGCAGCTACCACATTCAGACGTCGGGCATTGCCGGGGTGGACAACCGGGAGCAGCTGTATGCGTGGCTGCTGATAGACGGACTGGTGTCGTCGCAGGTGACGACCACGCGGGTGGCGGAAGCCATTGCCAGTATCCAGCTGTACGTGAACCGCTGCCGGAATGCCCAGGAGGCGGAGGTGCAGCAGGCGGTGCTGACACGGCAGTTCTTCACCGACTGGGAGAGGTACAACCGTCGCTACAGCACGTGGGCGGGGGTGTCGCAGCTGGTGTACTACCCGGAGAACTATATCGACCCGACGGTGCGGACCGGGCAGACCAGCATGATGGACACGATGCTGAACACCATCGGGCAGAGTGAGCTGAGTGCGGACACGGTGGGGGATGCGTTTAAAGGATATATGACGCAGTTTGAGAAGGTCGCCAACCTGGACATTGTCAGCGCCTACCACGACAACGCCAGCGTGGAAGAAGGGAAGACGTGGTTTATCGGTAAGTCCATGGATGAGGGGGAGAAATATTACTGGCGCTCGCTGCAGCAGGCCATGCTGACAGACGGGAAGTACCCGGCGACGGCGTGGAGCGAGTGGCTGGAAATCGGCACGGGTATCGCGGCGTACAACAACATGGTGCGACCGGTGGTCTTTAATGACCGGCTGTATGTGGTGTGGGTGACGGAGCGCCCTGGGGCGACCAGCAGCAACGGCACGGTGAATGAGTCACAAGACTATTTTCTGAGTTTCTCGTACCTGCGCCACGACGGCAGCTGGAGCGCACCGCTGTTCGGCAAGCTGTCGGATTATCTGCCGGCGGGGGATGTCAGCGCGCTGGCATCGAAACATCTGTTCTGTACCAACAGCAATGACAACAGCCCGAAGATAATGGTGCTGTTTTACAGCCCGGCGGCCAGCGAGGCGGATAACCTGACTGTGCCGGTGTCGGGTTTAACCATTTCGGTGGAGCATGAAATAGCCACCCTTAATAATGCGAACAATTACCGTGGCTATATCTGGCAGCAGTTCGACACGCAGAGTGAACGGCGGGTTAATATGCTGTTAGTGCAGGAAGTCACTTATACCGCCAGCCCACTCGAGTATGCATGGGGTTATGAATCCCTTTCCATTATGAACGGAAATTATAAAGTCGCTGGCGCTTTTTTAAATGTGGATACACAAGAAGTCGCTGTTTATTATGATGTGAATGTCAGATATATATTTAATGGCTTCAATTCCGGCAGTTTTGGTTATAACCGGAGGAACTGGATCGATTATATTAAAACTTTACAGGGTGTAGGTCATACTTATGCTTTTTATAAAACCCCGTTTACTTTTGCCAATCGTTTGGAGCCGGGTGAAGGATTTGTTGTTATTGAGGGTGTTCATGGTATTGAGAGTGATCACACTAATGCTGTGAGGGGCTTAATTAAAATGAGCCGCAATTTAGTTGAGCCGATGGTTTATTTTTCCCAGGATCATAAGATTGATACATATGTGCGTAATCCCCCCGCTAATTATTCTTATTACTGGAATGAATGGTCGTTTTCCACTTTAGAATATCAGTTGCCTGAAAGTGGTTGGCTATACAGCTATGAAGAGGCTTTTGTTGTTTATCAACAACACTTTAGTAACAAGATTAATTATTCAACGAAGGTCAATCCACAGGATGTGGGTTTCAGCATTGCTAGACCGGGACACTCTGAATACAAAACCGGTAATTCCAGCATGGCCACACCGGACTGGGATACCACCTACAGTTTTAAAGGCATATTCACTAAATTTCCGATAAGTGAATTTGTGAACGGGAAACTGGTGTGCGATTTGTCCCTGTGGGCAAAAAACACGTTTGGGCAGTCGCTGGGAACGCAACACGCCACTCTGATCCTCTACCAGCAGGGTAAGGATCGGAAAATGTCGCTTATGCGTGCTGGTACCGGAGCGCAGTATTTGCAGCGTGGGGCTTACCGCGTGCGCGTTAATACGCTGTTTGCCCGCCAGCTGGTGGCCCGCGCCAATCTCGGGCTGGACGCAGTGCTGTCGATGGAGACTCAGCAACTGCAGGAGCCCCGGTTAGGCCCCGGTAGCTATATTACGGTGACCTTCGATAAATATACCCAGGCATTGCACGGGGACGGCTGGTACAAATTATATCTGGTGGGCATTGAGCGGTCGTCTGACGATACAGGTGATCGTGATCAACATATTATTTCATCGGGATATGTCTCAGAGGGTAAAAATACCACCGTTACGATTTTTCTTCCGCATGATGCCAGTAAAACCGGCGGTGAAAGTAATCGATCTTTTATTGGTGTTGAGTATTCCGACTATAACGGGATGAGCTCATATAAAACGATGGAGAATTATACCTGGGACAGTGCAGCCAGCGCCTATGTGAAGGATACCGCAGACAGCAGTCGGGGATTAATCTCTTTGATTCGAAGCAGCGAGAGCGAGCCGATGGATTTCACCGGTGCCAACGCCCTTTATTTCTGGGAGATGTTCTTCTACGTGCCGGCGATGGTGTGCCAGCGCCTGCTGCAGGAGAGCAAGTTTGACGAGGCCACCACCTGGATGAAGTACATCTGGAACCCGGCCGGCTACTACAGCAGTAACGGCACGCCGACCCCCTGGACGTGGAACGTACGCCCGCTGGAAGAGGACACCTCATGGAACCCGGACCCGCTGGATTCGGTTGACCCGGACGCGGTGGCCCAGTCCGACCCGATGCACTACAAGGTCGCCACCTTTATGCGGGCGCTGGATTTACTGATAGCACGCGGCGATGCGGCCTACCGGCTGCTGGAGCGCGACACGCTGAACGAAGCCAAAATGTGGTACGAGCAGGCGCTGAACCTGCTGGGCGATGAGCCCTATGACGCACTGGTACAGGGGCCGGGAAACTGGTCCAGCCCGGTGCTGGGGTCGGCCGCCAGCCAGACGCTGGCGCAGGATTACCATCTCGGGCTGCTCAAAATCCGCACTGAATCCGTGGCAGAGGCCGAAACCCGGACAGCGAACTCGCTGCTGGGGCTGTTCTACCCGCAGTTCAACAGCAAACTGAGTGGCTACTGGCAGACGCTGCGCCAGCGGCTGTACAACCTGCGCCACAACCTGTCGATAGACGGGCAGGCGCTCTACCTGCCGGTGTATGCGGCGGCGGCGGGCCCGGCGGCGCTGCTGAGTGCGGCGGTAACGGCGGCCGGCGGGGGCGATTCGCTGCCCGCGGTTTCCCTGCCGCTGCTGCGTTTCCCGACGCTGCTGGAGAGCGCCCGGGGCGTGGTGAGCCAGCTTATTCAGTTCGGCACCACCCTGCAGACCATCACCGAACGGCAGGACGCGGAGGCGCTCTCGGTGCTGCTGCAGACCCAGGGGGTGTCGCTGCTGGACCAGAGCATTCAGGTGCAGGAGCATATGCTGGCCGAGCTGGACGCGGACCAGGCGGCGCTGCAGGTGAGCCGGCGTGGCGCCGAACAGCGGCGGGACAGCTACCGGCAGTTGTATGACGAAAACGTCAACGCCGGGGAGACGCAGGCGATGAACCTGCTTATGGCCTCCTCGGTGACGGCAGAGGCGGCCACCGCCCTGCATATGGTGGCAGCGGGGCTGGACATGGTGCCGAACATCTACGGCCTGGCTGATGGCGGCATGCGCTACGGTGCCCTGCTGTCGGCGGCGGGCATGGGGGTGCAGATTGCCGCCGATGTCGAACGCATCGCGGGGGACAAGATTGCCCAGTCGGAAATGTATCGCCGTCGTCGCCAGGAATGGGGGATCCAGCGGGATAACGCGGAGTCTGAAATCAGACAGGTGGATGCGCAGCTGGCGTCGCTGAGCGTGCGGCGTGAAGGGGTGGCACTGCAGAAAGCGGTGGTGGAAACGCAGCTGGCACAGACGCAGGCGCAGCTGGATTACCTGCAGGGCAAGTTCAGCGGGCCGGCACTGTACAGCTGGCTGCGCGGCACGCTGTCGACAATTTACTACCAGTTCTATGACGCGGCGCTGACGCGCTGCCTGCTGGCACAGCGGGCGTGGCAGCTGCACTTCGACGATGAAGCGACGACGTTTATCAGACCGGGGGCGTGGCAGGGTAACTGGCTGGGCTTTATGGCGGGCGAAACGCTGATGCTGGGGCTGGAGCGGATGTCGCAGGCGTGGATAGAGCAGGATGCGCGCATGCTGGAAGTGAACAAGACCGTGTCGCTGGCAAAATTCTACAGCAGCTTGCCGAGTGGGGAATTCTCGCTTGCGGGGCAGGCTGCGGCGCTGGCGAGCAGCGGCTCAGGCAGCGCCGGCAGCGGGGGCAACACGCTGTCGGTAGCTGACGGGCAACTGAAGGCCAGCGTGAAGCTCGCCGATCTGAAGATTGCCGGCAACTACCCGGCTGAGCTTGGCGCGCGGCGGCGTATCAAACAGGTAGGTGTCACGCTGCCGTTGCTGATCGGCCCCTACCAGAATATTCGTGCGGTGCTGAGCTACGGGGGCAGCGTGGTGCTGCCACAGGGGTGCAATGTGCAAGCGGTGTCGCACGGCATGAACGACAGCGGCCAGTTCCAGCTTGATTTTAATGACGGGCGCTGGCTGCCGTTCGAAGGGATCCCGGTGGATGACAGCGGCACGCTGACCCTCAGTTTCCCGGATGTGACGGGCGAGCAAAAAGATCTGCTGCTCAGCCTGAAGAATATCATCCTGCATATCCGCTACACCATTACCGGCTAAATCACTGTCTTTTATATCAGGTTCCCTGTGGGGAGCCTGTGGGAGCGCAGCCATGCAAAACACAGATATTGTCAGGCCTGAAACCCTTTCTTTACCGAAAGGCGGCGGTGCGATCACTGGCTTAAAAGGTGATGTCGCCGGTGCAGGACCAGACGGGGCAAACGCCCTGAGTATACCGCTAACGATAAACCCCGGCAGGGGCTATGCGCCTTCACTGGCGCTGAGTTATCACAGTCGCTCCGGTAACGGTGCTTTTGGTATGGGATGGAGCGTTGATCCGCCCGCCGTTCGTCGGCGCTCGAAAAAAGGGGTGCCAGATTACAACGAGAAGGATGAATTTGTCGGGCCGAATGGGGAAGTGATCGTGTCATTTCTGGCCGACGACGGTACCGCAAATATCCGTTCAGCCAGCACGTTGCTTGGCATTGACCTTGGCGGGGGATTTACCGTTCACCGTTATCGTTATCGTATTGAAAGTGATTTCAGTCGGCTGGAATATTGGGTATCAACCGAGACGGCGGGGCGTGATTTTTGGGTGCAATATACGCCGGATGGGCAAGTTCTCCTGTACGGCAATACCCAACAAGCGCGTGTCAGTGACCCACAAGCCCCGGAAAACACCGCCATCTGGTTGATGGAGTCGTCGGTATCCGCTACCGGTGAGCAGATCTACTGGATGTATCGCGCCGAAGACGAGACGGGATGCGAAGCCGCAGAAACCGCAGCGCACCCGAATGTCAGTGTGCAACGCTATCTGGCGGCGGTGTGCTATGGCAACCGGGTTGCCGGGCGCGTATTACCCGGGTTGACCACCACACCCGCGCTGACGGATTGGTTATTTGTTGTACTTTTCGATTATGGCGAGCGCACCGCCGATGTCGCCACACCACCGGCTTGGGTGGCACCCGGATCCGGTGACTGGGCTTGCCGCCAGGATTGTTTCTCAAGCTGGGAATATGGTTTTGAGGTGCGCACCCGCCGCCTTTGCCGCCAGGTTTTGAGTTACCACTTCACCGGCACATTAAACGGCAGTACGTCCGAGAATGCTCCGCAATTGGTAACCCGTCTCGCCATACGCTACATCGAATCGCCGATGGTCACCACGCTCGTGGGCGTGTCGCAGTCAGGCCTCGCGTCTGATGGTACGTTCACCTCGCTTCCTGAGACGGTATTTGGATGGAGCACATTTGAGGCGGATACGGGGCAGCTTGAATGGCCGGTCACATGGCAAGAGCGTGAAGACCTGGTAAATATGAACAGTCAGCAACCGTATCAGATGGTGGATCTGAACGGTGAAGGGCTGGCTGGCATTTTGTATCAGGACAGCGGGGCCTGGTGGTACCGCGCTCCGGTTCGCCAGACAGGTGACGATGCAGATGCCGTTACCTGGGATGAACCGACAGCGTTGCCGATTATTCCCGCGTTACGTGATAGCGGTGTGCTGGCGGATCTCAATGGCGATGGTTATATGGAGTGGGTCGTCTCTTCGGTAGGGGTTAATGGCTATTATTCACGCACGCCGGAGCGGGGCTGGCTTAATTTCACGCCGCTCTCTGCTTATCCGGTTGAATATTTACACCCGCGCGCTCAGCTTGCCGATGTTTCGGGGGCTGGGCTGGCGGATCTGGTATTAATCGGGCCGAAAAGCGTTCGGCTTTACGCAGGTACTGGAGATGGCTGGGAAAAAGCGCTGAACGTGATACAACCTACTGGCGTGACATTGCCGGTGCCAGGCGTGGATGAGCGGGTGCTGGTCGCATTCAGCGATATGGCCGGAAGCGGGCAGCAGCATCTGGTTGAGATAAAAAAAGGTAGTGTTCGCTACTGGCCTAATTTAGGACATGGCCGGTTTGGTGCGCCGATAACGATGGCGTGGTGGTACGTATCGTGGGATTTTATTCCGGCGAATATTTTCCTGGCAGATATTGATGGTTCCGGCACGTCAGATGTGATTATTGCGGTCAAAGAATACCTCATAATATTCATCAATCAGAGCGGTAACAGTTTTGCTGCGCCTTTTCAATTCAAACTCCCGGAGGGCGTACATTATGACAATACCTGCGAGCTTCATGTCGCGGATATCCAGGGCTTGGGTATTGCCAGTCTGATACTGACTGTGCCGCACCCAAAACCGCGGCATTATGTCTGCAATATCACGTCGGTAAAACCCTGGTTGCTGAACCACATGAACAACTACATGGGGGCGCGGCATAATTTCACCTACCGCAGCTCGGCGCAGTTCTGGCTGGATGAAAAACAAGATGCGGTAACCGCCGGGGAGCCTGTTCCCGCCAGCTATTTACCGTTTCCGCTTCACCTGCTTTCCCGCACGGACGTGACGGATGAGATTACCGGTAATCACCTGGTGAGCACTGCCCGTTACCGTGGTGGCGCGTGGGATGGTAAAGAGCGTGAGTTTCGCGGTTTCGGTTATGTTGAATTGCAGGATACCGACACACTGACCAGCCAGGGTACGACCACGGAAATCAGCCAGCCGTCATTGACGCGTAACTGGTTCGCCACCGGATTATCTGCCGTGGATGACCGGCTGGCGCAGCACTGGTGGTCTGACGATAGCGGCGCGTTTGCGCATTTTTCTGCGCGTTTTACCCGCGGTTATGGTGACAACGAAAAACCGTATACCGCAGATGAAAGCGACGATTTCTGGCTGCGTCGAGGGATGAAAGGCCTGTTAGTGCGCAGTGAGCTATATGGCATGGACGGCAGTGACCAGCAACCGATTCCCTACCAGGTTAGCGAATCTCGCCCTCAGGTTCGCCTGGTGGCGGCAAAAGGGGAGGGGATCTATCCGGTTGTCTGGCCGACGATCGCAGAAACGCGCACCTATATTTACGAGCGGGTGAGTAACGATCCGCAATGTAGCCAGCAAGTAACTCTGTCCAGCGATCAAAACGGTTTGCCGCTCTATTCGGCAACGGTGAACTATCCGCGCCGCACTCAACCAGCAACCAGCCCTTACCCGGATACCCTGCCGCACACGTTGTTTGACTCTAGCTATGATGATCAGCAACAACAACTGGTGGTGACCTGCCAGACTAACCATTGGTATGCCATTGACGATATGGCTTCCGGGAAATGGGTTAATGGGCTGACTGACCTTTTTTCCAGTGATGT
The DNA here is from genome assembly GCF_004331415.1 of Kosakonia quasisacchari. Lineage (GTDB taxonomy): Bacteria > Pseudomonadota > Gammaproteobacteria > Enterobacterales > Enterobacteriaceae > Kosakonia > Kosakonia quasisacchari. The sequence goes on from NZ_SJOP01000003.1 coordinate 90,810, forward strand.
TTACCTCTATTCCTCTGCACCAGAAACAGGGTTAACGCTGGAAGATCTCAGCCATTCCGGCGCGCCACTGGGTACGCCCGCCAGCCAGGCATTTGCGGGTATGCAACAACAGTGGTATCTGGATGGCAATAATAGTGCCACGTCGGAACAACCCGCATTCCCACCGCGCGTTGCTTTTACCGAAACAGCGGTGCTGGATCAGGAGATGGTGGAAACGCTGAAAGAAGATTTCACCGATAGTGTTCTGAAACAGGCCGGTTATATCTGGTATGCGTACTTAAGTTGCTGGGTTGTACATCGGAACCTCACCACCTATAGCACGGCTGAACATTTCTGGTTGCCGCAGACTGTACGCGATTCGGAACTCACCGGTGCGATTACCCTGACGCGCGATGCGCACGACTGCGCGGTAACGAAAGTGGTGGATGCCGCCGGATTAACCACGCAAGCAGAGTATGACTGGCGATTCTTAACGCCGGTCAAACTCACCGATGTGAACAACAATATCCAGCAGGTTACCCTTGATGGCTTAGGCCGTGTCACCAGCCTGCGCTTTAGTGGCACCGAGAATGGCGTAGCGGCCGGTTATAGCGAGGCGGACTTCGTGCCGCCAACGACCGTGGATCAGGCGCTGGCGCTAACACCGCCGCTACCGGTGGCGCAATGCCTGGTTTATGTGAGCGAGTGGACTTGGCTTAGCTATTTGAAACGCCCTCCTCATGTTTTGACGCTCACCACTGACCGTTATGATCAGGGGGAAGGCAGTGATGAGCAGCAGATCCGCCAGACGGTTCAATTCAGCGATGGGTTTGGACGCTTACTGCAATCCTCGGTTCGCTTTGAAGCCGGAGATGCCTGGAAGCGTTCGGTCGCTGGATTGCTGGTGACGGAAACGGCGCACACGGATACTCGTTGGGCGGTGAGCGGGCGTACCGAGTATGACAATAAAGGCCAGGTTATTCGCACTTATCAACCCTACTTTCTCAACAGTTGGGAATGGGTGGTGGACGACAGTGCGCGGGACGATCTGTATGCGGATACGCACTATTTCGATCCGCTCGGGCGGGAAAGAGAGGTGTTCACCGCCAAAGGCTATCAGCGGCGCACGCTTTATACGCCATGGTTTGTGGTCAGCGAAGATGAAAATGATCTTCTCGGCGTTAAGCCAGACTGGTGGATTGAGATAACCGTCGTTGCCAACAATGGCGTAGTCGGTGAAACGGCAGGCGACACCATCAAAGTTACAGCCTATGACCCCTATGGCGATCCGTTGGCCGGTAAAGTTGTAACATTGAGCAGCGATAGCGACGTTAACATTGAACCGCTTACGCAGAGCACGGGTGAGGATGGTAGCGTAACGGCTGTCGTAACCAGTACTGTTGCCGGGCAACATACGGTGGACGCTACCTGCGATGGTCGTCGTGTTTCTGTAATGGTGACTTTCACGGCTGACGTTAATCACCTGAGCCCTACCTTGTCGACACTGGCAGCGAACCCTCCGTCTATCGACGAGTCGGGTTTAGGCATGTCAACCCTCACACTTATATTAAAAGATATTTATGGCAACCTGATCTCAGGGCAAAGCATTGAACTTATCAGTAGCATGGCTGAGCTTATTTATTCTGCATTTAATGACAGAAAAAATGGTTCATATGACGCGACGATTGGTGGCAAAACCCGAGGTGATGCCACCCTCACCGTGAAGGTTAATGGTAAGGTTCTTGAAGGTCTCTCGACGATTTTCCACATCTTACCTGTCGCTGAAGTGATGCCTAATAATACGAAGCTCTCGGTGAATGGATACGAGTTCTATCGAGGCAATAATTTCCCGGTAACGGGTATACTTGGCGCGAAATTCCAATTTTGGTTCAACGGAGCTGCATCAAACAACAGCGGTTACCAGTGGTCAGTCGATCAACCGTGGGTGAGTATAGACAGTGACGCCAATGTCACTTTTATTGATACGCCGGACAGCACCAATAATACGGTGACCATCACGGCTATCCCCATCGGCACAGGGACACCGAGGTATGTCTATACCTTTACCGTAAGTCAATGGTTTGTTACTGCGGGCGGGGCGCAAAAAAACTGGGCGGATGCTGACGCCTGGTGTAAGGAAAATGGTCTGGAGATGCCTTCCCGGGCCGATGTTATCTATTCTGTAGGGGCGCGACAGCGCGGGCCATACCTGTGGTCGGAATGGGGCGACTGTTCCCGGTATGCGAATGCAGGCGTTATTTCTAATTATCATTGCTGGGTAACCGATGTGGGGGATAATGGTGTTCATCGCAACATCTCGCTGAATGATGGTGGTGAGTACGTTAACAACACCGGTGGGCTGACTGATGCAACAGGGTTGTATGTTGTCGGTAAAAAAGCGCTTTAGTTTTAAGTATCTTTAGCAAACGGCTCTGCGGAGCCGTTTGCGGTTTTATGCATTTTGCCGTCAGTGCGAGTAATCAACAGTCCCGTATAAAACCTGCCACGATGTTCACTGACCATTGAGGAACTCTGTGAATACGCGAAAACCGATGCTAACCAACCTGTTACGTGATTTTCCGGCTGCTGCAAGCGTGGGCGAGGCAGAGACGTTTGAGGATCTGCTCTCGCGCCCCGATGTGAAAATCGAGCGCATTATCTCCACCGGGCAGGCCAGCCCGCCGGATTTCTGGTACTGCCAGCCGCAAAGCGAATGGGTGCTGGTAGTGCAAGGCGCTGCGGGTTTACAACTGGAAGGTGAAGAGGAAGAACGTGTGTTAAACGTCGGCGATTTCGTCAATATTCCTGCGCGATGCCGTCATCGTGTGAACTGGACGCAGGCCGAGCCGCCGACCATATGGCTGGCGATTCACTACGCATACCCGGAAACATAACGGTGCGCGTAAACCGTTTTATTGCTCATTGAAAAGTTGTCCGCTCAATGTGGTTCTCAACAGGCTTTAGCGTTGCATTGCATGGATGGCAACTCACAGGGCAGACACGCTTTTTGACGATATTGCTGCACCCCTGAAAGCGCCATCAGTACCGCCTTCGACGAAGGCGGATTGTGACGTATCAAACCGGGTTTAACCGTTTGGCAGCAACACGGGTTGCAGACGCTGCCACACTTGCGGCGTTGCCGCCCAGGCGTTATTGCCCTTCGTCAGCCCGTTGTTGGCAAGAAAATCGTTATGCATGCCGCCCGCTTCTTTAATAATCACCAGCCCCGCCAGCGCATCCCAACTGTGCAGGTGCGCTTCGAAATAACCATGCACCTGGCCGGCGGCAACGTGCGCCAGCATTAATGCGCCCGCACCAAAACGACGATGCTCCACGCCATGTTCAAACAACGTCTCGATGGTTTGCGTATATTCGCGCGCTGTAGTGCGGCTGGAGCGGCCAATGCCGAGCACTACCGCGTCGGCATCCGGCTCGGTTAGGGTTAAGCGTTTGTCATTTAAAAACGCGCCTTTGCCGCTTTCGGCGAAGAAAAACTCGTTGCGATCCGGGGCGTAAATCACCCCCAGTTTGATGGCATCGTCGCGCACGTAAGCGACGGAAATGCACCAGTAATCCATGCCGAGAATAAAGTTAGTGGTGCCATCAATCGGGTCGATAACCCATACGCCGTCGCTGCCCGGCTCCAGCCCGCGCTCTTCGCCGAGCAGGCCGTCCTGCGGGCGTTCGGCTTTCAGCCAGGCGCGCAGCTCGGTTTCGACATACACATCCGCCTGGGAGACAAAATCCTGGCGGCCTTTTTGTTCGATGGTCAGCCCGTTATCACGAAGCTGTTTCGCCTCCTGACCGAGACGACGAATCAGCGCGCACAGCGCCTGGGTAAACTCTTCTGTCATATCTGGACTCTTAGCCAATCTGTGGCGATGTTTGTCGGTGGATCAGTTTCACCTTAACCCACTCAACGCGGGAAGGCTGTAAAGGATTTTTCGCCCGCTCCAGCAAACGCGTCAGCGCCCGGTTCGCAATCTCCGCCACATCCTGATGCAGCGTGGTTAACTGGTAGCTGAACTGGCCGCTCTGCGGCGTGTTATCAAAACCTATCAGGTGAAAATCGGCTGGCGCGGATTTGCCGCGCTGGCGCATGCCGTCGAGAAAACCACAGGCTAGCTGCGCGTTGGCGCAAAATATGCCCTCCGGCAGATCAGCATCGCTCTCCTGCGCGGCCTGAAAACCGCCGTCGTAACCCTCTTCGCGCGCGTCAAACCAACGTACCTGCTGCTGAGTATCCACGCCGAGTTGCTGCAACGCCTGGAAAAAAGCCTCGCCGCGCTGAATACCCGCCCAGGTCGATCCGCAATTGTTGAGCCAGCCGAAACGGCGGCAGCCGGAGTGATAAAGCTGTTCAGCGGCCTGGCGCGCGCCGGAAACGTTGTCGGAACAGACGAAATCGACCAACGGAATATCCGGGTGGCGGTTGATGCCGACGACCGGAATACGCTGGCTGACGCACTCGTTAACAATCGCTTCTGGCGGTTGGCCGGAGGTGACGATCACACCGGAAACGCGAAACTGGGTAAAACGGCGCAGTGTAGTGACCAAATCCTGCTCGCCGGTGATCTCCGTGACCAGCGCCTGGTAACCACGGCGCTGAATTTCATGCAGCAAGCCTTCCAGCAGATGGCTGCGAAACGGGTCGCCAATGCGCGCGACAATCACGCCAATTAAGTGGCTGCGCTGGCGGTTAAGTCCTTGAGCGAGGAAATTGACCTGGTAGCCAAGCTCCTGCGCGGCGCGCAGCACTTTCTCTTTGGTGGCGGGCGAAATGCTGCCGTTGCTGCTGAGTGCGCGTGACACCACTGCGCGGGACACGCCCGCGCGCTTCGCCACGTCTTCGGCGGTTACTGCTTGTTTGCGTAACGTCTGGCTCACACTTTCCCCTCCGCGCGGCTGCTGAGATCGGTGGCGAAACCATCATGGCTGAGAAACAAACCCGGATACGGCGTGCAAGCCTGCTCAATCGCGGGCAAGGCGGCGTCGTTGCAGTGGTACAACCCCAGGCGCGGTAAGCGCAATTGTTCGAACAGCGCGAGGCAGCCGGGGAAATCGCCGTGCGAGGCGTCATTGGGCAATGCTGTTGCCGAAGCGCACTCCTGAAACGCCAGGCAGGCGTTGTGCATCAGCGCGATGCTTTCCGGTGTTGGACGTCCGTCGCCACTGTAGAACAGCGTGTGGCCGTCTGCCTCGATTCGCAGGGCGAGATTAGGCAGCTCATGGTGCGTAAACGCGGTGCGCATGTGCCAGCCTTGCCACTGCCATTCGGCTTCGCTGTCGCGCCATTCGATATCGAAACAGAGGTCGTTTGCCGGCCAGTTAGCGAGGCTCGCCAGTTTTATCAGCACCGGTCGCTGCTCGCGCAGCGACCAGATGATCAGCGGCTTACGGCGCTGAAAACTTTTCCAGTAATTCAACAGCGCCGTCAGCCCGGTGCAGTGATCCGGGTGAACGTGGGTGAAGTAAATGGCATCAATGTCGTTCACGTCGCCGCCACGCTGCCAGAGCGCGCGCGGGATTGTCGGGCCACAGTCGATCAGCAACTGGCGGTTTTCGTTATCAATAACGCGGATCGCCGAGGTGTTTTGCTGCAATGAGAAGGCGCTACCACAGCCCAGAACATCTATTTTCATTTCGCTCCACCAAAATTATTGCGCACTTAATCAAACTGTCACAAATAGACGACAAAGTAGGCTCACATAATGTCGGTGCAAAGTTGCATTTTTTTTACAAATAAATGAACACGTGTTCATCGATGAAAGAAAAGTTGAAGAAAGGAACGCCCGTGAGTTATTTACAGATTGAAAAACTGAAAATTGGCTATGGCGAAAATATCGTTCTTCACGATATTCATCTCGCTGTGGAAAAGGGCGAAATGATTGCGCTACTTGGGCCGTCTGGTTGCGGAAAAACGACGCTACTCAATGCGTTATGTGGTTTTATTCCGGTGCGTTCTGGTGGTGTTTCCGTTAATGGTCGGGATATTACTCATAGCACGCCGGAGCAGCGAAATATTACGATGGTGTTTCAGAGTTACGCCTTATGGCCGCATTTTACCGTCGCACAAAATATTGGTTATGGCTTGAAAGTCCGTCGCGTTAAAAAAGAGGCGATTGCGCAACGTGTGCAGGAATTATTAAAAATCGTCAACCTTGAAAATTATACGGATATAAAAGTGACGGCGCTTTCCGGCGGCCAGCGTCAGCGCGTGGCGCTGGCGCGCGCATTAGCCATTGAGCCGGATGTGCTGGTGCTGGATGAGCCGCTGTCGAACCTGGACGCCAAAGTGCGCCTCAACGTGCGCCATGAGATCAAAGCGCTGCAAAAAAAGCTCGGTTTCACCTCGTTAATCGTCACGCACGATCAACAAGAGGCACTGGTGATGGCCGACAGAATTGCGGTGCTGAATAACGGGCGCATCGAACAAATGGGGACGCCGGAAGATATTTATCACCGCCCGGCAACGCCGTTTGTCGCGGATTTTATGGGCGCGGATAACTGCATGACGCGGGCTGATGCGGGCGGGGAAACGCTCTATTTCCGCAGTTCAGACGTCAATATGCACCACCCGTTAACGCAGCCGGAACAGCCGGGGCTGGTACTGGATGGCGTGGTGGAGGAGAGCGCGTTTCTCGGCCATCAGTATCGCCATAGCGTGCGCTGCAACGGGCAGATTTTTCTCGCGGATTCCACGCAGTTCTGGCCTGCCCGAACGCCTGTGATTTTGCATGTGCCGGAAACGGCGCTGCATGTTTTTGCCAACACGTAGTCGTGCCAAACAACACACTCTTTTCCTGGGGATACATCATGTCTGTAAAAACGAAACTTGCTGTCATCGCCGCACTCTGTTTGGGTGCAGTACACACCGCCAGCGCCGAAACGGTACTCAATGTGGCGACGGCCGGCGATCAAAATATGGTCGACTACGTTAAAACCTGGCTGGGGCCAAAGTTTGAAGCCGCCCATCCAGGCGTGAAAGTGCAGGTGATTGGCACCGGGCCGGGCGATGCTGGCTCGAACAAGATTGTCGAAAAACTGACGGCGCAACAGCAGAGCGGCGCGAAAAACTGGGACATTGACGTCGCGGTAGTGCACCAGGCGGCGGGTGGTCAACTGGTGGAAAAAGGGCTGCTGGATAAATACCGCCACGCCATTAACACCGGCTCGATGGTCACGGCGGAGAACGCCAAAAACGCGCTGGGCGTTAACGTGGATGGCTACGTGATGCCGATGTTTTTAAGCCAGACGGCTATCGCGTATAACAGCGAGTTGATTAAAACACCGCCGAAATCCTACGACGAACTGGTGCAGTGGTCGCAGAAAAACCCGAAAGCCTTTGGCTATAACGGCATTAAAAACGGCATGTCCGGCGTCAGCTTCGTGGTCGGCTGGATTTACGCTTATGGCACCGATGCGGCCCGTCTTTCCGCGCTGCCGTATGACAAAAGCGTAGAAAAAACCTGGGGCCAGGCGTTCGCCAAACTGAAAGAATTCAACAAAAACGTCACTTTCACGCCGGGTAACGCCGGAACGCTGGATATGCTTAGCCGCGGCGAAATCACTATGGGGCCGGTGTGGGTCGATATGTTCTATAGCTGGAAAGATCAAGGCAAAGTGCCGCCGTCGATCAAACTGGCGTTAATCTCCCCGGGGATGCCGGGCCAGCCGATGTATTACGTCGTTCCGGCACATGCGGCGCAGGCCAAACTGGCGCAGGCGTTTATTGCGCTGGCAACCAGCCCGGACGTGCAGGCGCAGGGCATTGTGAAGCAGTTCAACTGGTATCCGGGTATTGACGCGAAATACGTGAAAGAGAAGCTGGACGCCGCCACCTGGCAGAAATTATTTGCGGAAATCTCGCCGGATGATTTAGCCAAATATGGCAAAAGCTTCCCGATCACGCCGTACTTTGACGATATCAAAGAGGGCTACGAGAGCCAGGTTTCTAACTGAGTGACGGATGTGCCTGGGCATTTCGCCCGGGCATTTTTTGCTGTGATTATTCAGGTTCACCATGCGACACACCTTTAAATACTTCTTACTGGTTGGCCCGGCGACGCTGCTGATAGCCGTCTTTTTCCTCTGGCCGCTGGGCTTTTCGCTGATCTCGGCGTTCACCAGTGATACGCAGACCTTCACGCTGGCGCATTTTGATAAAGTCTTTGCGCTCTACTCGAACGATATTCTCTTCACTGTGCTTATCGTACTGGTTTCACTGGCAATACTGGCGCTGCTGTCGATAACGATTTCCGCCATTATTGTGTTGTCGCCGTTTCGCGGCATCGTTAAGACGCTGGCATTTTTATACCGCTTGCCGCTGTTTATTCCGTTTATTGTGACCGCGCAAATGATGCGCACCTTCCTCGCCAAAAATGGCCTGATGAACAATGTGCTGGTGGCGAGTGGGCTGTTAACGCCGATGGACACCACTTCGCTGCTGGGCTGGAGCGGGATAATCATTACTTTTGTCTGGAAGCAGATGGCGTTCTCGACGTTACTGATTTGCGGCGCGATGTCGGCGGTGGATCCGTCGCATATTCTGGCGGCAAAAAACCTCGGCGCGTCGCGCTTACGCATCCTGTTCGACATCATTTTGCCGCAGGTGCTGCCAACAATTGGCGTGGCGATGGTGCTCTCCACGGTGACGATGATGTCGGTACTTTCCGTGCCGCTGATGATCGGCACCGGCACGCCAACCATGATGACGGTCGATATGGCGTTTCGCGTTAACTCTTACGGTGATTACCCGGTGGCAAATGCGATGGGGGTGATCTCCTATCTGATTTGTGCGGCGCTCTCCTGGTTCTATTTGCGTCACAGCCTGCATGCGAAAGGAGCGCAGTGATGACCACGCTTCGACAAAAACTCCACGGCAGTTTTCTGCTGCAAACCCTGTTGCTCACTTTTCTGGTGCTGGCGCTGTTTGGCCCGCTGTTGAACCTGCTTATCTGGACAGTGGCGGAGAGCTGGTTTTTCCCGCACACCTTGCCGAGTCAGTGGGGATTAAAATACTGGAGCCAGGTGTTTAGCCCTTACAGCGATGTGTCGGGTTCGCTCTCCATCAGCGTGCTGATCGCCGTGCTATCGGTGCTGGTTTGCCTGCTGATTTCCATTCCGGCAGGTTACGCGCTGTCGCACCGATCCATGCCGTGTCGCGCCTTCTTTATGCTGCTGTTTCTCATCCCGCAGGCGTTTCCCAACCTGACGGTGTATATGAACGTAGCGCGGCTGTTTTACCAATGGGGGCTGAACGGCACGGTGGCGGGCGTGGTGCTGGTACACAGCGTTCACGGCTTGATGTATTCGATCTGGATAAGCGTGGCGGCGTTCTCTTCACTCGATCCGCTGCTGGCGCGCGCCTCGCGCAACCTGGGCGCCGGGCCGGTTTACACGTTTTTCCATATCATTTTGCCGCAGGCCGCGCCTGGGCTGATTGCCGCCAGCATCTTTGTGTTCCTGGAATCGCTGGATGAGTTTACCGCCACCTTTTTTGTTGGCGCACCGGATATCACCACGCTGCCCATTTTGCTCTATACCGCCAGTATGTCGGGCAACTACCAGGTTTCATCCATCACCGCGCTGATCCTGCTGGTGCCGTCGGTGCTGTTTATGCTGGTTATCCATAAATTTATGCGCCCGGAAATGCTGTCGAAACTGGGGAAATAATTATCTGACGACGTCACGAAAAGGCGTGTGCCGGGCCACTTACTAGATAGCTGTGGCGCAACGCAAGCAGCCAAAACAAGACGGCAATAGTCGGAGGAAAATGTATGGATATCAAAGGCCCGGCAGCGATTGATGTATTTAAACCTTATGATATTTCACCCTACGAAGACAAAACGCAAAAGGCAGTTCAGCAGGAACCGGCCTACGCCCCTTCGAAGGAATCTTTTGAGGCGTTTCAACAACGGCATTATTCATGGCGAACCGGTGATAAAAAACCGGACGCTTCCCGGATACCGAAAGACGAAGGAAAAATACCGCTGCCCACGTTGGGTGAAAGTTTGCAGGAGGTTTTTCTGGGCGCTGTTTTAGGTGGCCCGCTGCCGGAATACCCTGGTGGTTTGCGGTCGCTTCCTGGTGCGGGCGCTGCGCGGCTGACTGAAAGACCCTCCGGCACGTCTAAAGGTCCTCACGGTGAGATCAAACCCGCGATTGCGGAACCGAAGATGGCGATGGCAAGGCCATTAAACCCAACAACGGAAACGAATATTCCCGGCAGCAAGTCGTTAAGCCGCGCCCTACCTGAATCCGCTGGCCCGGATGAGTTACATGTTTCATTACCGCAAGCGGGAGGAAAGAATTTTTCCGATCCCGTGGCATCGTCAAAAATGAACATCAAACGATTTTCTGATATTGCTAAAGTTGGCGCGGATGTGGGTGAGAAAGAAATGGGGACGGTGACATTATCCGGCGAAATCAATATCGTGCGTCGCGACGGCCCGTTAAATGACCCGAATATGTATATGTTTTTCACCGATAACTATAAGGGTGAGCCGCGGCTGAATATCATCGGCCATGGTATTTTTACACCAAACGGTGACAGCACCACCGGACTGCAGGTCGCTGGCGGTATAAAAGCGCCGTTTGATGTGGCGCTGGATACGCTGGAACTGGCTGGCGATGTGAGGTTTAAGAACATCCGATGCTTAAGCTGTCACGGTGCGGAAGGGGGGATCGATTCTTTCGCACAAAAACTGGCGAATTATACCGGTGTGCCGGTAAAAGGTTATCACGGTTCGGTGACCGTTGGCGGGCATGCGGACGGTTCAAATATGGTGGTGATAAAAAATGAGATGGATGCGCTGTTCTATTTCGGCAAGCGCGAAATGACGCACTATCAACCACAGAAATTCCACCCGCTCTGGCGACCGTGGGAAAGCCGCATCCTTGAATAAAACAATCGTGGTGCCGAAGTAAAAATGCAGATGCCCGCTAAGCAGAGTCTTATCGGGCATCTGTGTTTTTTTCGCTTGGGTCAACGAGCGTTTCTTCCCGCTTAACAACTCTGGATGACAATAAGATGCTGTTCATCCGCCTGAGCCGTTTTGAAAGCGAATGGCTGTTCGCCTGTTTGCGCGCCGGTAAGCCAATATGCCAATGCCAGTAAAGATCGGCCGCTGGCGCAGATCCGTTGTTTATACTTATGCGAAAGAGCGTTGCTTAGAAAAATGGCAACCGTGGAAATAAAAAAGCGCCCGCAGGCGCTTTAAGCAATCACGTTACAATCATTGGCCACTCGGGGGGCGCTTTTTCCGCGATCTCTTCCATAACGACGACCAGGTTATGCCAGGTCGTGGAGAGATCTATCACCGTAATGCCCAGCAGACCGGTGGCAAACCAGCATGCCGCCGCTAAGCCCATGCCGCTGCTGATCACTGCCAGACCAATATAATCAGCACGACGGAAACGAATATTCAGCGTACTGGCCATAAACATCAACACTGCACTCAGCAACTGCCAGCGAATAAGTACGACGCTGGCGGTAAAGGTAGCCATCAAACCATCCTCAGAAAGAACCGAATACCGGGCGGACAAGCACATTGCGCGAGTGGCAATGCTGAAGATCCGCGAGTAGCACAACGAAATGAAACGGCGTTTTCCGTTTCAGTAATGTGTGAACTATATCACATTTGTTGATTTATTCGCCAGTGCAAAAAACGTGCTTTTTGCACAGTATTGGCGCTATTTTGTTCGAAAATATATCGCCAATATATTTATTAGTTCGCGGGAATTAACGTTTTCGCAACCTAATACATTTGAGTGATATTTAGCATCCTAATTGCCACAACGTTTACAGTTTGTGTTGCATATATTATGCTTTTGAGGCTAATCTTATTAGCCTGTGAATGATGATTCAGGGTTTTGATCTTTATTGATATATTCTTTTTCATCACGTTCTTTATGCGTGAGGAAGATATTTGTGCGTGCAGTTGCGCTGACTGAATTGATGGCCGCCTCTTCTTTTTTCCTGATGACATCATTTAAAGCTGGTTTTGCGTCTTATAACCTGCGAATGAAAAAATATGAAAATAGAAAATTCCGCCGTGCCTCCTGGGGACGCTGATGCGGCGTTGTCGGTTCTGGCCAGGCTGATGCCCTGGCTCACCGCGCAACGTTCAATGGAAGAGATATTACGCGCAATCAATGCAGCACTTGGATCCACGCTTGCGTGGGTGGTTATCCGGCAGGATGACGCGTGGCAGTTCGTCAGTGCAGGTGCACCTGGCTGCACGTTGCAGGATGTTCAAACCTTTCTTGAGCAGTCTCAACTGCAACGGAATCAACGTGCCTGGCGAGTCATTTGCTGGCGACGGCATGCCGGAAATTTATTATTCCCGCATCATGAAATTGCAGCCAGAAAATTAAGTAGCGGTATTCTTTGTAAATTAAACTATAAAGAATCGGGTCTTGAAGGTTTTTTCTTTTTGGCATTTTCTCAGCCCTTGAACTCTTTATCCATTGTGAAGAATGTCGTTATTGTCTTGGTCGAGAAACTAAAAAATTATCTTGCTGAAATTGTCACCAGAGAACGCACGGCAAAAGAGATGCAGCGCATTGTGACGCAATATAAAGCTTTATTTGAACGCGCCCCGGTTTTGATGAACTCTTTTGATAAAAGCAACCGCTGCGTATTATGGAACGGTGAGTGCGAACGCTTATTCGGCTGGAGCATCAATGAACTCAATCAGCAGACCGATCCATTAGCGTTATTTTTCCCTGACCCCGAAGTTCGACAAAAAGTTCGCGCTTCGGTTAATACATCTCCGGCCGTCGACATGCACGAATGGCACCCGGTACGCCGCGATGGCCAGGTGCTGACTGTACTCTGGTCGAATATTCAACTGCCGGATCACTCTGTCCTCAGCATTGGCCTTGATATTACCGAGCGCAAAAAAGCAGAACGGCAACTGGAAATGAAAGCCACCATTGACGATCTGACCGGCTGCTATAATCGTTTTTCCATGCTGCGTAAGCTGAAAGAGGCGCTGGTGGAATGTCGGCCAGACGAGCCGCGTAGCCACTTCAGCCTGCTGATGCTGGATCTGGATTATTTTAAAAGCATCAACGATCGCTGGGGGCATTTAACGGGTGACGCTGCATTGATCCACTTTTGCGATCAGATCCGCGAACATTGCGATCCATCGTATATTTTTGGTCGTTTGGGCGGTGAGGAATTTCTGATTTTAATGCCGCATACCCTCAGTAAAATGGCGCTGCGTTTTAGCCAAAAGGTTCGCGCTTCATTGGCGCGAAATCCATTGTTTAGCAATGGTGAAAAGATAGCCTTATCCTTTAGCGCTGGTTTAGTATTCGTCACGGGTGAAGAGAGAGATACTTCAGTTTTACTTACGCTTGCAGATAACGCTTTGTACGATGCTAAACGCGCAGGACGCAGTAAAACCGTGGTGGTTGACGCTTTTTTATAAATAAAGAAGAGATGATGAAGGCCTGCTATCGGCAGATGAAAAAATACCCGGATGGCTCGCCTTTTTTTTATCCTGCGGCCAGTTTGGCTTAATCAGCGATACTCTGTTGTATTAAGTTAAAACACCCCTACACGAATGGATTAATATTTTCCTTAATATAAACATTGGACACACTCTGAGTTTGCTTTATGGTCGCGTATTCTGGTCATAACCAAATATTAGGTTTTTAATTAGAAAAGTCAGTTGCTAATGTCGTTTGATTCATGCAACGTAATCACCTGTTTATCAAAGCATCCTGCCAAACATTAAAAAGGCACTTTAAATGCATGGATATAGGCGGACATGAATCATAGCGTGCGTCGCAAGATACTCAGCGTCGTCGGGATCATCACGGTAGTACTTCTACCGCTGGTGCTATCGCTATGGTTTGCGCATATCCGTGCGGTTAATGAAACAAGTACACAACTTCGATCGTTCGCCCAATTAGCACTAAATAAAACGGAGCGCGTTATCCAACAAGTGGATACGGTTCGCAGTGCGGCGGAAAATTATCACGGGCAAATTTGCGCACCGGAACACCGCGCGGCCATGCTCAATATCGTGCGCGGCAGCATGTATGTTTCGGATTTAATTTATGCCCGTGGCGATCACTTTTTATGTTCGAGCGTAATAACGCCCACGCAATCGTATACTATTTCACCAGCGGATTATAAACCCGCGCCCGATATTGCTATTTATTATTTTCGCGATACGCCTTTTTACGCAGGCTACAAGATGGTGTACATGCAGCGCGGAAATTATGTGGCGGTCGTTAATCCGCTCACTTACAGCGATGTGGCATCAGACAATACTGATCTGGCTTACGGTATTTACGATACCGTTACGCGTCAGTTTTTTTCCGTCAGCCAGAATGCGCATCTTGATAAGTTAGCTACGTTGTTACGCAACGACGATTTAACGTTCCAGCAGGATCAGCGCTTTTATACCATTGTGCATTCGGAGAATCGTCCGACAGCGATTATTGTTTCGACTTCCAGCAACCGCTATTTTCAATCTTTTTACCACCAGGTCACATTAACGCTGCCGCTGGGCGTGATTGGCAGCGTTATTCTGCTATTAATATTGTCGCGAACACGGCAGGAGTTTAACTCTCCACGCCGTATGCTCCACCGGGCGTTAATCCGACGCCAGCTTCGCCTTCATTACCAACCTATTATCGATATCAAAAATGGCACCTGCGTTGGCGCGGAAGCGTTATTGCGCTGGCCTGGGTTTAATGGGCCGGTCATGAGCCCGGCGGAGTTTATTCCGCTGGCAGAAAAAGAGGGCATGATTGAGCGGATTACCGATTATGTCGTCGACGAATTGTTCAGCGATTTGGGCGATTTCCTGGCAGTGATGCCGCACCTTTATATCTCGATTAATCTCTCTGCCGCTGATTTTCACTCGTCGCGCCTGATTTCATTGATTGCCAATAAAGCCAAGATGCATGCGGTGCGCGCTGAGCAGATTAAGATTGAAGTGACCGAGCGTGGGTTTATTGATGTCCCGAAAACCACGCCGGTTATTCAGGCGTTTCGCCAGGCGGGTTACGAAGTGGCGATTGATGATTTCGGTACCGGTTATTCGAATTTGCACAACCTTTACTCGCTGAATGTCGATATCCTGAAAATCGACAAATCTTTTATTGATACGCTGACGACCAACAGCACCAGCCATCTGATTGCGGAACATATTATTGAGATGGCGCAGAGCCTGCGTCTGAAGATTATTGCGGAAGGGGTCGAGACGGCGGAGCAGGTCACGTGGCTGTTAAAGCGCGGCGTACAGTTCTGTCAGGGTTGGCACTTTGCAAAGGCGCTGCCGTCGCAGGAATTTAAACGCTGGGTACAGCAGCCGCCTTCGTTAAAGTAATCGTCCATCAGGCATGATGTCGGTAATCGCTGGGTGTGCGATCAAACTCCCGGCGAAAGACGCGTGAAAACGTCTGTTGTGAGACATATCCCAAATCCATCGCAATATCAAAAATAGGCCGCTGCGTTGTTCGCAGCGCTTCCGCTGCCAGCACTAAACGGCGCTGGCGAATATAGTCACCCAGCGTTTGACGCATGACCGTGCGGAACATCCTCTGTAAATACCACTTTGAATAACCTGATTTTCTGGCGACTACATCAATGTTCATTGGTTGGTCGATATGTTCATCAATCCATTCAATAAGTGTCTGAATAATTTGCTGATGGGACATATGGCTTCCTCATTTCCCGATTCGTCGTTTTGTCTGGGAGCGAGTATAATTCCTCAAGTTAACTTGAGGTAAAGAGGTTTTATGGAAAAGAAAACGCCACGTATTAAAGCCTTACTCAGCCCTGGTGAAGTGGCGAAGCGCAGCGGAGTTGCCGTCTCTGCGCTGCACTTTTATGAGAGCAAAGGCTTAATCAAAAGTATCCGCAACACCGGCAATCAACGGCGCTATACGCGTGATGTGCTGCGCTATGTGGCGATCATTAAGATTGCCCAGCGGATTGGTATTCCGTTGGCGACTATCGGCGACGCGTTTGGTGTGCTGCCGGAAGGGCATACACTAAGCAAGAAAGAGTGGAAACAGTTGTCATCACAGTGGCGCGAAGAGCTGGACAGGCGCATCCATACGCTGGTGGCATTACGTGATGAGCTGGATGGCTGCATTGGCTGCGGGTGTTTGTCGCGCAGTGATTGTCCGCTGCGTAACCCTGGTGACCAACTTGGGCAGCAGGGCACCGGTGCGCGCTTGCTGGAAGACGATTGAAACGTACAAAAAACTAAAGCGCCCGTTGGGGCGCTTTAGTCGTTTTCCGGTCTTTGTCTTTCACTCTATCCCGCTCTGTTACGGGAGGGTTTCCCCCGACACCAGCACCCCTCAGTATGTTGGAGGTTCCGGGTTGTGCTGACACTTTTAGTGTAGGCCACGGTCGCATAATTGCTACTTTTTTGAGCAATTATTTTTGTCTTTTTTTTCGCCTGTATAAGTGTGGGTTTTCTATAGTTAATTTGTATAAATCCTCTGGAGAAAACCATGCTTACGGTGCATCACCTTAATCAGTCGCGATCCCAGCGCGTGCTCTGGGCGTTAGAAGAACTGGGCGTGCCGTACCAAATTGTCCGTTATCAGCGAGAAAAATCGATGCTGGCGCCAGAATCTCTGAAAAAAGTGCACCCGCTCGGTAAATCGCCCGTGGTGGAAGATAACGGACTGATCCTCGCTGAATCTGGGGCGATCCTCGAATATTTGCAGGAAACCTACGATCTACAGCAGCGCTTTAAACCGCAGGAGACAAAGCAGAAGCTGGATTACCGCTTCTGGCTGCACTATGCCGAAGGTTCGTTGATGCCATTGCTATTAATGAAACTGGTGATGAATAGCCTGGGTAAACCTCCGGTACCATTCGGGATTCGCAGCATTGGCAAACTCCTCGCTCAGGGTGTCGATAAAGCGTTCCTGAAACAGCAAATTGAAAACCATGCGCGCTTTATCGAGGGCGAACTGGCGCAGCATAGCTGGTTTGTAGGAAACCAACTGAGCATGGCGGATATTCAGATGAGTTTCCCGGTGTTCGCGCTGCTGTCGCGCGGTGGCGTGGATGATTTGCCCAATTTGCGCGCATGGAAAAAACGGGTAGAGATGCGTCCGGCCTGGCAGCGAGCCATTGTACAGGGTGGACCATTTGCTCTGCCAGGCGGCTAAAAACGATCGGCAAATGTTGCAAAGTTGCGCACCGACGATAACGTTTGCGCATCAGCCGGGCACTTCTTCGCCGCTTCGCGCGAAATTTCGCAAAAAGCGGCAAAGTTCAGTTGAAAAGCGCCATATAAACGCTGGATAATCGTTTGCCTTTTTTTGACCAACCGTTGTATGCGCGGAGTTAAACGTTTGCTTTTTTGTGGCCCCTTGTCACAACGCAGCACAGGGAGATGACGTTTAACCGGCAGTGGACTGTCCACCACGCATACCAACGCACAATAAAATTCTCAGGGGATGTTTCTATGTCTACGCCTTCTGCGCGTACCGGCGGTTCGCTTGACGCACTGTTTAAAATTTCTGCCCGTGGCAGCACTGTTCGTCAGGAAATCGTTGCCGGTTTAACCACGTTCCTGGCGATGGTCTACTCGGTCATCGTCGTCCCTGGCATGCTGGGTAAAGCCGGTTTCCCACCGGCTGCGGTGTTTGTCGCCACCTGCCTGGTAGCCGGTGTTGGTTCCATCGTGATGGGCCTGTGGGCGAATCTGCCGCTGGCTATCGGTTGCGCGATCTCTCTGACCGCCTTTACCGCGTTCAGCCTGGTGCTGGGTCAACATATCAGCGTACCGGTCGCGCTTGGCGCGGTGTTCCTGATGGGGGTGCTGTTTACCGTTATCTCTGCCACCGGCATTCGTAGCTGGATCCTGCGCAACCTGCCGCAGGGCGTTGCGCACGGCACCGGTATTGGTATCGGCCTGTTTCTGCTGTTGATCGCCGCTAACGGCGTGGGCCTGGTTATCAAGAACCCGCTGGATGGCCTGCCGGTTACGCTTGGCCACTTTGCCAGCTTCCCGGTGATCATGTCGCTGATTGGTCTGGCGGTGATTATCGGCCTGGAAAAACTGAAAGTACCGGGTGGCATTCTGCTGACGATTATTGGCGTGTCGATTGTGGGTCTGATTTTCGATCCGAGCGTGCATTTTTCTGGCATCTTCGCCATGCCGTCGCTGAGCGATGACAAAGGCAACTCGCTGATCGGCAGCCTCGATATCATGGGCGCGCTGAATCCGGTGGTGCTGCCAAGCGTGCTGGCGCTGGTGATGACGGCGGTATTTGACGCCACCGGCACCATCCGTGCAGTGGCGGGCCAGGCAAACTTGCTGGGTAAAGATGGCCAGATTATCGATGGCGGCAAAGCGCTGACCACCGACTCCCTGAGCAGCGTCTTCTCCGGTTTAGTTGGTGCGGCACCCGCGGCGGTGTATATCGAATCTGCGGCGGGTACGGCAGCAGGTGGTAAAACCGGTCTGACGGCGATCACCGTGGGCGTGCTGTTCCTGCTGATCCTGTTCCTCTCGCCGCTCTCTTACCTGGTTCCGGCCTACGCAACGGCACCGGCGCTGATGTACGTTGGTCTGCTGATGCTGAGCAATGTGGCGAAAATCGATTTTGCCGACTTCGTCGATGCGATGGCGGGCCTGATTACTGCCGTGTTTATCGTGCTGACCTGCAACATTGTAACCGGCATCATGATCGGTTTTGCTTCGCTGGTGATTGGCCGCGTGGTATCCGGTGAGTGGCGCAAACTGAACATCGGCACCGTGGTGATTGCCATCGCGCTGGTGGCTTTCTATGCGGGCGGCTGGGCAATCTAACATCGCTTTTCCTCTTCCTGTGGGCAGAGGACGTTGAGCGTAAATCTTTACACAATGGGCGACTTCGGTTGCCCATTTTTTTGCCCACAGCCCGGTTTCTTTGCGTTAAGCTGAAGGCTCTGGCATCAAGGTCTGAGGCCTTTATAACAACACATCGCAAACAGGGAACGCATGGAAATATTTTTTACCATTCTCATCATGACCCTTGTCGTCTCGCTTTCTGGCGTAGTGACTCGTGTTCTTCCATTTCAAATCCCGCTTCCGCTGATGCAAATCGCCATCGGCGCGCTACTGGCCTTTCCCACCTTTGGCCTGCATGTGGAATTCGACCCGGAACTGTTCCTGGTTCTGTTTATTCCGCCGCTGTTGTTTGCCGACGGCTGGAAAACACCCACGCGCGAGTTCCTCGAGCATGGCCGCGAAATCTTTGGCCTGGCACTGGCGCTGGTGGTGGTCACCGTGGTCGGGATCGGCTTCTTAATTTACTGGATGGTGCCTGGCATTCCGCTGGTGCCCGCCTTTGCGCTGGCGGCGGTGCTGTCGCCAACCGATGCAGTAGCGCTTTCCGGCATTGTCGGAGAAGGGCGTATTCCGAAGAAAATCATGGGTATTTTACAGGGCGAGGCGCTGATGAATGACGCCTCGGGCCTGGTGTCGCTGAAATTCGCCGTGGCGGTGGTGATGGGCACCATGGTGTTCACCGTGGGTGGCGCGACGCTTGAGTTTTTCAAAGTGGCAATCGGCGGTCTGCTGGCCGGATTTGTGGTGAGCTGGCTGTATGGTCGCTCGCTGCGTTTTCTCAGCCGTTGGGGCGGTGATGAACCGGCAACGCAAATCGTTCTGCTGTTTCTGCTGCCGTTCGCCTCCTATTTGATTGCGGAACATATCGGCTTTTCCGGCATCCTTGCGGCGGTCGCTGCGGGGATGACTATCACCCGTTCCGGCGTGATGCGCTCTGCGCCGCTGGCAATGCGTCTGCGCGCCAACAGTACCTGGGCGATGCTGGAGTTCGTCTTTAACGGCATGGTGTTCTTGCTATTAGGCTTGCAGTTGCCGGGCATTCTGGAGTCTTCGCTGGTGGCGGCAGAAGCCGATCCGAACGTCGAAACCTGGATGTTATTTACCGATATCGTGCTGATTTACGTGGCGCTGATGCTGGTACGTTTCGGCTGGCTGTGGACGATGAAGAGATTCAGCAGGCGCTTCCTGGTAAAAAAACCGATGGAGTTTGCTTCGTGGAGCGACCGCGAGCTGCTGATTGCTACCTTTGCCGGGGTGCGCGGGGCGATAACGCTTGCCGGTGTGCTCTCCATTCCGTTGTTGTTGCCGAGTGGCGATGTCTTTCCGGCGCGCTATGAACTGGTGTTCCTCGCCGCCGGGGTGATTCTGTTCTCGCTGTTTGTTGGCGTTATCGCACTGCCCGCGCTGTTGCAGCATGTTGAAGTGCGCGACCACGCGCAGCAGTACAAAGAGGAACGGATGGCGCGCGCGGCAACCGCGGATGTGGCGATTGTGGCGATTCAGAAGATGGAAGAACGCCTGGCGGCTGACACCGAAGAGAACATCGATAACCAGTTACTTACGGAAGTGAGTTCGCGGGTGATTGGGAACCTGCGACGTCGCGCCGACGGGCGCAATAACGTTGAGAGTTCGCTGCAGGAAGAGAATCTGGAACGCCGCTTTCGCCTGGCGGCGCTGCGCTCAGAGCGCGCCGAGCTTTACCATCTGCGCGCAACCCGACAGATCAGTAACGAGACGCTGCAAAAATTGCTGCACGATCTCGACCTGCTGGAAGCGCTACTGTTAGAGAATAAGTAAGCCCTGCGCCGGGCAGCCGTTTATGCGCTGTCCGGCCTGATTCATCCACTACTCGCTTTTCTCATCCAGCCAGAATCCTTTACAACATTGCAGCCACGCCTGCGCACTGCGCGAAAGGTAAACGCCTTCGCGCCAAATCATCCCCAGTTCCCAGCGCAAGTCGCTCTGTAGCGGGAGCCAGCGCAACGTCTGTTTATCCAGCCGCTGGCAGACCGGTTCCGGCAGAATGGCAATGCCCACGCCCGCTTGCACCATGGCGGCGAGAAAATCCCACTGGCCGCTGCGCACGGCGATACGCGGCTTCACGCCATGCTGTTGAAACAGCAACATCAACTGGCGGCTCAGGGCGAAATCTTCGTTGTAGATCAGCAGCGGATGTTCGGCGAGCTCTTCCGGCGTGACGACGTCGTGTTCGAGCCAACTGCCGGAGCGCGGCACCAGCACGCACATCGCATGGCTGAACAGCGGCAACGTAGCCAGGCCACTCTCTTCCTCGACTGGCAGCGCCGTCATCGCCACATCCAGTTCGCCATTGCTCACCGCCTGCTGTACGGTCAGACCGCCAAATTCAGCAATTTTCAGCTCTACACCGGGGTAGCGCTGGCTGAAGAGGTTGATTGGCCCGGCCATCAGCATGCCGACCATCGGCGGAATGCCGAGGCGCAAAATCCCTTTGTTCAGGTGGTTGATGTCGCCAAGTTCGGTTTCTAACTGGCGAAACTCCGCGAGGATCGCGATGCCGCGTTCATAAACCACGCGCCCGGTATCGGTGAGTAAGAGTTTGCGCCCGTCACGAATAAGTAGTGTGCAGTTCAGCTCATCCTCGAGATTTTTCAGCATCTTACTGATGGTCGGTTGCGTCACGAACAGGCGCTCCGCCGCGCGGGTGAAACTTTGCTGACGCACCACCTCCACGAAATAGCGCAGCGTTCTGATGTCCATAATTATTCCTTAGAACTATGTATGCGATGAGTTTAATTCATTTCAGTAGTGCATTGGGGCTCTCTATACTGGCCGCCTGCTTATTTGATGGAAAATCGTTATGGACGTGGCGTTAAGCCGTGTTACGCCTGCCCTTGTGCGTCGTTTACAGGTTCCGGTTCAGGTGTTGCTCTATGCCGGGCTGTTTATCTTTGCGCAATACCTGGTTCAGTGGCTGCATTTGCCGCTCCCCGCCAATCTGGTGGGCATGATACTGCTGCTGGGGTTAATACTTTGCCGGGTGATCCCGCTGAATTGGGTGCGCGCCGGTGCGCACTGGCTGCTGGCGGAAATGCTGCTGTTCTTTGTGCCTGCGGTGGTCGCCGTGGTTAATTACGCACAACTGTTGATGGTGGAAGGCTGGCGCATTTTTATGGTGATCGGTTTGAGCACGCTGTTGGTGCTTGGTGCCACCGCCTGGGTGGTGGATAAAGTCTACCGCTTTGAACTCAGCAGGCTGAAAAATGAGTGATTTCGCCTTAAGCCTGCTGTGCCTGGCGATGACGCTGGTGTGTTATTTCCTTAATAAACGCCTCTACCGCCGTTTTCGAAAATTGCCGCTGATGCCGCTGGTATTCACGCCGCTGCTGTTGGTGTTAATGCTGGTGTTCGGTCATATCTCCTGGCAGGACTACATCGGGGAATCCCACTGGCTGATGTGGCTGTTGGGGCCCGCAACCATCGCCTTCGCCGTGCCGGTGTATGACAACCTGGCGATTATTCGCCGCCACTGGATGTCGCTTTCGGCGGGCGTAATCACTGCTTCGGTGGTGGCGGTGACCAGCTCGGTCTGGCTGGCGCGCCTGTTTACGCTGCCGGATGAGATCCAGCGCAGCCTCGCGGTGCGTTCAATCACCACACCTTTTGCGCTGGCGGCCGCCGGGCCAATAGGTGGCCAGCCGGATCTGGTAGCGTTGTTTGTGGTAGTCACCGGCGTGTTTGGCATGGCGGTTGGCGATGTGCTGTTTCTGCGTTTATCAATTCGTGAAGGTGTGGCGAAAGGCGCGGGTTTTGGCGCGGCTTCGCACGGCGCGGGCACCGCACGTTCTTACGAGCTGGGCCAGCAGGAGGGTGTAGTCGCAAGCCTGGTGATGATGCTTTCCGGCGTGTTAATGGTGTTGGCTGCGCCCTTGATCGCCAGCGTGATGTTTTAGCTCCCCGCCTTGCAACAGGGAGCCGGAAGGTCAGTGCTTTTTCAGCCTTGCAACCAGTTCGAACTCGTTAAAGTTAACCGGGCGTTGCTGCTGCATCGACATGTTCCCGGCAATGCCGGTCAGGATCGACATCGCGCCTGCGCGGTGATCGGCGGCGCGTTTTAGCGGGTCATTGCCTGGCGTACCAAACAAGTCTGCCAGCATGGCGTTATCGCCGCCGCCGTGACCGCCTTCGCCAAGGGTGAAGGCGGCTTTCCACGGTTCGGCAAACATCGGGAACACGGTAATGTCGCAGGATTCAAGGCTGCCTTCATTAGCGCGTTCGCCACCGGCGTTCACATAGGATTTCTCGACGATTTTCATCTCCAGCCGTCCCTGGCTGCCGTTAAATACCACGTTTAACCCTTCCCACGGCAAGTAGGTATTCAGTGAATAGCTCAACTGGCACTGGTTCTGGTATTTCACCAGCACCGACAACGTATCTTCAATGGTGATGCCGTCGCTGAACACGCTCTGGTCGCGCCAGTAGTTATCTTCATGTTCCGCGTCGAGATAGAGCGCTTTTAACTGCGGGTTGTCCGCCATGTGCAGCGCGAAAGGATCATCGTGAGCAGCGGCATAGCCGTGTGTGCGTGGATAAAACTGCGTGACGCCGCGTTTTTCGGCGTTCTCTTTACCGTAAAAACGCAGCCCGCCTTCGGCATAAACCCGCTGTGGGTAGCTGTTGAGCCAGAAGTTCATCAGGTCGAAATGGTGGGTCGATTTATGCACCAGCAGCCCGCCGCTGTTGCGCTTTTCCCGGTGCCAGCGGCGGAAATAATCGGCGCCGTGTTCAGTGTTCAGTAGCCACTCGAAATGCACCGAATAGACATCGCCAATGGTGTTGTTCATCAGCAATTCACGCACTTTACTGTGGTGCGGCGCGTAGCGGTAATTAAACGCCACACGCACCGTTTTCCCGGTCTGCTCAATGGCATCGAGGATGCGCAGCGCGCGCTGTTCGTCAATGGTCATGGGCTTTTCGGTGATCACATCGCAGCCCGCGTGCAACGCGCGCACAATGTAGTCGTCATGGGTTCTGTCCATGGTGGTGACGATAACAATGTCTGGTCGGGTTTCGTGGATCATCGCGTCAAACTGCGCCGCTTTCCAGGTGGAAACGGGCGGTGCGTCTTCGTTTTGTAATAGCTGATTGGCGTAATCCATGCGCGTCTGGTTACTGTCGCAAAACGCCACCATGCGGGCATTCTCTTTCCACTGCCCGCCGATGGCGGAAATGTACAGCCCGGCGCGCCCGCCAGTTCCCACTAAAGCATATTTTTTCATCACAGCCTCTTCAGTCATAAATGAATTAACGTGCTGATGTATTAAAAACGTTGTTTCAATAAGCTGAGGGTACTGTAGCGCGCTGGCGTAAGAGGGGTAGAGAAAAGGCGGGAAAGTGTGATCCCCGGCCATTACTGACCGGGGTAAAAAGATTAATGGGCGCGGCCTTGCTCGATACCGATCCCGGTTTGCGAACGAATAAACTGCGCACGGAACTGTTCGCGCTCCAGTTTGCCGGCTTCGGTGTTATCGGTGGCGGAGAAGAACCAGATGCCGATAAACGCCACGGCAATAGAGAACAGCGCCGGGTACTCATACGGGAACACGGGTGCGGCGTGACCGAGGATCTGCACCCAAATTGTTGGGCCGAGGATCATCAGGATAACCGCCGTTAACAGACCCAGCCAGCCGCCGATCATTGCGCCGCGCGTGGTCAGCTTCGACCAGTACATGGAGAGCAGAATAATCGGGAAGTTACAGCTGGCGGCAATCGAGAATGCCAGCCCAACCATAAAGGCGATGTTCTGTTTTTCGAACAGGATGCCCAGCAGAATGGCGACAATCCCCAGTATCAACACGGTGATTTTCGACACTTTCAGTTCCTGGCGTTCGGTCGCGCCTTTGCGGATCACGTTGGCGTAGAGATCGTGGGAAACCGCAGAGGCACCCGCCAGCGTTAACCCGGCGACCACCGCCAGAATGGTGGCGAACGCCACAGCGGAGATAAAGCCTAAGAACAGGTTGCCACCGACCGCATCAGCCAGGTGCACCGCCGCCATATTGTTGCCGCCAATCAGCACGCCCGCCGCGTCTTTAAACGCCGGGTTTGCGCCCACCAGCATGATGGCGCCGAAACCGATAATAAAGGTCAGAATGTAGAAATAACCCATAAACCCGGTGGCATATAACACGCTTTTACGCGCTTCACGCGCGTCGCTGACGGTAAAGAAACGCATCAGAATATGCGGCAAACCGGCAGTGCCGAACATCAACCCAAGGCCGAGCGAAAGGGCCGATATCGGGTCTTTTACCAGCCCGCCAGGGCTCATGATGGCCGCGCCTTTCGGATGGACAGCCATCGCTTCCGTGAACAGGTTATTGAAGCTGAAACCAACATGTTTCATAACCATAAAGGCCATAAAGCTTGCGCCGAACAGCAGCAGCACTGCTTTGATGATCTGTACCCAGGTGGTGGCGAGCATGCCGCCAAACAGCACATACAGCACCATTAGCACGCCAACCAGCACTACCGCGACGTGGTAATTCAGGCCAAACAGCAGCTCAATCAACTTGCCCGCGCCGACCATCTGCGCAATCAAATACAGCGCGACAACCACCAGCGAACCGCAGGCGGAAAGGGTGCGGATGGGGCCTTGTTTCAGGCGATAAGAGGCCACATCGGCAAAGGTGTAACGCCCCAGGTTACGCAAGCGTTCGGCGATCAAAAACAGGATGATCGGCCAGCCGACGAGAAAGCCGAGCGAATAGATCAGGCCGTCGTAGCCGGAGGTATATACCAGCGCGGAGATACCGAGGAACGAGGCCGCTGACATAAAGTCACCGGCTATTGCCAGCCCATTCTGAAAACCGGTGATATTGCCGCCCGCGGTGTAGTAATCGTTGCGCGAACGCACCCGTTTGGATGCCCAGTACGTAATGTATAAGGTCAGCGCCACGAAAATGACGAACATAATGATCGCCTGCCAGTTGGTCGGCTGGCGTTGTACCTCGCCGGTGATGGCATCGGCGGCGTGAGCCGTAAAGGGAAGTGTGGCGGCTAGCGCCGTCAGGACTCTCTTCATGATGCTTTTACCTCGCTCAGAACCGCTTTTGTCAGACGATCAAACTCGCCGTTTGCCCGCCAGACGTACACGCCGGTCAGCACAAACGAAATCACAATCACGCCGATGCCAATCGGAATGCCGCGCGTGACGTTGGTGCCTGCATGTAATGGCGTACCCAGCCAGTGCGGGGCAAACGCGATAAGCAAAATAAAGCCGACGTAGATAATCAGCATGATGATGGAAAGCATAAAGGCAAACCGTTGCCGTCTTTCGACTAACTCCCTGAAATGCGCACTGTTTTCAATCTGTTGATAAATGTTATTCATCACAGAATTCTCCAGAGGTCTCCCCGTTGTCTTGCGCGCTGCCGGTGAGTTGGCCACACGTGCCCGCCCCAGTCACATCGCTATCTCTGCGCCTGGGAATGTGCGCGTTTGCCGCCTTCCTGCAACACGAAATCCATTAGGAATTGTAGGGTGAGGTGATTGTTTCCTCTCCTTGGAAGGAGAGCGTTATGGTTGCGTTTGCCCGCCGGAGAAGGCGCTTTCGCGCCGCTATCCGGCAGGGTTTTACGATTATTACGATGGCATGGTAATGGCCTGCTTCTCTTCGAGCAGTTTTTCCACTACGCCAGGATCGGCGAGCGTTGACGTATCGCCGAGATTGCTGGTATCGCCAGCGGCGATTTTGCGCAGAATACGGCGCATGATTTTGCCGGAGCGGGTTTTCGGCAGTGAGTCTGTCCAGTGCAGCACGTCCGGCGTTGCCAGCGGGCCAATCTCTTTACGCACCCAATTTCGCACTTCGGTGTACAGCTCCGGAGAAGGTTCTTCACCGTGGTTGAGCGTGACGTAAGCGTAAATAGCCTGGCCTTTAATGTTGTGTGGAATACCCACGACCGCCGCTTCGGCGATTTTCGGGTGCGACACCAGCGCCGATTCGATCTCTGCTGTCCCCAGACGGTGGCCGGACACGTTCAGCACATCATCCACGCGACCGGTGATCCAGTAGTAGCCATCTTCGTCACGACGCGCGCCGTCGCCGCTGAAGTACATGTTTTTGAAGGTGGAGAAATAGGTCTGCTCAAAGCGATCATGATCGCCAAACAAGGTACGCGCCTGACCCGGCCAGGAGTCGGTGATCACCAGATTGCCCTCGGTCGCGCCATCAAGCACGTTACCTTCGTTATCCACCAGCGCAGGCTGCACGCCGAAGAACGGGCGCGTGGCGGAACCGGCTTTCAACTGGGTAGCACCAGGCAGGGGAGTGATCATAAAACCGCCGGTTTCCGTCTGCCACCAGGTATCCATGACCGGGCATTTACCGTTGCCGATTTTTGACCAGTACCACTCCCAGGCTTCCGGGTTAATCGGCTCGCCCACGGAACCGAGAATACGCAGCGAAGCACGGCTGGTGCCATCAATCGCTTTATCCCCTTCGGCCATCAGCGCACGGATGGCGGTTGGCGCGGTATAGAGAATATTCACATTATGTTTGTCCACTACCTGGCTCATGCGCGCCGGGGTCGGCCAGTTCGGTACACCTTCAAACATCAGCGTGATAGCACCGCAGGCCAATGGCCCATACAGCAGGTAGCTGTGCCCGGTGACCCAGCCGACATCGGCGGTACACCAGTAGACATCATCCTGGTGATAATCGAAGACATATTTAAAGGTTGAGGCGGCATAGACCAGGTAACCGCCAGTGGTGTGCAACACGCCTTTCGGTTTACCGGTGGAGCCGGAGGTATAGAGGATAAACAGCGGATCTTCTGCGCTCACTTCAACCGGCTGGTGCTGGTCGCTGGCGTTATCAGTCAGCTCGTTCCACCAGAGATCGCGCCCTTCGTGCCAGTCGATTTTGCCGCCGGTACGCTTGAAAACGATGACATGTTCGACACTGTTGACGTTCGGGTTTTTCAGCGCGTCATCGACGTTTTTCTTCAGCGGGATATTGCGCCCGGCACGCACACCTTCGTCGGCGGTGATCACCAGCCGCGAGCTGGAGTCAATGATGCGCCCGGCGACCGCTTCCGGCGAGAAGCCGCCGAAAATGACCGAATGCACCGCGCCAATACGCGCGCAGGCGAGCATCGCCACCGCGGCTTCCGGCACCATCGGCATATAGATGGCGACCACATCACCTTTCTTAATTCCGAGCGACACCAGCACATTGGCAAAACGGCAGACATCGCGGTGCAACTCACGGTAGGTGATGTGTTTGCTTTGGCTTGCGTCATCACCTTCCCAAATAATGGCCGTTTGATCGCCACGTTCGGCGAGGTGGCGGTCAAGGCAGTTGGCCGCTAGGTTCAGCGTGCCGTCTTCATACCATTTAATGGAAATATTGCCTGGCGCGAAGGAGGTGTTTTTCACCTTCTTATAAGGCTTAATCCAGTCGAGGATTTTGCCTTGCTCGCCCCAGAATGTGTCAGGGTCAGTTACCGATTGCTGGTATTTGGCCTCATACTGCTCCGGATTAATCAGGCAACGTTCCGCAATATTGGCGGGAATATCGTGTTTATGAATTTGGCTCATGGCGATTGCTCTCCTTGTAAGATGTTAATAATATGTCACAAGAACGTTAATTGTAGGGCCTTTGCCAGCTTTGTTTACTATTTGCGCGATAGATCACGCATTAAATGAATTGTGCAAAAAGCGAGCAAAATAAATGTGCTGGTGCGCGAAAGAACGCAAAAAGGTGGAACGGAAAGAAAGACGCTTCATAACAGCAAGTTATGGAATGGGGCAGTTCGATTACGCTTACTATCGGCGTAAAAATGCAGGCTGATGCAAGTCTATGAAAATGCACTACTCGATTATTAGTCTGGTAATGGTTGGTGCTGTGTATTATTCACTGCGTTAACCACGAAAGGCAGACGAAATTTCGGTAAAAATTGGTCGGGATGGTATTTTTCGTGATTAAAAAATGCGCAAATGAACAAATTATGCGTAATAATTTCTAATGGTAAATATTGGATTTAGTCGTAGTGAAAAGTTTTTCATAACAAAGAGTTATTCATCATAACTGAAATAAAAGACGGTTTTTGAGTAAAAATTCAGTCAAACCCCCTCCCGGTATAGGGTTGCGCGTTACACCCTGCAAATGATACTGATAATGCGCGTTAAAAAACCCCGCAATACTGTGCGACGCTAATCATACCCTTTCAGTATGGGTCGTTCCGGACCTGGAATGGCGCTTCATTGAGGATGTCTGTAGTTATGAAAAACATGAAAATCAGCCTGGCCTGGCAGATTCTGCTAGCCCTTGTGCTGGGTATTCTTTTGGGTAGTTATCTGCACTACCACAGCGACAGCCGCGAATGGCTGATCGCGAATCTCCTGTCTCCGGCGGGCGATATCTTTATCCATTTGATCAAAATGATTGTCGTGCCAATTGTTATCTCAACACTGATTGTCGGCATTGCAGGCGTTGGCGACGCGAAACAGCTTGGCCGTATCGGCGCGAAGACCATCATCTATTTCGAAGTGATCACTACGGTGGCGATTATTCTCGGCATCACGCTGGCGAATGTGTTCCAGCCGGGCGCGGGAATTGATATGTCGCAGCTGGCGACAGTGGATATTTCGAAATACCAAAGCACCACCGCGGATGTGCAAAGCCACGCCCACGGCCTGATGGGGACGATTTTATCGTTGGTGCCGACCAATATCATCGCGTCAATGGCGAAGGGCGATATGCTGCCGATCATCTTCTTCTCGGTGCTGTTTGGCCTGGGGCTCTCTTCCCTGCCTGCATCGCACCGCGAACCGCTGGTCACCGTGTTCCGTTCTATTTCCGAAACCATGTTTAAAGTCACCCATATGGTGATGCGCTATGCACCGGTCGGCGTGTTTGCGTTGATCTCGGTAACGGTGGCGAACTTTGGTTTTGCCTCGCTGTGGCCGCTGGCAAAGCTGGTTATCCTGGTCTATTTCGCCATTCTGTTCTTTGCGCTGGTGGTGCTGGGGATTGTGGCGCGGGTGTGCGGCCTGAGCATCTGGATTTTGATCCGCATCCTGAAAGATGAGCTGATTCTGGCGTACTCCACCGCCAGCTCGGAAAGCGTGCTGCCGCGTATTATCGAGAAGA
Organism: Kosakonia quasisacchari; assembly: GCF_004331415.1. Classification (GTDB taxonomy): domain Bacteria; phylum Pseudomonadota; class Gammaproteobacteria; order Enterobacterales; family Enterobacteriaceae; genus Kosakonia; species Kosakonia quasisacchari. The sequence goes on from NZ_SJOP01000003.1 coordinate 120,753, forward strand.
TGGAAGCCTATGGCGCACCGGCGTCGATCACCAGCTTTGTGGTGCCGACCGGTTACTCCTTTAACCTTGATGGTTCGACGCTGTATCAGAGCATTGCGGCAATCTTTATTGCGCAGCTGTATGGCATTGACCTGTCGCTGTGGCAGGAAATCATCCTGGTGCTGACGCTGATGGTCACCTCGAAAGGTATTGCCGGTGTGCCGGGCGTTTCCTTTGTGGTGCTGCTGGCAACGCTGGGTAGCGTGGGAATTCCGCTGGAAGGTTTGGCGTTTATCGCCGGAGTGGACCGTATCCTCGATATGGCGCGTACTGCGCTGAACGTGGTGGGTAATGCGCTAGCGGTGCTGGTGATCGCCAAGTGGGAACACAAATTTGACCGCAAAAAAGCGCGTGCTTACGAGCGCGAGATGTTGGGCAAATTTGATAAAACAGCCGATCAGTAACCTTCTCAATCCCTCCTCTACGGAGGGATTTTTACATCAGGCGGGCTTGCCCGCCTTGCCTGTCAAATGACGTCGTTCACTAATTAATGCTCTGATCGAACATCACCGTCACGCCGCCGCGATACGTATCCGGCCGGGTGCTGAGCATGGCTTCAACATCGCGTTGGGGAACCAGAAAGTCGATACTGCCTTTTTGATCCTGGCCATAGGATTTGGTGGTGAAGATATTCTGCGACGGGTCTTTCCCGACGTTCAGGTGCCGCTGAACAACTGTCGCCCCGGTGGCATTATCGACGATATTCGCCGGCAGGTTGAGCGACGCTCTGAACGGCACCAGTTGCCCGGTGTTATCGCTTTTTAAAGCGCAATCCTGGCCCACTTGCCCATCAGCACAGGCAAGGTAAACGGTGAAATTGCCGGTGCTGGTGATGCCGAAATTACTGCGTCCTGTGAGCTGTGGTGTGACGCGGCTGACCATCCAGCGCTCCCAGTTTGCTTCGCCTTGATCCGGCGTACAGACCTGACCGGATTTACACGGTTGCAGTGCTACCTGTCGGTCGTCTGCGGTGGTGGTGATTTTGAACTCATTCTTCACGGTCAGGCGAAAATCAATATCAATGCTGGAATCGCTGGCGACATAGGCGTCTCCAAAATCAATATCCCCGCCGGGAGCCACGGACAAATGCAGTGTCCCGGTATAATCACCTGACACTAATAGTTGCGGGCTGGCGTTGGTTATTTCGTAGATAATGCTCAGGTCATCTAGTAGATAAGGTTCATTTTCAAGATCCCTTGTTGCAATCTTATAGCAAGCCGCATCACTGACGGGCCATTTCCACATAAATTCAAAGGATCGGGGAAGACTCAGGCCGAGCCCGGACGAGGTGCAAGGGCTGGGCGCAGTCGCAAACGATCCGTCCACCCATGAGTCATCATGGTTACCGGGAGTCCAGTTCCAGTCAAAATGCGTATTATAGGTCGCTGCTAAACCTGCAACCCTAAAATGAACCGTGGTTATTTTTCCCTCAGTGTTGACGACTCTCACACTATTCCCGACAGCCGGTAATTTTAAGTAAAAACCATCTCGTGGGGCTGCGTTTGTCAGGATCCACGCCTTCATCAACGATGCTGTTAAATTGAGTGAGATACTGAACGTTTTACCATCGGTACACAGATAAGCATGATTGATACAAAGCCCACTCTGTGGTGTGGTGTTAACAAAGGTGTTTCCGGATGCGGAGTTGTATTCCTGGCTAATACTGAGCCTTTCGCCGTAGGTGTGAAAACTCACAATAAACAGAAGAATAGAGGAAATAATACTGAATAATCTGGTGACGCGGCTCATTGCTGTCTCACTTAATTTTTTATTACCACCCTGCGCTGTGACCCAAAATAGTAAATGAAAATAGCGGTGGAAAATAATTGCGTTAAATCTTGCATATATAGCGTGGAGGGTAACATTTAGGATGTGAATAATAATAGGGCGATTACCCAGCAATACTGTCGCTTTTTATAATGAACAGTCACAGAGAAATAATTTTTCATGACGATTAACAGTGAGTTATTGCCTTTCTGGCTTTCGTCTTTTCCCCATTGAGCGTTATCTGAAACGTTTTTTTCGCCGGAAACGTCGCTGGGTTAGCCGGGTAAATAGAGTATTGAACAAAAGTGCATGTATATACGGAAGGGATGTGGTGAGAATCGGTGAAAGCGGGCGAACAGTGAGCTTTTCAATCCCTCCTTCACGGAGGGATTTTTATATCAGACTCGCCGCTAATTGATGTTCTGGTCAAAAATCACCGTTGCGCCGCCGCGATAGGTATCCGGCCGGGTGCTGAGCATGGTGTCGACATCATGCTGCGCGACCAGAAAGTCGATACTGCCTTTTTGATTCTGCGCATAAGATTTGGTGGTAAAGAGATCCTTCGCAGGATCTTTGCCAATGTGTAAGCGCCGCTGAACGATTGCCGCTCCGGTGGTGCTATCCACAATATTCGCGGGCAGGTTGATAAAGGCACTGAACGGCACCTGCTGCGCGGTGTTATCACTTTCTAGCGCACAGTCCTGGCCAATCTGGTTATTCATGCAGGCAAGGTAAACGGTGAAATCCCCGGAACTGGTGATGCCGAAATTGCTTCGCCCCGTGAGCTGCGGTGTGACGCGGCTGACCCTCCAGCGCTCCCAGTTTGCCTCCCCCTCTTTTGCAGAACATACCTGGCCCGGTTTGCAGGGTTGTAGCGCCACCATCCGGTCTTCTGCGGAGGTGGTGATTTTAAACTCATGATTCACGGACAAGAGGAAGTTAATATCAAGGATGGAATCGCTGGGGACAAAACGATCGCCAAAATCCATATCCCCGCCGGGGCCGATGGTGAAATGCAATGTCCCCTTATAGTCACCGGGCGCCAGCTGAAATGGGTCAGGTGTTCGCAATTCATAAACAATGCTCATATCGCGTATCAGATAAGGTTCATAGTGCAGATCCGCAACCGGGGTTTTATAGCAAGCCACATTGTTTTCTGGCCATTTCCACATAAATGTATAATTTCTTGCTAAAGGCGAGCCGACCCCGGAAGAGATGCACGGGCCTGGCGCATTGATAAATGCACCGCCAACCCAGGAATCAGCGTGTTGGGTCGTTGTCCAGTCAAAATGAGTGGAATAGGTGGCGGCGAGCCCGGCAAATCTAAAATGGACAAATACACTTTTGTGTTCGGCATTCGTCACTTTCACACTCCGCAATGCTCCCGGCATTTTATAGTACATAGCATCCTGAGGCGCGCCATACGCCAGGATCCAATCCTGCATTAATGATGCTGTGAGGGCGAGCGATATACTGAACGTTTTATTGCCGCTGCATTGCTGCGAATATTCTATACAAAGTCCGCCTTGCGGCGTGGTGTTGATAAAGTCGTTTCCCGAGGATGGCGAGAATTTCGAGCTTATATTGAGCGTTTCGCTATAAGCATAAAAGCTCAGCGTAAATAAAAAAAGAAATGAAATGATGCTGAATAACCTGGTGATACGACGCATTGTTGCCTCACTTTTATTATTTGTGACTTCCATGTTTGTACGTTTAATTATTTATATAACGAATGGTATTCTGTGGTGAAAGGTGGATTTTGACTAGGTTTCTTAGGTATATCAAGAAAATAATATTAGCGCTGTGCTGATTAATAACGAAATAAACTGCTTATGATGCCGTTATTTATGGTGAATGACGGCTATTTTTTAAGGAGAGACGTAATGTTTATTTTTCTTTTAGAGAACGTCTATTTCTGTTTCTGCCAATTGAAATGGGACTAAAAACGCGTTATCGGCGAAGCATTCTGCTTTTGACAATACACAACAAAAAATACCGACTGAAAACGGTGAGCTTCGGCGCACGGTTTTCCTGCCAGCGGTATTGATTAACGACGGGGAACGTCAATAACGAACAGCCAATCCTGCTTTTATATTTGCGGGCCACGTTCGGTGAGCCGTTCGGCAGCGATCCCGGCGGCCAGAGCGTGGCGACAGTGCGCTATGCGATGGTACAAACACGCTCGACAATCTCCTGTGTGCCTTGAGATGAAAACGTTTCACGACTGGCTGGCGCAGGCGGTAATGGCGAACCAACGGCACATCACTCATCATCAATGTTATGAATACCCAGGCTGCGCTGCAAAAATGCTTTCCCGGCAGGGGTGATGGTCAAAATACGTGCTTCATTGGTTTTGAGGATAAAACGCTTGTTGAGCAGTGCACTAAAGAGCTGTGCGCCGAGCTCTCCCGAAAGGTGGTAACTCTGTTCGCTCCAGTCCATGCAGGGGATCACCAGCGCCCGGCGCGAGTGGCTAAGTGCGTTAACATCAATGCCTAAGTGTGTGCTGAACCACGTATCGCCAACGGTGCTAATGGCAAGGTTTCCTTCTGCGGTCTCGAGCACTTTTTGCTGGCAAAGGTGCTCGTAGATTGCCACGCCGACATGCCCGGCAATATGGTCATAGCAGGTTCTGGCATAACACATTTTTTTGAACCCGCTGGGTTTTAGCCGTTCCTGAAAATTGTTATCAGCATAGGTGGCGACCATCATCGATTCTATCGCCTGGGCAATCAGCGAGTTATAAAGCCGGTAATACCGGTTGCGGCCAATTTTATCGAAGGCAACGACGCGGCAATGAATGAGTTTCGCCAGATGATTACTCGTCGATTGAGGAGAAAGCCCGGCGGTTATGGCTAATTGCGATGCGGTGAGGCGGCTATTATCCATTAACGCGCAGAGCATTCGTGCCCGGCTCGCATCTGCTAACAAACAAGCCAACCGACTAAAATTAGGAAGTTGTTCTGTCATTACGTTCATAGTTCATTAAAGAATTAAACATTTATGTGTTTGTTCGTAAAGAATACCGCAATTCAGAACAGACAAGGCAGTCATAATGTTCTTACAACGACCTTTATATAAGGACTCCCTCCTCTTTTTCAGATTTTTTGCTTTAATTTTATGGCTTCTATTGACGGTTTATATTACTGGCTTTGTTAGTATTGCTGAGAATTATATTTTAAGTCTCGCCATGATGGTCGGCGCGTTTGTCGGCAGTGCCACACCCGTGGGCGGTGGCGTGGTTGCGTTTCCGGTACTGACCTTTATCAAGCAGATCCCGGCGAAAGAGGCCGCTGTTTTTTGCCTGGCAATGCAATCGTTTGGCATGACGGCGTCTTCTTTAGCGATATTTACCCGCAAGATACCGGTGGATAAATTCCTGATAACCTGGTGTGTAATAACCAGCTTTTTAGGTTATTTGCTGGCGCTGCTTTATATTCCCAATCCCTTTTCATCCGCAGGGTTAAAAGTTTTTTTCTCCTCTTTCTGGCTTGCCTTTGGCGCGGCGATTTTTCTTGTCAGAAGAAAGCAAAACATTCCGCAGACTGTTGAAATTGCCCACGCGAGCGGCTGGCGATTACTACTATTTATCGCTATTTGCTTCGCGGGTGGGATTGTGACGTCGTGGATTGGTAATGGTATTGATGTGGTCTTTTTTTGCGTTTTGATTTTAATGTTTTCCCGCACTGAATCCGTGGCAACACCTTCCGCGGTCGTTGTTATGGCGTTGATATCTCTCTTTGCGACAGCGTTGAATATCAGTGCCGGTAACGTGAGTATGCAGACATTAAAATACCTTAGTGCAACGATTCCGGTTGTTATTATTTTTGCACCTTTGGGTATTCTTTTTTCTATTCGGCATGGAGATGTATTTATCAGAAAGCTTCTTCTGGCGCTGGTCATTATTCAATATTTTTTTACCTCCGTGGCTTTTTTTAAACAACTGGATTACGTCCTTCTCTCTATGTTCGTTATTGTTCTTTCATTCATTTTATTGTTTGCCATTGGCTGTATTGATAAAAGGAAAGCGGCGTGACCACGAGAAATATGAACTTTCTAATAAAAGTCGTTATTGCGACCCTCTGTATGGGGTCTTCTTTTCCAACTGGGAAATACTTAATCTCTTATGAAAATATGCCGCCGTTTTTAATGGGTGGTTGGCGGTTTATGGCGGCCGGGATTTTTATGCTGTTAATTCCGATTTTTACCCGTGGTGTTCAGGCCATCATCCCGACCAGTGAGGGTTCAGTCGCAAAGGGGTTACTTTTAACCGCTGTCGTCGGTGCGTTGCAGACGACAGGGACAATGGGCTTCCTCAACCTGGCGCTGGAGAGCGTTACCTCATCCATGTCTTCTATTATTCTATTTACCAACCCGCTGTGGCTCGCGGTATTAGCGCATTATCTGCTGCACGATAAATTAAATAAGCGAAAAATAATCTCACTTATCATCGGCGTCGCGGGGGTAATTGTTTGCCTGGGGCTTGAGAGTGTTAAAGGCGGAACCGGTTTATTTTATGCGTTTTTAGGATCGATATGTTGGGCGATATGCACCGTCGTGAGTAAGCGATTTGTTTTTGACAAAGATAGCTGGGTATTTACCGGGTGGCAGCTTTTTCTCGGTGCGCTGTTTATGTTGATCATCGCCTGGATAAGACATGAAAAATATGACATCGGCGATTTACAAACCTGGGGTTGGGTGTGGTTTATTTGGCTTATTTTACCGGCCAGCGTCGGTTCGTTCGGCTTGTGGTTTTCAGCGCTACGGCAAGGAGGCGCCACGCTTGCCAGCGGTTTTCTATTTCTGGTTCCTCTCTTTTCAACGATCTTTTCTATTTTCACATTGCATGATGGTCTCTCCATTCAGCTTATTATCGGCGGATGCCTGATTGTCCTTTCACTCTTTCTTCTTAATCGGGAGTATTAACATGGAAGTGGGTAACAGTATTTCGATATCAACCGGGAAACAATGGTCTTTTGATAATGATGTCGCCAGCCATTTTGATGAACATGTGCAAATGTCGGTGCCGGTTTATCAAGAGGGACATGAACTTATTGGTTTCTTAAGTGATTTTTTTATTAAAGAGGGCTCAGTGTTTTATGAAATAGGTTGCTCCACCGGTGCACTGATCCATAAAATTTATACCCGGCATAGCCAAAAAACGGAGACACGGTTTATTGGCGTTGAGCCGGTTCAGAATATGATCGCACAGGCGAAAAAAAGAACCGGCAGTTTACCCATTGAATATGTACATAACACGATTGAAAATATCGATATGGAAACGTGCGACTTTATTGCCTCTTATTACTGCTTGCAATTTATTCCGCTGACTAAACGTATAATGGCTTATGAGAAATTATACGACGCATTGATTCCAGGAGGCGCGCTGATTCTTTTTGAAAAAGAGGTTATTGACGACTCAAAAATAAATGAAATGATCGAATCTTGTTATCTTAAGTTCAAACTGTCACGAGGATTTTCGGTTGATGAGATTATCGCTAAGAAATTTAGCCTCGAAGGAATGATGCGGCCTTGCACCGAGCGAGAGAACAGAAAAATCCTTGCTGAAGTCGGGTTTAAACAAATTGCCACGATCATGAAATACGGTGAATTCCATGGATATCTTTGCATCAAATAAGCGCAGTCAACAAAATAAAAGTAAATGGGAAGAGTTACATAAAAAATCGGCGGATGAACGTGTGCGCACTACACCCAGTTACGCCATAAAACGGATCTACGAAAGTCTGGAATATATACAAACTCGCTCTACAACCGTCAATACGCTTGAAATTGGCTGCGGATTTGGTCGCAACCTTCATTACCTTATTACACATGGTTTCTCTGATAATTATGTCGGGATTGATCAGACCGAAATCGCTATTCAGAAAGCAACGGAGCTGCTTAGCGATTATCAACAGAAAGGCATTGTGCAAATTATTAAGGCCAACGCGGCGGGCGATTTACCCTTTCCAAATGCTCACTTCGACTGCATTTTCGATATTATGTCCGCCATCACCTTTATCCCCGATGAAGCGGTCCGTGTGGCTTATTTCAACAATGTAGTCAGGCTCCTGAAACCGGGCGGCGCTTATTTCTTTCTTGCTGTCAGTAACCAGGCGGTGTTTAACGATAAAGTCGTTGATTCAACGCTGGATGAGCCGGGCCTGTTCAAACGTAAATTCGACAACATGATTGAAAAAGCCTATTCGGAGGATGAGCTGAAATGCTATCTGGCGGGGTTGTCTGTTTGCTGTCTGGATGTTGTTTCCGAGCATACTCGCGCTTTTGGCGATGAAAAGTTCGAACGAGAAAATGGTTTCTGGTTTGGCTGTTTTACCAAAGAAAGCTAAAAACGCGGGGTGAGTGAACACCCCGCGCTAACCGCTTAACCCATTGCGCTTTCGCGCAGGTGAGTCTTCAGTTTGCTGTACTCATCTATCACATACTGCTCGGCGGCGCGCTGATCGGCGATCGGCTCCACACGCACGGCGCAGTACTTGTACTCCGGCGTTTTGGTTATCGGACTGAGGTTTTCCGTCACCAGCTCGTTACAGGCACCAATCCACCACTGGTAGGTCATATACACCGCGCCTTTATTAGGACGCTCGCTGACCTGCGCACGCGTGATAATTTTGCCTTTGCGCGAGTTCACCCACACCAGCGCTTCATCTTCAATGCCCAGCCTTGCGGCGTCGGCCGTGTTGATTTGCGCATAACCCGGTTCATCCGCCAGCGCAGCGAGCGCGGCACAGTTACCGGTCATTGAACGGCAGGAGTAGTGACCGACTTCACGCACGGTAGACAGTACCATCGGATACTCCTCGTTGAGTTTATCCATTGGCGCGACCCAGTCGCAGGTGAAGAACTTTGCCAGCCCATTCGGCGTGTCGAATTTTTCTTTAAACAGATACGACGTGCCTTGATCGGCATCCGACGTGTCACGACACGGCCACTGAATGTAGCCCAGCTCACCCATTTTTTCGTAGGTGGCGCCGTAGAAGTCCGGGCACAGATTACGCAACTCATCCCAGATTTCCTGCGTGTTGTTGTAATGCATCGGATAACCCATCCGGGTGGCAATTTCGCTGATAATTTGCCAGTCCGTTTTCAGATCCCACTTCGGTTCCACCGCTTTAAAGAAGCGCTGGAAGCCGCGATCCGCTGCGGTATAAACACCTTCGTGTTCACCCCAGGAAGTCGAAGGTAGGATGACGTCCGCCGCGGCTGCGGTTTTGGTCATGAAAATGTCCTGCACAATCACCAGCTCAAGCCCTTCGAACGCCTTACGTACCGCTGAAAGCTCGGCATCTGTCTGAAGTGGATCTTCGCCCATGATGTAAGCGGCGCGGACTTCGCCGTGCTCAACGCGGTGCGGCAGCTCGCTAATGCGATAACCGGTATGCGCAGGCAGGCTTTCGACACCCCAGGCTTTGGCGAATTTCTCGCGATGCGCATCTTCTTTCACATACTGGTAACCAGGGTAGGTATCCGGCAGCGCACCCATATCGCAGGCACCCTGTACGTTGTTCTGACCACGCACCGGGTTCACGCCAACGTGTGCTTTGCCGAGGTTGCCCGTCAGCATCGCGAGGCTGGTCAGCGAACGCACGGTTTCCACACCCTGGTAGAACTGGGTCACGCCCATGCCCCACAGAATGGCGGCGGTTTTCGCACCGGCATACATCCGGGCAGCCTGGCGGATCTCCTGCGCCGTGACGCCTGTGATCTCCTCGACCGATTCCGGCGTATAGCCTTCTACGATTTTCCGGTACTCTTCAAACCCTTCGGTACGATTGGCGACAAACGTCTGGTCGTACAGATTTTCCTCAATAATGACATGTCCCATTGCGTTGAGCAGGGCGATATTCGACCCGTTTTTCAATGCAACATGCATATCAGCAATGCGCGCCGTTTCGATTTTGCGCGGATCGCAGACGATGATTTTCGCCCCGTTTTGTTTCGCGCGAATCACATGATTAGCGACGATCGGGTGAGAATCCGCCGGGTTGTAACCAAAGATAAACACTAAATCTGTGTTATCAATTTCATTAATGGCATTACTCATCGCGCCATTACCGACCGACTGGTGCAGACCTGCAACCGATGGGCCGTGTCAGACGCGAGCGCAGCAGTCGACGTTATTAGTACCAATAACGGCGCGCGCGAATTTTTGCATTATGTAGTTGGTTTCATTACCCGTACCGCGGGAAGAGCCGGTGGTCTGGATCGCGTCCGGACCATACTTCTCTTTGATGTCGCTCAGACGACCGGCGACATAATCGAGCGCTTCATCCCAGGATACCGACTCCAGTTTGCCGCCGCGCTGGCGGCGGATCATCGGGGTTTTCAGGCGGGGCGTCAGAATCTGGGTATCGTTAATAAAATCCCAGCCGTAGTAGCCTTTCAGGCAGAGAGTGCCCTGATTGGTCTTGCCCTGCGCTGCCTCCGCCCGAACGATTTTGCCGTTATCGACCACCAGGTGAATCTTGCAACCTGAGGCGCAATACGGGCAAACCGTGACGACTTTTTTCATCACTTTCGCTCCAGTTAAGAATATCGCCCCCGATTATGCATCTTCTATGCCACAGTGTTGCTGGGGGTATTCACTGATATTACGGCGGATATTTGGTCAAAATACTGACGAAACGCAGGTCATCGTCAAAAGTGACGTGTCGAAAGGCGAGGGGGATGTGACCCCGGTTAAAAATCCGGCATTTATTCGCTGCATTTATCAATCGCAGCCAACAGAATGAGCCAGAATGAGCAAACGAAGCCTGGCGGAAGCGGACAATGAAACCTGCGATTCTGGTTGTGGATGACGATACGGCGGTGTGTTCACTGCTGGAAGATGTGCTCAATGAGCACGTCTTTACGGTCTATGCCTGCCATAACGGGCGCGATGCGGTAAACCTCTGCGCGCAGCATGCGGATATCGCGCTGGTGCTGTTAGATATGATGTTGCCAGATATCAACGGATTGCAGGTATTACAGCAGTTGCAAAAACTTCGCCCGTCGCTGCCGGTGGTGATGTTGACCGGGCTTGGCAGCGAATCAGATGTGGTGGTCGGGCTGGAAATGGGTGCCGATGATTACATTGGCAAGCCGTTCAACGCGCGCGTGCTGGTGGCGCGCGTCAAAGCCGTATTGCGGCGTACCGGCGTGCTGGCGGCGGAAGTGACCGCAATAAAAACGCCGGGGTTTGTCTTTAACGGCTGGCATCTCGATCCCGAACGTTGCGAGCTGTTTAACCCGCAGCAGCAGAGTGTTGGCCTTACACAGGGGGAATACAGCTTATTGCTGGCGCTGGTGCAAAATGCGCGGCGGGTACTGAATCGCGAACAGTTGCTCGAGTTGACGCACAGCGAAAGCGTGGATGTGTTTGACCGCACCATTGACGTGTTGATTATGCGCCTGCGCCGCAAAATCGAAATCAATCCCCACCAGCCCGCGTTGATCAAAACCTTGCGCGGGCTTGGCTACGTGTTTGCCGCAGACGTTTCTCACGGCGATAAAGCCGCTTGAGCCTCAGCATTCCTGTAATAACGCGTCCAGCGTTTTCGCGCCGTCAATGGCGTTGGCGCACAGCAGGCTGGCGCGGGCGCAGGCATGCGCGAGCAGGATGCTTTTTTGCAGCGGCCAGCTTTCGTGGCAACCATATAAAAACCCGGCGCAAAAGGCGTCTCCCGCCCCCACGCTGCCAATAATTTCGGCCTGGCTCAACATCCGCGAAGGCACCCAACTGCCCGCTTCGCCGGGCGCTTCGCCCCAGGCACCTTCCGGGCAGTGAATCACTACTCGCTGTTTTACGCCCGCCGCCAGCAGTTTTGCTGCTGCGAGGGCGATATTGTCGATATGTGGCCCGTCGTCGGCAGTGCGCATCGGTAGTCCGCTGAATTCGCCCGCTTCCAGTTCGTTGATCACCAGGTAGTCGAGATGCGGCAAGCAGGGCAGCACCAGCGGTTGATAACGCGGATCGCCCTTGCGCGACACTAAATCCAGCGACGTTTCAAAACCCTGTTCGCGCATTTGCGCCAGCAGGCGTGCGCTGCGGGTGCCAAATTCATCATCTGCTTTATCAAGGCTATCGAGCAGCAGCAAATAACCGAGATGGAAAATCTTCAGGCTGCCATTCAGCCCGTCAAAGGCCGACAAATCCAGCAGACGGTTCGCACCCGGCGAGTGGAAAAAGGTGCGCTGACCGGAAGGATCGGTCATCACCTGTGACATGGATGTTGGTGCAGAAGTCGTGCGCTGCACATGCTGGCGGTTGACGTGGTACTGCTCCAGCATCGCCAGAACATAGTCGCCGTCGCTGTCTTCTCCCACCAACCCAACTGCCTGCAACGGTAAACCAACGTGCATTTTTGCCAGCGTCAGCAACACATTCAGCGGCGCACCGCCGGTGGAGCGTTCGCTGTGGGTGATTTCCGCCAGCCAGCCGCGCTCCGGCCACTGCACAATTTGGTGGACATGATCGACCAGCATATTTCCGGCGGCGATAACCCCTTTACGTTCCATCATAGTTGCCCCGCACTGCCAAAGATACGCATCTGCCCGGCGACGGTATCGGTAATGGCTTCTTCAACACTGAGCAATAGCTGTGCGAACTCATCGTACAGCGGCTGGCGGTTGCCCATGCGCTGCTCAATGGCGCCCAGCGCGGCTTGCGACATGCCGGTGTAGAAATTGATTTTATGAATGCCGAGCGAGATAGCACGGCGGAAATCCTCATCGCTAATGCCGGAGCCGCCATGCAGCACCAGCGGTAGGCCGGTTTGCTGGCGAATGGCGTCAAGGCGTTCAAAATCGAGTTTCGGTTCGCCTTTGTACTTGCCGTGTGCGTTACCGATGGCGACCGCCAGCGTATCGATGCCGGTGCGATCCACAAAATCACGTGCCAGCGCCGGATCGGTGAAACAGGCTTCATCAGCGTGGCCATATAATGCACCGCCTTCATCGCCGCCCACCGCGCCCAGCTCGGCTTCAACGGAAACGCCCACCGCGTGGCACATCTTCACCACTTCCCGCGTCTGGCGAATATTCTCTTCGTATTCCAGCGTGGAGCCATCAAACATCACCGAGCTAAAGCCGAGCCGCAAGGCACGCACCACGGACTCAAAGTGCAAGCCGTGGTCGAGATTTAATACCACCGGGATCTCACTGCGGGCGGCTTCGAATTTCACCGCTTCAACCAACGAATCCAGCGAGATGTACTTAAAATGCACTTCGGCGATATTGATGATAAAGGGCGATCGTTCCTGTTTCGCGGCGGCGAACAGGGCGCGTAAAAAGTGGGAGTCGAGCACGTTGAACGCGCCTAAAGCGTAGTGATGCTCGCGGGCGTGCGCCAGGCCTTCGGCAAGAGAAATCAGCGACATAGCAATCTCCTTTAGCTTAGAAACAGAGGATACTCGTTACACAACACCAGCAGCGCCGGTTCGTCTTCCAGAACGTTGTTGTAGCGATCCATGGTGTGCAGGAAGTGGTTGTCATGTTCGTCATCGTTAACCGATGAAACCTCCCCGACCAGCACATCGCCAAAGCCTGGCTCGCCCCAGAAGCTGTGATACAGCCCCGGTGGCAGGCAAATACTTTCCCCTGGTGAGAGGCGCAGCTGGCTGCCCGCCGCGTGTGTCTGAATGCAGCCATCAATGACCACGGTAACGTCGGTATTCAGCGTCTCGTCATTCGCCCCGGCGTTCCACAGTTCAATAATTAAATTGCCGCCGCCGCGATTAATGATGTCCTCGCGCTTGCGCCAGTGAAAATGCATCGGTGTCACCTGTGCGTCGCGCACATGCATGATCTTTTCCGCATAGCATTTTTCATAGGGCGCGCCGTTGGGCGAGCCGTTACGCAGCGTAAATAGCGTCAGTCCCTGGGCGTAGAAGTTCTCACTGCCGAAGGCGGTGACATCCCAGCCTAACTTCAGATCAAACACTTCGCGCCAGGCCTCTCTGTCCAGCTGTTTCCATTTGGCTGGCGGAAAGCTGGCAAAAGGAGGCAGATGCACATCGTGCATCGAGAAGAACTGCCGCGTATGGCCGAGAATCTCATTAATGGCGGAGCGTTTCATGGTATCCCCTGTGTTGGCACTCCCTCTCCCTTGCGGGAGAGGGATAAACCGTTATTTCACCGTCCAGCCTTTGTAGCTCCCGACATTCTGTTTATCGATCATGGTCACCGGGATCAGCACCGGCGCTTTTGGCGCCGCTTTGCCTTGCAGGATGTCATAACCAATTTCCACCGCACGGGCGGCCATCACTTGCGGATCCTGCGCCGGGGTGGCGACAAACAGCGAGTTCTTGCGTTTCAGCGCCTCTTCACCGTCCGGGCTGCCATCGACGCCAACAATAAAGAACTCTTTACGTTGTGCCTGTTTGGCGGCCAGATCGGCACCGATCGCCGTCGGATCGTTAATCGCAAATACCCCGTCGATTTTCGGGTTAGCGGCCAGTAATGAAGTCATCACTTCCAGCCCGCCTTCGCGGCTGCCTTTGGCGTTTTGGTTATCGGAAAGCACCTTGATGTCCGGGTGGCGTTTAAACTCGGTCTGGCAACCTTCAACACGGTTCTGCACGGCGGAAACCGGTGGCCCGTTGATGATCACCACGTTGCCTTTGCCTTTCAGACGATCGGTGATGTATTTACATGCCATTTCGCCTGCCTGGGTGTTATCGGAGGTGATGGTGGCGTCAGCGCCTTCCGCCGCCACGTCAACCGCTACGACGACGATCCCGGCGTCTTTCGCCCGCTTCACCGCCGGACCGATGCCTTTTGAATCTGCGGCGTTGAGGATGATCATGTCGACTTTGGCGGCGATAAAGTTATCGATCTGCGCCACTTGCTGACCCAGGTCGTAGCCGCTGGAAACCAGCGTCACTTTGACCTTATCGCCCGCCAGTTTGCGCGCTTCCAGCTCCGCCCCCTTCGTGATTTGCACGAAGAAGGGGTTCGCCAGATCGCCCACCGTGACGCCGATGGACTTCAGTTCTTTGGCCTGCGCGAACGGGGCGCTGGCCAGCAGAGCACCCGCGCAGAGCGCAGTGACAAGAGGTTTAAGACGCATGCTGTAATCCTCGCTTATGTTGCTGTTTTGTAGGGTATTGTTATGCTGCCTGATGATGCCGGGTACGGTATTTGTCAATCAGCACCGCTATGATGATCACCGCCCCTTTGATCACCAATTGCCAGAAGTAGGAGACGCCCATCAGCGTCATCCCGTTGTTTAAGGTGGCGATAATCAGCGCCCCCACCAGCGTGCCGGTGATGGTGCCAATCCCGCCGACAAAGCTGGTGCCACCGAGAATCACTGCCGCGATGGCGTCCAGCTCATAGCCCATGCCGAGGTTGCCGTTGGCGCTGTACAATCGCGAGGCGCTCATCACCCCGCCAAGACCGGAGAGCAACCCGCTCATGCCGTAGACGAACAGTAAAACCAGCCACACTTTGATGCCGGTCAGGCGTGCGGCCTGCATATTGCCGCCGACCGCGTAAATATGAACGCCAAGCGTGGTGCGGCGCAGAATGAACCAGCACACCGCGATCACCGCGAGTGCGATCACCACCAGCCACGGCACCGGGCCGAGGTAGTTATTGCCGATCCATTCAAAACTGATGTCGGAGTTAATCACCGTGGTGCCATCGGCCAGCAGGTAGGCCGCACCGCGCAGCGCGGTATAAGTGCCGAGTGTGACAATAAACGGCGGTAACCCGGCAAACGCGACCAGCACACCGTTAAATAACCCCAGCACCAGGCCAAGCATTAGCGCCGCCGGAACCGACAGCATGGAGAGCTCCGGCATTAACGACACCACCATTGCCGCCACCGCCGTGGTGCCCAGGATCGAACCGACAGAGAGGTCGATGCCGCCGGTCAGAATGATGAAGGTCATCCCCGCCGCCAGCACGATGTTGATCGACGCCTGGCGGGTAATGTTCAGCAAATTGCTTTCGGTAAAGAAGTTCGGCGTGATAAAGCCAAACACGGCGACAATGAGGATCAAAATCGGCAAGATGCCGACCGTTTGCATCAGATCGCCCATCAACATTTTTTTGGCGGAGGCCGATTTGGCGACCTCGGTGGCTGTATTTTCTTTGGAATCAGTCATGGTGTACCGCCGGGTGTAGGGATTCGTTAACGCCGGTCGCCAGCGTCATTATGTTTTCCTGGGTGATGTCGCCGTTGAGTAACTCTCCGGCAATGTCGCCTTCGCGCATGACATACACGCGATCGCTCATGCCGACCACTTCCGGTAACTCACTGGAGATCATCAGGATCGCCACGCCTTTGCGCGCCATCTGGTTCATGATCCTGTAGATCTCACTTTTTGCGCCGACATCGACACCGCGCGTTGGCTCATCGAGGATCAAAATGCGTGGGCCGATGGCGACCCAGCGCGAGATCAGCAGCTTTTGCTGGTTGCCGCCGGAGAGCCCGCCCGCCCGGACTTGCGCGTGCGGTACGCGGATGTTGAGCAGCTTGATGGCATCATCGGAGATCGACTGCGCTTTCTTGCGATCGAGCATTCCCCAGGCAGCATCGCGCTCAAGCGTCGCCATGGTGATGTTCTCCTGCGCCGCCAGTTCGAGAAACAGCCCTTGTTCTTTGCGGTTTTCGGTCAAAAAACCAATGCCCAAATCAATGGCAGCGCGCGGGGAGTGGATCACCACCGGTTCGCCATCGACTTCGATCATGCCGCCGGTGGCTTTGCGCACGCCGAAGATGAGCTGCGCCAGTTCCGATCGTCCTGCGCCAACCAGCCCGGCAAGGCCGACGATCTCCCCGGCGCGGACATGCAAACTGACCGGCCGGATCTTTTCGTTATCAGTCAGGTTGTGAATGTTCAACCGTGGGTTGCCGAGCGGAATGTCTCGCTCTTTGTTAAACAGATCGCTGAGCGGCCGCCCGACCATCATACGAACCAGTTCGGAGGCGTTGAGTTGGTCGCGGGTCAGGCTGCCGACGTATTGCCCGTCGCGCAGTACGCTGACGCGATCGGAAAGCTCATACACTTCCGCCATGCGGTGGCTGATATAAATAATCGCCATGCCTTGATCGCGCAGGCGCAGGATCAGTTCGAACAGGCGGTGAGTTTCACGCGAGGAGAGGGCGGCGGTGGGTTCATCCATCACCAGGATGCGGCTGTTGCGATGCAATGCGCGGGCGATCTCCACCTGCTGTTGCTCGGCGATGGTTAACGTCATCACCCGGTCGGTGGCTTTAAAATTTGCGCCAAGGCGATCGATCACCGCCTGCGCTTGTGCCGCCATCTCTTTGCGCTGTACCAGGCCGCCGCGGGCGATTTCGCTACCGAGAAAAATGTTTTCGGCGACGGTAAGATTGGGCGCGAGCTGCATCTCCTGGTAAATCAAAGTGATGCCCGCCGCCAGCGCGTCTTTCGGGCCTTTTATCGTATAGGGCTGGCTGTCAATCAGGATCTCGCCGCTGGTGGCGCTGTAAGCCCCGGCAAGGATTTTCATTAACGTACTTTTGCCCGCGCCGTTTTCCCCCATCAGCGCGTGGATCTCGCCGGGCCAGACCGTCAGGTCCACCCCTTTGAGCGCGTAAAACTTGCCAAACGCTTTGGCAATGTTGCGCATCTCCAGAACGGGCGTTGTGCTCATGTCAGGCTCCTCGGAAGGACGATATCCGCACTTCATCACACGTTCGTAAATGCACAATGTCAGAAGCTGTTCATATTTGTCATAGTGACGCCACGCAACCGCGTTGAGCCTCTTGTGGAGCCACTATGCCGTATCGCGCGAATTCGTTTTTTTCCAGCGCCCGTGGACGGCTGCTGTTTTTCAATGTGTTAGTGGTGGCGGTGACCTTAATGGTGTGCGGCGTGGCGGTGTTCGGCTTTCGTCATGCCAGCCAGATTCAGGAACAGGTGCAGCAGCAGACACTGGACGATATGACCGGCAGCATGAACCTGGCGCGCGATACCGCCAATGTCGCCACGGCGGCGGTGCGTTTGTCGCAGGTGGTGGGGGCGCTGGAGTACAAAGGCGAAGCTGAGCGGCTGAAAGCGATGCAAAGTGCGCTGCAACACTCGCTTAACCAACTGGCGAATGCGCCACTGGCGAAGCTGGAACCGCAACTGGTGGCGCAGATTACCCGGCGCAGCCATGAGCTACAGCAAAGCGTCACCGAAATGCTGCAACGCGGGCAGCGCCGTCACCTGGAGCGCAACGCGCTGCTCAGCTCGCTCTACCAAAGCCAAAGCTACCTGCGTCATTTACAGGAGATAAATACGCGGGAAGGGGGAAATATCCCCGACAGTCGCCTGCTGGAAGAGATGGACCGGCTCATCGTTGCCGCCATTCAAACACCTTCTCCGCGCCCAACCATCAAGCAGCTGTCTGAGGTGATGGCAGAACTCCCGTTGCAAAGCACCAGCCCGGTAGTGGCGTTTATCCTGCCTGATTTCAGCGCCGAGTTGCGCAAACTGGAGCCGCTGTCGCTGCAACTGGAAGAGAGCGATCTGGCGATCAGCTGGTCGATGTTTCATATCAAAGCGCTGGTGGCGCTGCTCAACAGCGACATTAACCAGTACGTCTCTGAAGTGGCGAAAGCCTCTGAACTGCGCACCGCGCAGAGCCACCGGGAGATGCGATCCATCATTGCGTTTATCAGCATTTTCGCGCTGTTGGCGCTGGTGATCACCGGCTTTGCCGGGTGGTATATCTACCGTAACCTGGGGTCTAATTTAACCGCGATTTCGCGTGCGATGTCGCGGCTGGCGCACGGTGAACAGGACGTTTCCGTGCCAGGTTTGCAGCGGCGTGACGAGCTGGGCGAACTGGCGCGCGCGTTTAACGTCTTTGCCCGTAACACCGCCTCGCTGGAGCACACCTCAAAGCTGCTGAAAGAGAAAAGCACGCAACTGGAAACCACTTTTCACGCCATGCGCGATGGCTTTGCCCTGTTTGATAACCAAGGTTGCCTGGTAGTGTGGAACCCGCAATATCCGCTGCTGCTGGGATTAACCGCCGACGCGCTTCAGCGGGGCCAGCATTACCAGCGTTTACTGCATCAGGTGAGTGATTTACCCGGCCATGTGCAGGAGAATCTCGCCCGCCCGCTGCCAAAACCGCAGGAGTTGCGGCTGGCGGATGACCGCACCATTGAGCTGCGCTTCAGCCCGGTGCCGGGGCGCGGAATGGTCAACGTGGTACTGGACCGAACCGAGCGTAAAGGGCTGGAAGCCGAATTGTTGCACAGCCAGAAGATGAAAGCGGTCGGGCAGCTAACCGGCGGCCTGGCGCATGATTTTAATAATTTGCTGGCGGTGATCATCGGCAGCCTTGAACTGGTCGCACCCGGTTCGCCGGATGCGCCACGTATCACGCGGGCGCTGAAAGCCGCCGAGCGCGGGGCGTTACTCACGCAGCGCTTGCTGGCGTTTTCGCGTAAACAGTCGTTGCATCCGCACGCGGTTGAGATGCAACCGTTGCTGGAAAACCTTGGTGAGCTGATGCGCCATTCCCTGCCCGCCACATTGACGCTGGAGATCGAGGCGCAGAACCCGGCGTGGCCGGCGTGGATCGATGTCGGTCAACTGGAAAACGCCATCATCAATTTGGTGATGAACGCCCGCGATGCCATGGAAGGACAAAGCGGCGTTATCAAAGTGCGCACTTGGAACCAGCGCGTGACCCGCAGCGACGGACGCAAGCAGGATATGGTGGCGCTGGAAGTGGTGGATCACGGCTGCGGGATGTCGCAAGAGGTCAAAGCGCAGGTGTTTGAACCGTTCTTCACCACCAAGCAGACCGGCAGCGGTAGCGGGTTAGGGCTGTCGATGGTTTACGGCTTTGTCCGCCAGTCCGGCGGGCGGGTAGAGATTGAAAGCGCGCCAGGGCAAGGCACCACGGTGCGTTTGCAATTGCCGCGCGCGGCAGTGCAGGTGGTCAATCACCCCGAGCCAGATTTGGCGCAAGTGCGCGATACCCGCGACACGCTGATTCTGGTGCTGGAAGATGAAGCGGATGTGCGCCAGACGCTATGTGAACAGCTGCATGAGCTGGGGTATTTAACGCTGGAGGCCGAAAGCGGCGAGCAGGCGCTGCAACTGCTGAGCGCGTCGCCGGAGATTGGCGCGCTGATTAGCGACCTGATGTTGCCCGGTACGTTAAGCGGTGCGGAAGTGATTAACCTTGCGCGTCAGCACTACCCGCAACTGCCATTGTTGCTAATAAGCGGCCAGGATCTGCGCCCGGCGCATAACCCTGCTTTGCCGGATGTCGAGTTGCTGCGTAAACCGTTTACCCGCCTACAGCTCGCCCAGGCATTGCGGCGCATTGCGGCGTAGTGGATTTGAGATTCCTCCGCTACTCGGCGCATGAGTGGTTGAATTAACGTAAGCCTCGTCCCTATTTGAGGCTGGCCTTTATGAAACGTTACGCGAACGCGCTGGTGCTCGGCGCTCTCTTACTCAGTGGTCAGGTTGCCCACGCGGATATGATTGATGATGCGATTGGTAATATCCAGCGGGCGATTGGCGAAGCGTATAACCCGGATAGCCGCGATGACAGGCGCGATGACGACTATCAGAACCGCGACCAGCGCAGGCAGTATGACGACCGTTATCAGCAGCTTGAGGACCGGCGCCGTCAATTGGATGACCGCCAGCGCCAGCTCGATCGCGAGCGGCGCCAGCTGGAGGATGAGCAGCGCAGGCTGGAAGACGATGACTATCGCTAACGCGGCTACGCAGGGATGCGTAAGCCCAGACGCAGCGGAACAACATCTTCCAGCAGTGCGACCAGTTGCGGGTCCATAAAGTGATAGTGATCGGGAATATCCAGCACATAAACCGGTTTATGCTGCACCAGGCGACTGAAGTCTTCCAGAATCCGGCTTTTGTGATGCTCTTCCATGACGCAGATAACATCCGCCCAGGAGAGAATGGCGGGGGAGACGGTTTTTCTCGCCTGGCGCTGCGTGCCAGCGGAACGGGCATTTAGCCCCGGGTAGCGGCGAAAAACCTGCTCAGCTGTGGGGCTGCGCCATTGGTTTCGGCTACAAATAAAAAGCACATTCATGGCAAGCTCAATACTCTGTCAAAGCCGCGATGTGCTAATAACTACCAGGTCACACGCGGGTAAGTAAGACCCCGTTGCGTTATGCGCAACAACTTTTTTGCTTCGAGTCTGTACGCTTAATCCCTCAAACGACCTCTTTACAGGCTGCGTCTGCTTATTCCGCTTCCACCGGAAAAGATGCGACGAATATATCCATATTGTGCGGTCTAATCCAGCACAATCCGCATGCCATCATACCCTGCTTCAATTCCCGTCGGCAGCGGGTTTTTCATCATCCATTGATCAAAGACATGACTGATATGCGTTAGGATAACTCTTGGGCAGCCAATCACCTCATTCAGGGCGATAACCGTGTTCAAATCGCAGTGATTTTTCGGCGTTTGCGCACGCGGTTCATAAGAACAATCTATCACCACGACTTGCGGATGATTATTGAGCAAAAATTTCAGCGTCTTGTCCGGCAACCCGCCGGTATCCGACAGCCACGCCACCCGGCTGTGCGCCGATTCGAACAAATAGCCAAAGGTGAGTTTCGAATGGTTCAGCGGCAGCGGTGTCACCTGTAAACCTTGCAAATCAAACACCACAAACGGTTCAACGGTATGGCTGAAATCGAGCAGGCCGGGGTGCTTAAACAGATCGTCGCAGCCTTGTTCATCCGGCGGGCCATAGACCGGGATTTTATCGCCCACGCCCCAGCGCAATGGGAACAGCCCCTGCACATGATCCATGTGATAGTGGGTAAGCAGGAATTGCTGAATGTGACCGGCGGGGAAGTTATCCATCAGATCGGGAATACCGGCGTCGAGCAGCGTCACCGCGTCGTTAAATTTGACTACTGCGCTGCAGGGCCTGCGGCGATAGGCTTCGTTTTGACGGGCGCGGAGGCAGGCTTTGCAGTCGCAACCAAAAACTGGCACTAGCTGCGCACCGCCGGTGCCGGTGAGGGTAATTGTCAGGCTCATAGCGCCTCGCTTTCACGGTGGAGTCAACGTAACCGGCGCAGCAACGCTACGCCGACATCATTACGCGCTTTTCCCTTGTTGCGCACGAATCAGCATGACCAGTCCTTCTACTGACTGTAGCAAACTGCCGTCGTTATTCAGTGTCAGGCAGTTGCCAGGCTGGTAACGCGCCGCACGTTCCAGCCGCGCTTCAATCTCTGTGGCGCTCTCTCGCCCCCGTTTTTCCAGACGCTGGCGCAAAATGGCTGGCGAAACCTGCACGTAGACTGGCATCAGCGTGTCGCCATATTGCGTTTGTGCCTGTTGCAGATGCCCGCGCGAACCGTTTACCACCACATCAAACCCGGCCTGTAGCCAGAGATCAATCTCTGCGCCAATGCCGTAATAAAAGTCGTTGGCATGCCAGCTCAGCGTAAACAGATGCTGCTCGTCGCGAGTGAAAAACTCCTTCTCACTCAACGCGATATGGTTCTCACTCCCGGCGCTGGCCGGGCGGGTGATGTAGCGGTGCGCAACCAGTAATTGCGGGTGTTCCCGCTGGCGCAGCGCCGCCAGCAGCGAGTCTTTGCCCGCGCCGGACGGCCCCATTAACCAGATCAGTCTGCCCATCAGAACACCCTTTTCCCCTCGCGCCAGACGTGATCAATGCGTACGTGGTCGCCTTTGTGGTGCGCCAGCACCAGATCCGCCCGCTTCCCTTCGCCAATCACGCCGCGATCGTTAAGATTCAGCGCCTGTGCCGGGTTTTTGGTCACCAGGTGAACCGCTTTCTCCAGGCTGAAATCATTCTCTTCATCGCTGGCCACGCGAAACACCGCATCCAGCAGGCTGGCGGGGTAGTAGTCGGACGATAAAATATCCAGCATGCCAAGTTGCGCCAGTTTGTGTGCCGCCACGTTGCCGGAATGGGAACCGCCGCGCACGATATTGGGCGCGCCCATCAGCACACTTAATCCATGGTCACGCGAGGCTTCCGCCGCCGCGAAAGTGGTCGGAAATTCGGCAATCACGCTGCCTAACTGGTGCGATTCGACAACGTGCTCGCGCGTGGCGTCATCATGGCTGGCAAGCGGCAGGTTGCGCGCGTTGCATATTGCGGCGATGGCTAGCCGGTTTGGCTGCGACCACTGCGCGGCGAGCGCCAGTTGCTCCTGTTCAAAGTGATCCATCTGCTCATCGGTGAGGTGATATTTGCCCTGATAATATTCACGATACTTCTCATAGCTGGCGTACTGGCGCTGTCCCGGTGAGTGGTCCATCAGCGACACCAGCGCAACGGGCTCGCGGCCAACCAGTTTTTCAAACAGTGGCAGAGTCGTATGATGCGGCAGTTCACAGCGCAGGTGCAGGCGATGCTCCGCGCGGTTCAACCCGCGTTTTTGCGAATCCTCCACGGCATTGATCATCTTTTCCAGATTTTCCAGCCGGTCGCCGCCGTCGCGCACATCGCCAATGGCTACCGCATCCAGCACTGTCGTAATCCCGCTGGCGACCATCAGCGCGTCGTGGCTGCTCATCGCGGAATGGGCGGGCCAGTCCACTTTCGGGCGTGGGGTGAAAAACTTATCCAGGTTATCCGTATGCAGTTCAATAAGCCCCGGCATCAGCCAGCCGCCATCGCCATCATGCGCACCGGGCTGGCGGCTTTGGGTTTCGGCAAAAGCACGAATCACGCCGTCACGAACTTCCAGCGAGCCGCTGATCACCTCGTCTTCGAGGATCAGTTTTACGTTGTTGATAATCATGCGGAGATCCCCATCGGGTAAAGGCGGTCGGCGACATGTTCCCGGACTGCGCCATCATGAAAGATGCCGACAATCGCTGCGCCGCGCGCTTTCGCCAGCGCGATCAGTTCAACGACGGCGGCGCTGTTTTTCTCATCCAGCGAAGCGGTAGGTTCATCGAGCAGCAAAATCGGGTAGTCGACGATAAACCCGCGCGCAATATTGACGCGCTGCTGCTCACCGCCGGAAAAGGTCGCGGGAGCGAGGTGCCACAAGCGTTCCGGCACATTCAGCCGGGTGAGCAGTTCACCCGCTTTTTGCGCGCACTGTTCGCGGTCAATGCCCTGTTCCAGCAGTGGTTGCATTACCACATCCAGCGCGCTAACGCGGGGAATAACGCGTAAAAACTGGCTGACCCAGCCAATGGTGTGGCGGCGCACTTCCAGCACTTTACGCGCCGGAGCCTGTACCAAATCCACCCATTCGTCGCCGTGTTTGACATGAATATGCCCGGCATCGGGCAGGTAGTTGGCATATAGCGAGCGCAGCAGGGTCGATTTCCCACTCCCGGAATGACCGTGCAGCACGACGCATTCACCGGCCTCGACGCTGAGCGATGTCTCGCGCAGCACCGGCAGGCGCACACCGTTTTGATGATGCAGGACAAAGGTCTTGCTGACATTTTCCACACGCAAAACAGTCATCATCCACTCCTTAATTTTGCAATACCGAGGAGACCAGCAATTGGGTGTAAGGGTGGTGCGGATCGTCGAGCACCCGATCGGTTAACCCACTTTCCACCACCTGACCTTGTTTCATCACCAGCAAGCGGTTTGCCAGCAGCCGCGCGACGCCCAAATCATGGGTCACCATCACCACGGCAAGGTTCATCTCCACCACCAGGCCGCGCAGCAGGTCGAGCAAACGCGCCTGTACTGAAACATCCAGCCCGCCGGTGGGCTCATCCATAAATACCAGTTTCGGGCGAGTGACCAGGTTACGGGCGATTTGCAGGCGCTGCTGCATGCCGCCGGAAAAGGTGGTCGGCAGGTCGTCAATGCGCGAGGGTGGGATCTCAACATCGCTGAGCCACTGCTCGGCACGGCCACGGATATCGCCGTAATGTCGCGCCCCGGTTGCCATCAAACGTTCGCCGATATTGCCACCGGCGGAAACCTGGCGGCGCAGGCCATCCAGCGGATGCTGATGTACCACGCCCCACTCGGTGCGCAGCAAGCGGCGGCGTTCGGCTTCGCTCATCGCATAGAGATCGCGCGCCTGGTAAGTGATGGTGCCGTGCTGGGGCACCAGGCGCGCCGAAATGGCATTCAGCAGCGTGGTTTTACCAGAGCCAGACTCACCGACAATGCCCAGCACTTCGCCCGGCCACAAATCGAAAGAGACATCCTGAAAGCCCTTGCCTGGCGCATAAAGATGGGAAAGGTGATTCACCGAAAGCAGCGGTTGGGTCATTTGCGTAAAGCCTCACTCTGTTGGCGGCAATAATCGGTGTCGGAGCAGACGAACATGCGCGTGCCGGTATCATCCAGCACCACTTCATCGAGATAGCTGTGGGTTGAACCGCAAATGGCGCACGGCTGATCCCACTTTTGCGGCGCGAAGGGGTAATCCTCAAAATCGAGGCTCACCACCTGCGTGTAGGGCGGCACGGCGTAAATACGCTTTTCACGCCCGGCACCAAACAGTTGCAGGGCGGGCATCATGTGCATTTTCGGGTTATCGAACGCCGGGATTGGCGACGGGTCCATCACGTAGCGCTCGTTTACTTTTACCGGCCATGCATAGCGGGTGGTGAAGTTGCCAAAACGCGCAATGTCCTCGTACAGCTTCACCTGCATCACGCCGTACTCTTCCAGCGCGTGCATGGTGCGGGTTTCTGTCTCGCGCGGCTCGATAAAGCGTAGTGGCTCCGGGATCGGCACCTGGTAAATCAAAATCTGGTCTTCTTTGAGCGGCATTTCGGGAATGCGGTGGCGTGTTTGAATCAGCGTGGCTTCAGCGGTGCGCTCGGTGGTTTCCACGCCAGTAACGCGGGTAAAGAACTGGCGGATTGAGACAGCGTTAGTGGTATCGTCCGCGCCCTGGTCGATCACTTTCAGCACGTCATCTTCGCCAATCACGCTGGCGGTGAGCTGAATGCCGCCGGTGCCCCAGCCATAGGGCATCGGCATTTCGCGCCCGCCAAACGGCACCTGGTAACCGGGGATCGCCACCGCTTTGAGCAGCGCGCGGCGGATCATGCGTTTGGTTTGCTCATCAAGAAAAGCAAAGTTGTAACCGGTTAGCGCGTTAGCCACGGCGTTTCTCCTGTTGCAGTTGTCTGAGCAAATCCAGTTCCGCCTGGAAATCAACGTAGTGGGGGAGTTTCAGGTGCGAGACAAAGCCCGCCGCTTCAACGTTATCCGCGTGCGCCAGCACAAACTCTTCGTCCTGCGCCGGGCTTTTAATCGGCTCGCCGTAGTCAGCGGCTTGCAGGGCACGGTCCACCAGCGCCATCGCCATCGCTTTGCGCTCGCTCATGCCGAACACCAGCCCGTAGCCGCGGGTAAAGTGGGGTGGTTCATCCTGCGGTGCGATAAAGCCATTGACCATTTCGCATTCGGTTATCAGCAGTTCGCCGACGTTTACCGCAAAACCCAGCTCTTCTGGCACAATTTCCACATCGATGTAGCCACTGCGGATCTCGCCGGCGAACGGGTGGTTGCGACCGTAGCCGCGCTGGGTAGAGTAAGCGAGCGCCAACAAGTAACCCTCGTCGCCGCGCGCCAGTTGTTGCAAACGCGAAGAGCGCGAACAGGGGTAAACCGGCGGCTGGCGGGTAATGTCGCCCGGCACGGTGCCGTTGTCCTGTTCGGCTTTTGCCAGCCCTTCATTAACCAGCAAACTGAACACGTGCGGGGCGGCGTCCTGCTGCTCTTCGCGCGTGGTGAGCGTCGGCGTTTCACCTTCGGCGAGCAGGGTAAAATCAAGCAGGCGGTGGGTGTAATCGTAAGTGGGGCCAAGCAATTGGCCGCCGGGAATATCTTTGTAAACCGCCGAGATGCGGCGTTCTAAACGCATTTTCGCGCTGTCGATGGGTTCGCTCACGGCCAGGCGCGGCAGCGTGGTGCGGTAAGCACGCAGCAGAAAGATGGCTTCGACGTTATCGCCGCTCGCCTGTTTTAACGCCAGCGCTGCCAGTTCCCGATCGGCAATGCCTCCTTCGGTCATTACACGATCGACCGCCAGGTGTAACTGGTCGGCGATTTGCGCAGCACTCAGCTCCGCAAGCTCCGCGTCGCCACGGCGTTTATGCTCCTGCAGCGCGTGGGCAGCGGCGATGGCTTTTTCGCCCCCCTTGACAGCAACGTACATCAGTACACCTCCACCAGCGTGGTTCTGGGTATTGCCAGCGCGCGTTCGCCGCAGGTCAGGATCACGTCGATGCCTGTCGGGAACGAATGCGGGCGGTCGGTAAACTCATCGGTAATGCACTCCGGCAACTGCGGGGCAATCATGCGTTCTTCCAGAATGCCCGGCCCGGTCAGGCGCAGCATGCGCCCGCCGCTCAGCGCCGGTAGCTGTAAAATCAGGGTCGCGCTGCTTTCCGGGCTGATATCCGTGCCGCTCGGCAGCACGCTCAGTTGCTCGGCGCTCAGGGTGCTGTCGGCAATGGCGAACAGCGACTGTTGCGGTTGATCGACCAGCGGCGCATTGGTATGAAAGCGCAGGTTCTGGCGCACGATGTCGTTATCCACGGCGGCGGAAAGCCAAATTGGCGTGTCGTTATCGGCAAGCGTCAGCAATACGCTGGTGGTGGCCGGGTTGAGCGGCGGCCAGCCATGTTTTAACTGCGGCAGCGAGACAATCACGCCCGGCTCGCTCATGGCTTTTAACAGACGGCGAAAACAGTGTTGGGCATCGTGAACCGCCGAAGCGAAAGCGGGTTGTAAGGTCATGCGTTATCTCCGCGAACCAGCGTAAAGAAGTCGACCCGGCTGGCGTTGACTTCGGCCTGGCGCGCAGTGAGGCGCGCGGCGCGGTCCGCTTCCAGCGGGGTAATAAGGGTTTCCATTAACGTCTGGAAATAGGAAGGATCCTGCAACAGCGCATCACAGACGGCGCAGCGTTCGGCGTGGCCTTTATCGCGCCCGAGCACCCAGCTAAAACCGAGCGTGCCGCACTCCAGGCGAACAACTGCCCGCGTTAACGTGGCGTCGCCGGGAAAGAAACGTTCACCGGTCGCGCCCATGCGTGCCTGGATCTGTACCAGGCCTGTCTGTGGGGCGCGCACCTGTTCATATTCCGGGGCGAGCCCGAGTGTGCGCATTCGGCCGCGCAGCATCTCCGGCGTGGAGTGCGCGAGTGCGGCCATCCAGCGCTGTCGGGTTGGCGTATCAAAATGCATTCAGTGCTCCATGGTGAATTCAATCATGTCGGCGCGCGTCAGGCTGACGGAGTATTCCGTGGCGTTGACCTCGCCTTCACGATGGTTGAGGGTGCGCACGCAGAGCAGCGGCGCCATATTGGGGATCTCCAGCCAGCGGCTCTCTTTAACTTGTGCGCGACGGGCGCTGATGCGCGTCTGGGTGCGTTTCAGGCTGACCCCGGCCTGTTCACGTAAAAAGTCATGCAACGAACCGCTGTCAAACTGTTGCAGCAGCGACCATAACTGCAGATCGGAGAAATAGTGATCGATAAGGCACAGCGCGACGCCATTCACCCGGCGGCGAGTGCGCAGATGGATAACGTTGTCGCCCTCCTGAATACCTAACGCATCGGCGACGTGTTGAGACGCTGGGCGTAGCACCGCCAGCAGACGTTCGCTGGTGGGATGGCTGCCCTGATCGAGTAGGTTTTGGCTAAAGCGCGCCTGTGCATTGAGGGGGTAATCGAACGGGCGCATCAGCACCATCACGCCAACACCCTGGCGGCGCTGTACCCAGCCTTTTTCCACCAGTTGATCAATCGCGCGGCGTAATGTGTGGCGGTTAACCTCGAAACGCGTCGCCAGTTGCTGTTCGGCGGGTAGCCAGTCGCCGCAGCGATAGCTACTGCGCAGCTCCTGCTCTAACCTTGCGGCGATTTCCTGATAGCGCGTGGGGTAACTGGTCGGATGTCTGGACAAGTGCATGCTCATTGTAGCTCCGCGGGCCAGGTAAAAAGTGGTCTTATCGTGAAGCGCAAATGTTGCATTTGGGTTATACGATGATTGCGCGAGGATGAATCTTGGCGAATAAGAAAAACCGCAGGAAATAAAGAAGGAGCCATTGGCTCCTTCTTAAAGAGGGGATCAAGCGTTGGGTGGCGCTTTGGCGACATTCACCATCCAGGGAATACCGAATTTATCGGTCACCATGCCAAAGCCGTGCGCCCAAAACGTCTCCTGCCACGGCATAGTGATATGCCCGTCAGCGGCAAGCGCATCAAACCAGGCTTTGCCCTGCGCGAGATCCTGAGTGGCGAGGCTTAAGGTAAAACCGCTGTAATCCCCGCTGTTTTGCCGGCCATCGCTCATCATTATTTCGCTACCGGCAATGCGTAAATTCGCATGGGCAATATCATTATCGGCAAAAGCCTGGCCCGCAGCGCAACCTTCATCGTTATTGCTCTCTTGCGGGGACTTAGGCATTTCGCCAAATGTTATCTTATAGGTTAATTCGGCATGGAGTGCCTGTTGGTAAAACTCGATGGCCTGTTCGCACTGACCAGAAAAAGAGATGTAGGGATTGAGCGGCATAATCATTACCTCGGGTAACGAAATCTGCCATTAAGTGTAGGCGTTGCGGGAAAAAGTAAACCAGGCGGGAAGCAAAAACTTCCCGCCAAAACATCAATTCTTTTTAACAAATTCAGATTTGAGTTTCATTGGGCCAAAGCCGTCGATTTTACAATCAATATTATGATCGCCTTCGACCAGACGAATATTTTTTACCTTGGTGCCGATCTTCAACATTGAAGAACTGCCTTTTACTTTCAAGTCTTTAATTACGGTAACGCTATCACCGTCGGCTAAAAGATTACCGTTAGCATCTTTGACGATTAATTCATCTGCATCGTGAGCAGGTTCCGCATCGTTCCACTCGTGAGCGCATTCCGGGCAAATGAACATGCCATTATCTTCATAGGTGTATTCGGAATTACATTTTGGGCAGTGGGGAAGTTGCATAGAGAGTTCCTCGAAAGTACATACAGAGCGGGGGTAAACCGCACAAAAGGCTCAGCGCCAGAAAGGCTGCGATTATACAGCAAAACCGTACAATTGCCGTTGTTATTATTTTTTCAGAAAAAACATAAAAAGATGAAAGTAGTGACATAACCTGTCATTCGGTTAAGCGATGCTTATCCCTGAAACATGATGAGTAAATGCTTATGCCAGTTATTTAGATTATTTTCTGGTGGAAATTGCCAGCATTTACTAATTCAGATAAGGTGGCGTGTAGTATCTGGTGTTATTCGAACCCAAACTGTCATGCCTGCTACGCTGCCAGCAATGGCGGTAATTACCTCTCAAATTGGGTGGGTAAATAAATGATGATATATTCTGGTTGTTCCTGAAAATGAGCTAAGCTGAAACTCTCTGGTTTTTATCACCGGAGTTGCGACGCTGTCATTTTTTGAGAAAAAAAATATATATTTTCCTGAGTATCATCAGGTATTTATCTTTTCGAAGATATTTTCCACACGTAATTATAAAAGCCGAAACTTCACTAATAAAACATTCCGGCTAAATAAAAGTAAGAAAATTTGCGTTAAGGAAAGACTTTTGACATGCACACACAAACAATTTTTGAATTAAGCCAGGAAGCAGAAAGACTGTTACAACTTTCCTTGCACAATCTCCAGGCTTTAAAAAAAATACCGACGGCGACGTTTGATGAGACGAACGCGACCGGTAAGGCGGAAAACGCCAATGTTTTGCCGTTGCATTTCAGCGCGCGTGGCGTTGAAGCGCAGCAGGCGACGCTGCATAACGAATTACGGAAAATTACCCGGCTGGAAATGGTGCTGGCAATTGTCGGTACCATGAAGGCAGGGAAGTCGACCACCATTAACGCGATTGTCGGCACAGAAGTGCTACCCAACCGCAACCGGCCGATGACCGCGCTACCAACCCTCATTCGCCATACGCCGGGTCAAAAAGAGCCGGTGCTGCACTTTTCTCACGTGGGGCCCATCGACGCGCTTGCGCAACAGCTTCAGACGCGGCTCTTTAATTACAACCGTGAAAAGCTGGCGCAAAAAATTGAAATCGATAAAGACATGGCCGCGCTGTTGGATCGTATTGCGCAAGGCGATGCTTTTGATAAGCACTATCTGGGCGCAGAGCCAATCTTCCATTGCCTGAAGAGCCTGAATGATCTTGTACGCCTTTCCAAAGCGCTGGATGTGGACTTTCCTTTTTCTGCGTATGCGGCGATTGAACACATTCCGGTGATTGAGGTGGAGTTTGTGCATCTGGCCGGGCTGAATAATCAACTGGGCCAACTGACACTGCTGGACACCCCGGGGCCGAATGAAGCCGGGCAGCCGCATCTGCAAAAAATGCTCAGCGAGCAACTTGCGCGCGCCTCGGCGGTGCTGGCGGTGATGGACTACACACAGCTTAAATCCATTTCTGATGAGGAAGTGCGCCGCGCAATCTCCTCTGTCGGCCGTTCGGTGCCGCTGTATGCGCTGGTGAATAAATTCGATCAGAAAGATCGCAACAGCGACGATGAAGAACAGGTCAAAGTGTTGATTTCCGGCACGTTAATGAAAGGAAACATCAACCCGGCACAGATTTTCCCGGTTTCATCAATGTGGGGTTATCTGGCGAACCGCGCCCGTCACGAACTGCAGCATCAGGGGCGTTTGCCGGATCCGCAGGAACAGCGCTGGGTGCAGGACTTCGCCGAAGCCGCACTCGGACGCCGCTGGCGCCACACCGATTTGGACGATATTGAGCATATCCGCCACGCCGCCGATCTCTTGTGGGAAGATTCGTTATTTGAAAAACCCATTCGCACACTGCTGCATGCCGCACACGCTAACGCCTCGCTTTATGCGCTGCGTTCGGCGTCGCATAAATTGCTGAACTACACCCAAAGCGCCCGCGAGTACCTCGATTTTCGCTACCAGGGATTAACGGTGGCTTATGAAAAGCTGGAGCAAAATATTTCCCGGCTGGAAGAGGACATGGCGCTACTGCGTAGCAGCCAGGAGGGGGTGAGCGATGAAATTGAACACGAAGTGGAAGAGGCGCTCGCCGCAGCCGAGATCTATATCCATGGTCAACAATTTGAAATCACTGAGGCTATTGATGCCTGGTTCCATGATGGTCAGCTCATGACAATGGTCAGAGAAAGCCAGGCTGATTTACGTTTTGATGAACATTTCGCGCCGGGGCAACTGGTGCTGGAAAATGAAGGCCAGGCGCAGGTTGCGCTCAGTAAAATTCGCTCGGTGTGTGAGACGATTTTAGTCGCGGCACAGGAGCGCATCAGCCGTGAGCTGGCGCAGCGTTTCGACGAACTGGAAAACACGCTGGCGCGCTCGTTGAACGATGCGATGCGCCCGATTGAGACGCGTATAAAAGAGGAGCTTACGCATGCGGGTTTTCGTGCGCGTATCAGTTTTCCTGCTTTCCAGGCGAGCGCGCTCAACTTTAACGCCCGTTCGTTGTTTACCAATGTGATAGCGCCGCAAGATTTGCCGGCCGGGCAGGCGCCGCGCGGCGGTAGCGTGCGGGAAACCGTGTCGCGCTGGCTGAATAACCCCAGTTGGGGGTGGGACGATTATGTGGCAACGCGTACCCGCTATGTGATCGACCTTACGGCGTTAAATAAGAAACTTATCGACCATGTTGCTCATTTTTGTGAACAAATCCTTAAAGCTTTGAACGCGCAGGTCGATGTTTCTGTGACGGCGGGAATGGCGACATTTTTCGCCGAGTTCTCGTTAAGTCTCGCGGGACTACAGGAAAGTTTGCGTGACAGCCTGGCGATACGGCAGCAGAACGAATCGTCAGTGTTGGCGTTGCGCCAGCAGTTGCAGCACAGCATCAGGACGGCCAATTGGATCCATGAAGACGCACGCCTGTTACGCGATGATATTCAAACTCTCTTCGCGGCGGATCAACCATGAAAAATCAACTACTGGACGGGCCCGGACGCGTACTTGAGTGTATTCATCCGAAATTTATCGTGGATTTGGTGCAGGGTGTCGATGCGCCGCGCCAGACGTCGATTGTGCCCCAACAGCAGTTGTTCCGTGAGCGGCTGACGCAGGAAATCATGGCGCAAACGCAGCTGCGCCCGTGGGCGATGTCTGGCGTATTAAATGAGAACGATGCGCTGCGCCTGGGGCTGGCGGAAAAACTGGCCAGCATGCTTGATCCGGGGTATCTGGCATTAACGCGCATTACCGAGCGGCTGGCGACGTTGCAACAAGCGGAGCGCCGTCCTGCCAACGCGACGCCTGGTGTGCAGCAGCAATATGACGAGCTGGTTGATCATTTTAGCCAACGCGCCGCGTGGAAAGAGAAAGCGCTGACTCAGCGCGGGCTGGCAGTTCAGGCGGGGAACCATAGCGAACAAGTTTTTGCCCACTGGCGCGCCGGGAATTACAACGGCTGGTCGATGGCCGGGCGCTGCTACATCGCGCTGGAAGAGTTGCGCTGGGGGGCGTTTGGTGACGCCTGCCGTCTGGCGAATGAAGGTGTGGCGAAGATGCTGAAAGATAATCTGCGTGCGATGGCTACCGATTTTCTGGCGCAGGGTATTAATGCTTCTCCGGCGACCCGACATTTCTACCACCAATGGCTGGCGACACCCTCAACGCCAGGATTGATGGACTATAAAGATTTACTCGGCTGGCTTGGCGACTGGTGTGATGCTGAACGCCACCCGATCTGCTGGTCTGTCACCCAGAGCTGGCAAACAGTAGCGCTGGGCATGCCGCGACTCTGTTCAGCGACACGCATCGCGACGGCGATGGTGGATGAAGTATTTGGCGAGTAACCCGCTTTTACACCTGTAAACATCCGCCTTTTATATATAAAGATGGCATTGAGTCGCGGTGAAAGGGTTAGTCAAAACCCGTAAGGTGTATTTTCTCCCCGTCATGCGCGAGTGCATGCCAGAGCCAACATTTGTTGCTGATCGCGCGCGGCGGATGCGGTTTTCTACTGGCAACAAAAAAGCCCCTGACGGGGCTTTTTTGATCGAGCACCTTTAGTGTCCTGTCGATTCGACGGGGTTCTCTGCTTTCTCTTTCGCTTGCGGCACATCACCGAAGCGTTTCGCATACAGCGCGGTGATAATCGGCACCAGAATAGCCGTCACGATTACACTCGCAGCTACCAGTGCGGTTGCGGAGGCGGCAACCGGTTCAAACGCCGGGTTGATCTGCGCGATAATCACCGGGTTCGCCACCGCCGCGCCTGCCGCAGACGAGGCCGCGACACCTGCCGTTCCGTTGCCGCCGCCAATTACACGGTCGGCGATAATCAGCGGAATACCGGTGATGATGATCACCGCAACGCCGAGGAAGATGCCCAGCAGGCCGGTTTGCATGATGACGCTCAGGTTGATGGTGTTACCCAGCGCGAAGCCGAAGAACGGGATCAGCACCGGCGTTGCTTTACTGAAGAACGCGCGTAAATCGTGGTCAAGATTACCCAACGCGAAACCAATCAGGAACGGCAGCACGGCGCCAACAAAGTGGTGTGGCTCAAAGGATGCCAGACCCGCGGAGCCAAGGATCACCATCGTCATCAGCGGGCCGGATTCCAGCGACATCAACACAAACGCGCCGGACTCCTCTTTGCTGCCGTACTGGTTCATCAGGCTTGCGTACAGGCCGCCGTTGGTCATATCCATGGCTGACACCAGTGCCAGCACGGAAAGCCCGGCGAAGAATCCGGTTTGGATGCCGGTATCCGGAATAAACGATGCGGCGATCATCGCCACTACCCAGGCGACGGCGATTTTGGTGAGCACCAGCGTGCCGGATTTACGTAAAACGGTGCCGGTAGCGCGTAAATCAATGGATGCGCCGATACAGAAAAACCACACGGCGAGGATGGGTACAGTGCCGGTAATCATTCCTTTTGTGAATGAGCCGAAATAAGCACCTGTATCCGGTGCCAGCGTATTCAAAATTGCGCCTAACAGCAGCGGAACCAGCATCATCCCGCCAGGAATGCGTTCTATCGTGGCCTTGATTTTCATAATAAATCCTCACTGCTCGTCATTACCATGAACGAGGAAAGCTAAAAATTAAAAGTGAATATTTTCAATTCATTAAAGAATTTCTTAGGCAGGGCATTCGCTATTGATTGCCGCTGGTTTCCGCATCAAAAAGACATTGCATTGCGCCGTGTTGCGGGTTTATGTCGCTATCATCTGATCAATGGAATATCTATTCAATAAGAATGAAACAATGTTTTAGTTACATTGATCACATATTTTGCGTAAAAATAATCTGAGGTTTGATTATTTATTTTTGCTGTAAATGAGTTGTGACGAAATATGTGGGATAAAGAAGTAAGATCATAATAACGTGGGTTATTACCGATGCTTTTTCAGCCCGCTTAGCATTAGATGTTTCTTATTCCCGGCGGTGGAAAAAGAGTGAAAACTGTGAGGAGGATTATTGCGGAGGAAAAGGGTGTGAATTTGATCACATTTTTAAACCCTGTTAGGGTAAAAAGGCCATTCACTGCCCGACAGGCGTCAACAGGTTCGGTTGTACAGGCTTTAAACAGCCCGTGTAAGTAAACCTGCTACGCTTGAACTGGAAGGCTGAAAAGCCATTTAAAACGCCCGGCAGGGAGAGTACGCCGGGCGGTTCAGGGCGAAAGTCTAAAGAGGAATAGATGCATGCTAAAAAGGAAAAAAATTAAGCCCATCACCTTGCGTGATGTGACCATTATTGATGATGGCAAGTTGCGTAAAGCGATTACTGCCGCATCGTTGGGTAATGCCATGGAGTGGTTTGATTTCGGCGTTTACGGCTTTGTGGCCTACGCCCTTGGTAAGGTGTTCTTCCCCGATGCAAACCCCAGCGTACAGATGATTGCCGCGCTTGGGACCTTCTCCGTTCCGTTCTTGATTCGTCCGTTAGGCGGCCTGTTCTTCGGCATGTTGGGTGATAAATACGGCCGACAAAAAATCCTCGCGATAACGATAGTGATCATGTCCGTCAGCACCTTCTGTATTGGTCTGATCCCGTCGTATGCCACCATTGGTATCTGGGCGCCGATTTTACTGCTGCTGTGTAAGATGGCGCAGGGCTTCTCGGTTGGGGGCGAATACACCGGGGCATCTATCTTTGTCGCCGAATACTCGCCGGATCGAAAACGCGGCTTTATGGGTAGCTGGCTGGACTTCGGTTCCATCGCCGGTTTTGTGCTCGGCGCGGGCGTAGTGGTTCTGCTTTCTACCATTGTCGGTGAGGATAACTTCCTCGACTGGGGCTGGCGTATCCCGTTCTTCCTGGCGCTGCCGCTGGGGTTAATTGGACTCTATCTGCGCCATGCGCTTGAAGAGACTCCGGCATTCCAGCAGCACGTCGACAAACTGGAGCAGGGCGATCGCCAGGGATTGCAGGAGGGGCCGAAAGTCTCGTTTAAAGAGATTGCGACTAAACACTGGCGCAGCCTGCTGACCTGTATTGGTCTGGTGATTTCCACCAACGTGACCTATTACATGCTGCTAACTTACATGCCAAGTTACCTGTCGCATAACCTGCACTATTCCGAAGATCACGGCGTGCTGATCATCATTGCTATTATGATTGGTATGTTGTTTGTACAGCCGGTGATGGGGCTGTTAAGCGACCGTTTTGGCCGTCGTCCGTTTGTCATTCTGGGTAGTATTGCGCTGTTTGTGCTGGCGATCCCGGCCTTCATTATGATTAACAGCAACATTATTGGCCTGATCTTCGCCGGTCTGCTGATGCTGGCGGTGGTGCTGAACTGCTTTACCGGGGTGATGGCGTCAACGTTACCGGCGATGTTCCCGACACATCTTCGCTACAGTGCGCTGGCGAGCGCGTTCAACATCTCTATCTTGATCGCCGGTCTGACGCCGACGCTGACAGCATGGCTGGTGGAAAGCTCGGCTAACCTGCTCATGCCTGCCTATTACTTGATGATTGTGGCGGTGATTGGTCTGATTACCGGCCTGACCATGAAAGAAACGGCGAACTTACCGCTGAAAGGGGCGACCCCGGCGGCGTCGGATTTGCAGGAAGCGCGGGAAATCTTGCAGGAGCATCACGATAACATTGAGCAAAAAATCGAAGACATCGATGAAGAGATCGCCCAGTTGCAGGAAAAGCGTACGCGCCTGGTGCAGCAACATCCAAAAATAAACGAGTAATGACTATCCCGGATGGCGCTGTCATCCGGGATTTTTTAACATCCCGCCGCAATATAATCCCCGTTCGCACTTACCGGAATAACGGTTAAAAACAGCACCACTGCAAACAGAATCAGCGCCGCGCCACCGACAATTTTCAACGCCGGAACGAACCTGTGTAACGTGCTTGCTTCTCCGCCAAAAAACGCTGCCGTGCTGTTACGCGCATAACGCACCGCCAGCGACAACCCGGCGATCGACAGCGCAGTGCCGGTGG
Organism: Kosakonia quasisacchari; assembly: GCF_004331415.1. Classification (GTDB taxonomy): domain Bacteria; phylum Pseudomonadota; class Gammaproteobacteria; order Enterobacterales; family Enterobacteriaceae; genus Kosakonia; species Kosakonia quasisacchari. The sequence goes on from NZ_SJOP01000003.1 coordinate 157,921, forward strand.
CCATGGTCATCACCGCAGCAATGCCCCAGGTTACGATGCCGAGTGCATTGGCGAAGAGCAAAATCATGATCGCACCGCTGCACGGACGCGCGCCGATAGCGAGGATCACGCCGAGACGCGTTTTCCAGTCGCCTTGCGTGCTAACGCCAACGCCGTGGTGGCCGCAACCACAATGAGCGTCGTGCTGATGCGCGGGGGTAAGCGAGCGGATTGCCAGCTTGCGCGGCTTCAGGCTTTTCAGGGCATTCCAGACGACAAACGCACCAAAACCGCCAATCATCACCGCGCTTATTTTCTCAACGTACCAGCGACTTTCACTGAGATCGCCTGCGGCAAGGTTGAAACCGACCGCCAGAATAAAAACGAACAAAATGGCGCTGACGCCTTGCATCAGGCTGCCCAGCACGGGAATGACACGCGCCGCGGTCTGGCTTTCGTTGTTGGTGCTAAGCCAGGTGGTAACGATAAATTTGCCGTGACCAGGGCCAATAGCGTGCAGCACGCCATAAAAGAAAGCGCCGGTGAGCAGCCATAAACCGCCGCTGTACTGGTGGTTGTTCAGTTGCAGCAAATACATCACCAGATAGCGGTGCAGGGTGATTTGCGTTGCCAGGCACCATTGCAAAAAGGCCGCCCAGTGCGCATGTAATGTGAAGGCGACACCCAGCACCACCGCCAGCAGGATAACGGCGGCGGGCAAGCGCCAGTCGCGGGTGAGAAGTTGCGTGGTCATAAGTGTGTGGGCGTTGGGGGTAATGCCCGGAGTATAGGCGGCGAACACCGTTGGCTCCAGTCTTCGCCGCAATTTGTCTTAGGCGTTGAGCAGCCGTTTGTGCCAGCGTCCCAGTAACAGCACCGTAGTCAGCGCGCCAAGCAGGGCACAGAACATATCCGACTGGGTATCCCACGGATCGCCCTGGGTGCCGAGAAACTCGTCCGCGCCCTGGCCCATTGCCAGCGCCGCCCACCACTCAATTAATTCGTAGGTGGCACTCATCGCCAGCGCAATGCAGCAGACGATAAAATCGAGCATCTTCCCGCCCCGCACATATTGCCCGCGCAGGAGAATTTCTCTGGCTGCAAGCGCTGGCACCAGCCCCTGGAAGAAGTGACCGAGTTTGTCATAGGGGTTACGGCTCAGCCCTAAAAGATGTTGCACATCAAAACCAACCGGGACTTTAGCGTAGGTATACATTCCGCCGACCATCAGAATAATGGCATGGAAAAAGATCAGTCCATACAGCAGAGATGTCAGCGGATAACGGCGCCAGGTGACGAGCAGCAATGGCACGACAATCATTACCGGAACCACTTCCATCAGCCAGGTCACCCGGTCTTTGGCAAACCAGCCGGTATAGATAAGGATCACTAACAGCACCAGCGCCGCCGCAGACAGCGAGGCGCGATTCACGCTCTTAACCATAGGAATATCCGTTTCAGGAAAAAAGACACTATTGACGCGATTGCCGGGAAAAACAAGGCGCTGCGCTTTTCAGCAGAACAAACTGGCGTGACAGGAGAGAGCAATGAAGAGTTGTGTGTGGCGAAAACATTCCAGTGATGTGGAGGCCCGCAGGGTGGCAGGGCCGGTTAACAAACATGTGGGGCGAATAATCGAACGCAGTTCGATGGAGAGTCCGAATCCCCAAAAGCAAAAACCCGCCTTTTGGGCGGGTTCTCTGAATAAGTGGTGCCCGGACTCGGACTAACGCCGTCAGGCGTTGAACAGCGCGCTTGTCGCGCTGGCCCCGAAGGGGTGAGCCGCTTGCGGCGAATAATCGAACGCAGTTCGCTGGAGAGTCCGTATCCCCAAAAGCAAAAACCCGCCTTTTGGGCGGGTTCTCTGAATAAGTGGTGCCCGGACTCGGAATCGAACCAAGGACACGGGGATTTTCAATCCCCTGCTCTACCGACTGAGCTATCCGGGCAACGGGGCGCATTAAACCTTAATCGTCTTAAGGCGTCAACTTTATTTCCTTCAATTCTATCCAGTTGCTCAACTTTACGGCAATCTGAACAATTGCACGGCACAAATCGACCCTTGCACAAATCTTCCAGACTTTTACCTTTAGGAGATGAATGCTAATTTCCGGTGGAATTTTGGAGGTGATATGGCGAAAGACTGGCTGGAACTGCGGCAACACGCGGATACGGGAATTGAAACCATCCGTGCTCATTTTGAAGGGCACGCTTACGATCCGCACTGGCACGACAGCTACCTGGTGGGCATTACGCTTTCCGGTACGCAGCAGTTTCACTGCCGACGGGAGCGTCACCGCAGCACGCCGGGCGATGCTTTTTTGCTTGAGCCGGGCGAGATCCACGATGGCGACGCCCCGGTAGAAGGCGGGTTTACCTATCTGACCTTTTACCTTGATGACCGCTGGCTCAGCGACACGTTACGCGGCCTGTATGAATCAGTACCGTCCAGCTATTCACTGCATTTTTCCCACACTATCGCCAGGGAACCGCAACTGATTCGCGCGATTGCGCACACCTTTTACGCGCTGCACAGCGAAGAGATGCGCATTGTCCAGCAAAGCGCCATGGATGGGCTGCTCAGCCAACTTACGCACCATTGCCAGTGGCGCAAACGGCTGCCGTCGCAATTGCAAAGCACAGCCATTGCACACCGTGCGCGTGATTATCTGCATGCGCACATTGGCGATAACGTTGGCCTTTCGGATCTGGCGCGGGAAACGGGAACCGACCGTTTTACACTGACACGCTGTTTTAAACGCGAGTTCCACTTAAGCCCGCACGCCTGGCTTATCCAGTTACGGCTTGCCACTGCGCGTTCGCAGCTGGCGAAAGGGGAGACGCCAGCAGGCGTTGCTGCCGCGCTGGGGTTTGCCGATCAAAGCCATCTTGGTCGCTGGTTTCAGCGCGCGTACCGCCTCTCGCCAGCGCACTACCGCAGGCTGTGCACAAATCTTCCAGACGACGACGGCAAATAACGCGACAGTTTAAGGCTCATTGATAAGGAGCCTGCCTGTGAACCTGTTTTATAGCTATCTGCCGTTTTTACTCTTCGCCTTTGTGGCGTCAATTACCCCCGGCCCAACCAACATTTTGATTCTGACCAGCAGCCAGCGCTTCGGTATCAAAGCGACATTGCCTGCGGTGGTGAGCGCCTGCGTGGCGGCCAGCATGATTGTATTTGTTTCCGGCGTGGGAGCGGGCGAAGTGTTGCGCAGTTACCCGCTGGTGCGCGAGATGATGAGCTGGGCGGGCGCGTTGTGGTTAAGCTGGCTGAGCTGGCAATTGTTTAGCGCACCTGCCGCAGATTTGCAGAGCGAAGCGCAGCGACCCTTTAGCGGCCGTGCAGCGGCGCTGTTGCAACTGATTAACCCAAAAACCTGGATGATGGCGTTGGCAGTGGTCAGCCTGTTTGCTCCGCACGGTGCGCATCCACTGCGCGAAGTGTCACTGATGTCGCTGTGGTTTTTGCTGATCTCATTGCTGTGCCTGAGCGCATGGACGCTGCTCGGCAAGGCGGTCAACCGGCTGTTTCGCACCACCACATCGCTGCTCTGGTTTCAGCGAGTGATGGCATTGTGCCTGTTGCTTTCCGCCTGGGCGGGTTTTTTGGAGGCTTAAGTCAGCGCGCCGCCCTGGCGGCAGCGGGCAAAACGCAAAATATCTTCCGCCAGCCGTTGCGCGGTATCGACATCGGCCTGGCTGCGGTTAACCAGCATCCGGCTCAGGCAACCCTCCAGCACCAGTTCCATCTGCTTCGCCACCATCGCCGGATCGTCCACTTCTAACTGCGTCAGCAACTGATGCGAGAAGTCATGTGCGTCGCGCTTTTGCTGGTCCGCCAGTTGGTGAATCGGATGCGCAGGATCCGGGAAGAAGGCGCAGGCGGCAATAAACAAGCAACCCGGATAGCGGTTATTGCTGACGCACTCGGTTAGCGCGCCGTAGCGAGCCAGCAGTTTTTGCTCATTGCTGAGCGTTTCGTCTAACAGCAGTTGCCTGCGCCAGATATCCACCTGCTGGCTGAGATAACGCAGCGCGTCATACAGCAGCGCCTCTTTGTCTGGCCAGAAACGGCGGAACTCATCGATGGGATAGTCGATGCGCTCGGCAACCATTTCAAGAGTGGTGTCCGCAATCCCTCTTAATTCAAGTAATTGCAAAGTTTGACTCAAAACGTCTTCGCGTTGCACGGTGATATCCTCCGTTATCTGAAGCTCATTCCCCCACAAAGTGTTGTTTATGGGGCGCGATTGCGCAAATGCGCGGCGAACGCAGCGGCGTCCATAAACCCGGTCACCCGGGCTGCCGGTTGCTCATGGCCTTGCGCGTCGAAAAACAGAATCGTTGGCAGACCCAGCGCATTGAGATGGCGCAACAGCGCGGCATCCTGCGCATTGTTGGCCGTTACGTTGGCCTGCAATAACACGGTATCTTTCAGCGCCGCCTGTACGCTCGCGTCGCTAAAGGTGTACTTCTCAAACTCTTTACACGCCACGCACCAGTCGGCGTAGAGATCCAGCATCACCGGACGACCGTTGGCCTGCGCCAGTACCTGGTTCAGGTCGTCGACGGTTGAAATAGGGGTAAACGCCAGCGGCGAATGCGTCTGCGCGGTGGGGGCACCAAACGCCCAATCCTGTAACGGACGCGCGCAGACCAGCGCCGCGCCGAGCAGCGCGATTTGCAGCACGCGGATAAATGCGCGTTTCGCACCCAGGCTGGTGATAAATGCCCAGCCGAAAAACGCCACGCCGAGCAGCGACCACAGTCGCAGCCCCCACGCTTCACCGAGCACGCGCTCCAGCAGAAAGACCGGCAAGGCGAGGATCACAAAGCCAAAAGCGGTTTTGACCTGCTCCATCCACGGCCCGCTTTTTGGTAGCAGACGATTGCCAAACACAGTCACGAGGATCAGCGGCAAGCCCATGCCCAGCGCGTAAAGATAGAGCGTGCCGCCGCCGAGCCACAGGTTACCGCTTTGCGCAATATAGAGCAGGATCGCGCTTAATGGCGCAGTGGTGCAGGGCGAACAAATCAACCCGGCTATTGCACCCATGGCAAATACCCCGCCCACGGAGCCGCCCTGCTGGCGGTTGCTCCACAGGGTTAAACGGGTTTGCAGCGCAGAAGGAAGCTGTAAGTTAAACAGGCCGAACATCGACAGCGCCAGCAGGGTGAACAGCACCGACAAGCCAATCAGCACATACGGATGTTGTAGCGCCGCCTGGAATGATAAGCCCGCCGCCGCGACTACCAACCCCAGCGCCGTATAGGTGAGCGCCATCCCTTGCACGTAGATAAACGCCAGCAGCAGCGCGCGCGGTGTGGCAAGACGCTGTTTCCCGCCAAGCACAATGCCGGAAATCAGCGGGTACATTGGCAGCACACAAGGCGTAAACGCGATGCCGATGCCGATCAACAGTGCCCACAGGGCAGAGAAGGGGAGCTGGTTTTCCGTCGTTTCCTGCGTTGCGGCTGGTGGCGCATTTACCGGTGTAGCCGCCGCCGCGACTTCCATCAGCGGCACCACTTTGGTCTCAGGCGGGTAACAGAACCCGGCATCGGCGCAGCCCTGATAGGTGACGGTCAGCGTCGCGCCTTTTGCCGCCGCGTTGATATCGAGCGGCAGGTTCAGGCGCTTGCGGTAGATTTCCGTTTTGCCGTAGAACTCATCTTCGTGCATCTCCCCTTTTGGCAGCGTTAACGCGCCAAGGGTTGCTTGCGTCGGGGTGACGCGAATTTGCTGGCGATAAAGGTAGTAACCTTCTTTAACTTGCCAGTTGAGCGTTAAATCATGCTGATGTTGCTGAAAATCAAAGGTAAACGCCTGGTCGGCGGGCACAAAACTGGAGCGACCGGGCGCGTCGAATAAGCCCGCAAAAGCGGATGTGCTGCACAGCAGCAGGATCAGCGTAAAGATGCGTTGAGCCATGAGAGGTAATCGTAATCTCCGTGGGTGACGGGTAAAGCCAGTAATTCCGGGGTTTGGTAAGGATGGTGCGATTTGATGCTCGCGAAGAGGTCTTCGAGATGTGCGACGTCGGTTTTAAGCAGCAGTTGCACCTCATACTCTTGTTCGAGTTTGCCTTCCCAGTAATAGAGCGAGGTCGCGCCCGGCAAAAGGGTGACACAGGCAGCGAGCTTTTCTGCCAGCACTTTGGCCGCCAAATCCTGGGCGGTGGCTTCATCCGGGGCGGTGCAGAGTACAACAACGGCGTCAGGCGTGTTCATCGTCAACCTCGTAAGCGCGAAAGCAACGACTATACCACGCGAAGTGAGAGGATCGGGCCGCCGGGCGACCCGATTTTAAGACCTTTACAACAAGATACCGCCGAAGACAAAGCCCAGCATGACGCACAGGGCAATGGCGATCACGCCGGGAACGAGGAACGCATGGTTAAAAACAAATTTGCCGATGCGCGTTGAACCGGTGTCATCCATTTCGACCGCCGCCAGCAGGGTTGGGTAGGTTGGCAGCACAAACAGCGCGGAAACGGCGGCAAACGACGCAATTGCCGTCAGTGGGGTGACGCCGAGCAGCAGCGCGGCGGGCATCAGCGCTTTGGTGGTCGCGGCTTGTGAATAAAGCAGCGTTGCGGCGAAGAACAGCACCACCGCCAGCAGCCACGGGTAGCTATGCAGCAGATCGCCCGCGACTATCTGGATATCTTCAATATGGTGTTTCACGAAGGTGTCGCCGAGCCACGCCACGCCGAGCACACAGATACAGGCGCTCATGCCGGATTTGAAGGTGCTGGCGTTAAGGATCTCGCCGGTGTCGATTTTACAGGTCAGGCAAATCAGCGTGGCGATAGTCAGCATAAACACCACAATCGCTTCGTTACGCGGCAGTACCGGATTGGTGATTAACCCAACGGTAGGGCTGATAGCGGTGGCGTAAAGCATTACGGCGACAATGCCAACCAGGAACAGCAGCACCGAGCGTTTGGCATGCGGCTTCATCGCAAAAACCTGGCTGCCGCGCAGCTTCACTTCACCTTTTGCCAGGCGCTCCTGGTACACCGGATCATCTTTCAGCTCGCAGCCGAGGAAGTTACAGACTACCGCCGTCAACATGACGGCAATCAGCGTCACCGGAATACAGATAGCCAGCAGCGTCAGGTAGCTGACGCCAAGCGGTTCGAGGATGCCTGCAAAAAAGACCACCGCAGCAGAAATGGGCGACGCGGTGATGGCGATTTGCGACGCGACCACGGCAATCGACAGTGGGCGCGACGGGCGAATGCCTTGCTCTTTCGCCACTTCTGTAATGACTGGCAGCGTGGAAAACGCGGTGTGTCCGGTGCCGGCGAGTATGGTCATAAACCAGGTGACCAGCGGCGCGAGAAAGGTGATGTACTTCGGATGGCGGCGCAGCATTTTTTCCGCCAGGCTCACCAGATAATCCATCCCGCCCGCTACCTGCATGGCGGCGATAGCGGCGATGACCGCCATAATAATTTCTATGACATCGAAGGGAATCGCCCCGGGTTTGATTTGAAAGAAAAGGGTCAGAACCAGTACACCAAGGCCACCGGCAAAACCAATGCCGATGCCGCCTAATCTGGCACCCAGGTAGATAGCAATCAGGACGAGGACAAGCTCTGCAGCAAACATAGTTGGCTTCCTTGTTTAACTAAGTGATATCGAATTGTTATATTTTGGTAACCATCCAAAAGAAAAAGGCACGTCACTCAGGACGTGCCTTTTGTCTTTCTAACCGTCGGAATTACTGTTCGCTTTCATCGGTATAACGCTTCGCTTTATAAGCCGGGTGCATCAGGTTTTGCGCAGAGAAGATGTCATCCAGCTCCGTTTCCGTCAGCAGGCCGCGTTCCAGCACCACTTCACGCACGCTCTTACCGGTTTCGGCGCAAATCTTGCCAACGATGTCACCGTTGTGGTGGCCGATAAACGGATTGAGGTAGGTGACGATGCCGATGGAGTTGTAGACGTAGCCTTCGCATACTTCTTTGTTGGCGGTAATGCCGTTGATGCATTTTTCCAGCAGGTTGTAGCAGGCGTTGGTCAGAATATGTACCGACTCAAACATCGCCTGGCCAATCACCGGCTCCATCACGTTCAACTGCAGCTGACCCGCTTCGGATGCCATGGTGACGGTGGTGTCGTTGCCGATCACTTTAAAGCACACCTGGTTCACTACTTCCGGCACCACCGGGTTCACTTTCGCTGGCATGATGGACGAACCCGCCTGCAACTCCGGCAAGTTGATCTCATTCAGCCCGGCGCGCGGCCCGGAGGAGAGCAGGCGCAGGTCGTTACAGATTTTAGAGAGTTTCACTGCCAGGCGTTTCAGTGAGCTGTGCACCATTACATAGGCACCGCAGTCGGAGGTCGCTTCAATCAGGTCTTCCGCCGGAACCACCGGCAGGTTGCTCACTTCCGCCAGTTTTTGTACGGCCAGTTGCTGGTAGCCGTCCGGGGTATTGAGACGCGTACCGATTGCCGTTGCGCCAAGGTTCACTTCCAGCAGCAGCTCGGCGGTACGCAGCAGGTTTTTGGTTTCTTCATTCAGCAGCACGTTGAAAGCGTGGAACTCCTGACCAAGGGTCATTGGCACCGCGTCCTGCAACTGGGTGCGGCCCATTTTCAGGATATCCTTGAACTCTACGGCTTTGTTTTCGAAGCCTTCGCCGAGCTGTTTGATGGCATCAACCAGTTTTACGATGGAGGCGTACACCGCGATACGGAACCCGGTCGGGTAGGCGTCGTTGGTGGACTGGCATTTGTTAACATGATCGTTGGGGTTGAGGAACTGGTATTCACCTTTTTGGTGGCCCATCAGTTCAAGACCGATGTTCGCCAGCACTTCGTTGGTGTTCATGTTCACGGAGGTGCCTGCACCGCCCTGATAAACGTCTACCGGGAACTGGTCCATGCATTTGCCATTGTTGAGGACCTCATCACATGCGGCAACGATAGTGTTGGCGATATTTTTCGGGATGGTTTGCAGCTCTTTGTTCGCCAGTGCTGCCGCCTTTTTCACCATCACCATGCCACGGACAAACTCAGGAATGTCGCTGATTTTGCTGTTGCTGATATAAAAGTTTTCAATCGCTCTCAGAGTATGCACGCCGTAGTAGGCATCCGCTGGCACTTCCCTGGTACCTAACAAGTCTTCTTCGATACGAATGTTGTTTAACATGTGAACCTTCTTTTTCAAGCTACGAATGAATACACCAAACACACAATATTAATGTGGTTATGTGTCTTTTTCGACCGACGATTATCCCCTTAATCGGCCGGATGACTGAAATTATATGCTGAAGGAGAGGAAATGCCGTAATCGGGATCACTTATTATCCCCGTCAATGCATCATAATTAATAATATGTGAAATAAGTCACCGCTTCGTAACAGACAAAAATTTACAACCGCCGCGAAATTGAATTTTCCGCATTTGCCACCATTTGGTAGGGATGCGATTTGCAAACCCATTTCGACAGACGCTCTGAAGCGTCTGTTCATTGACAGGAGAAGCCAGTGCGCTGGATACCGTTTATTGCCGTCTTTTTATATGTTTACATCGAGATCTCGATCTTTATTCAAGTCGCGCATGTTTTTGGCGTGCTGATGACACTGATTTTGGTGATCTTCACCTCGGTGATTGGCATGTCGCTGGTGCGTAACCAGGGATTTAAGAACTTTTTGCTGATGCAGCAGAAAATGGCGGCGGGCGAAAGCCCGGCTGCGGAGATGATCAAAAGCGTGTCGCTGATTATCGCCGGGCTGCTGTTGGTGCTACCGGGTTTCTTTACCGACTTCCTTGGTCTGTTGTTACTGTTGCCACCGGTGCAAAAACATCTGACGCTGAAATTGATGCCGCATTTACGTTTTTCCCGCATGCCGGGCGGCGGGCCTGGTGCAGGCGGTACTGACGGGCAGACATTTGAGGGTGAATATCAACGCAAAGATAATCAGCGCGATCGCCTGGATAACAAAGACGATCGCTAATTTCTGACGCCCGGCAATGCCGGGCTTCTTTTTATAGCTGGGTGGAATGAAGTGAGGTTGTGCGGCGCTTTGGCAGCAGCAACCACAATGCGAACAGCATGAAAATCGCGTAAAGACTCTTCCAGCCGGGGATCACCAACAGCAGCAAACATAGTGCACTTCCGAGTACTGCCAGCGCTTTAAATCGCCCCTTCAGCAAGCGGCAGCCCGCCAGCATGCACAGCAGATAAATCATGATGAAAATACCGTTCGCGTAGATGATCAGCGTATCAAGATTAACGCTGAAGGCGTAAATCGCGAGGGTGCAGAATATGCAGCAGATAATCACTGCGTTCAGGGCATTCAAGGGCAGTTGGCGTTTGGAGAGCTTTGCCAGCGCGCTCTCCGGTTTGTATGCTGCCTGCGACCACACCAGCCGGGCAAAACTCTGGATATAGATGTTCAGACTGGCGAAACAGGCCAGATAGCCAATAATGCAGGCAATCCACAGAGCTTGTTTACCAAACAGCTCGACGACAATCACCGGCAACGACGTCGCTGCGCCCTGAGTGCGCCAGACATCGAAATGCAGCACCACAACAGTACAGGCCCAGTAAACTGAGCCCGCGATCAACAGACCAATCATCAACGCGCGGGGGAAATCCCGCTCGGGGTTTTTGAATTCAGAGGCCAGATGGGCAAAGGCTTCAAGCCCGACGAAACACCAGAACATCACCGCCAGCGAAGCTGACATTGCCGAAACGGGCACCTGCGAAATCGGCGGAAAGGGAATATCGCTCAAGCGAATGCCGCCGCGCCACCAGATAGCCACAATTAATGCCACGATCAGCCCGGCGATAATCGATTGCAGATTCGCGCTGGAACCTGCGCCGCGCGTACCCAGCAACCAAATCAGCGCCAGCGTACCCAGCTCAGCCATCAATAATTGTGGCCCCTGCCAGCCAAACATGCCTTGCCAGAAACCAGCGGCAATGTGCAGCGCGGCGGGCAATCCAACTGGGATAACAGAGAGAAACAACCAGCCCGTTACGCGTTCAAGACGCGGGCCGAAGGCCATACCGACGAAATACGCCACGCCGCCCGCGCTGGGAAAGTGACGGCCCAGCACGGCAAAGACAATGGCTACCGGGAACACGAGCACGATCAGTAACGGCCATGCCCACAGGCTGCTGTTACCCGCCGCCAGTGCGGCCAGCGCCGGAACGGCGAACACGCCGGTACCCAGTAAGGAGGTGGAAAGTAACCCAATGCCCTGGGCTAGCCCCAGCTCTTGTTTTAATCCGCTCATTGTCTTTTGTCTGCTTATCGTCAGGAGCGTCGATGTTATCACAATCAGTTTTACTGATGGCTGCTGCAGCCCTGCCGGCAATGCTGGCTTATGGACGGATAAATTTTCGCAAATTTTTTTTGCTGTTCCCCCTTGAAGGGGGAGAAAGCCAACCCCATCTCTCAGGTCACCAGCCGGACAACCGTTTGTGGCCCGGCGTCATCCATAACTGATAAAGACTTTCTCAAAGGAGAGCTATCAATGAGTATTCGTCCGTTACATGATCGTGTGATCGTCAAACGTAAAGAAGTTGAGTCTAAATCTGCTGGCGGTATCGTTCTGACCGGTTCTGCGGCAGGTAAATCAACTCGTGGCGAAATCATCGCTGTCGGTAAGGGCCGCATCCTGGAAAACGGTACTGTGCAACCGCTGGACGTGAAAGTGGGTGATATCGTGATTTTCAACGATGGTTACGGTGTAAAAGCTGAGAAGATCGACAACGAAGAAGTGCTGATCATGTCCGAAAGCGACATTCTGGCAATTGTAGAAGCGTAACAGCGCGCGCGAACCTGAACGAATTTAAGGAATAAAGAAAATGGCAGCTAAAGACGTAAAATTCGGTAATGACGCTCGTGTAAAAATGCTGCGCGGCGTGAATGTTCTGGCAGATGCAGTGAAAGTTACCCTCGGTCCGAAAGGCCGTAATGTGGTTCTGGATAAATCTTTCGGTGCACCGACCATCACCAAAGATGGCGTTTCCGTAGCACGTGAAATCGAACTGGAAGATAAGTTCGAAAACATGGGCGCGCAGATGGTGAAAGAAGTGGCTTCCAAAGCGAACGACGCTGCGGGCGACGGCACCACCACTGCAACCGTACTGGCGCAGTCCATCATCACTGAAGGCCTGAAAGCTGTTGCTGCGGGCATGAACCCGATGGATCTGAAACGTGGTATCGACAAAGCTGTCGCTGCTGCGGTTGAAGAGCTGAAATCCCTGTCTGTACCGTGCTCTGACTCTAAAGCCATTGCACAGGTTGGTACTATCTCCGCTAACTCCGACGAAACCGTAGGTAAACTGATCGCAGAAGCGATGGACAAAGTCGGTAAAGAAGGCGTGATCACCGTTGAAGACGGTACTGGTCTGCAGGACGAACTGGACGTGGTTGAAGGTATGCAGTTTGACCGCGGTTACCTCTCTCCATACTTCATCAACAAGCCGGAAACTGGCGCAGTAGAACTGGAAAGCCCGTTCATCCTGCTGGCTGATAAGAAAATCTCCAATATCCGCGAAATGCTGCCGGTTCTGGAAGCCGTTGCGAAAGCAGGCAAACCGCTGCTGATCATCGCTGAAGATGTTGAAGGCGAAGCGCTGGCGACCTTGGTTGTGAATACCATGCGCGGTATCGTGAAAGTGGCTGCGGTTAAAGCGCCTGGCTTCGGCGACCGCCGTAAAGCTATGTTGCAGGACATCGCAACCCTGACCGGTGGTACCGTGATTTCTGAAGAAATCGGTATGGAACTGGAAAAAGCGACCCTGGAAGATCTGGGCCAGGCTAAACGCGTTGTGATCAACAAAGACACCACCACCATCATCGACGGCGTGGGCGAAGAAGCGGCAATTCAGGGTCGTGTGACTCAGATTCGTCAGCAGATCGAAGAAGCGACTTCCGATTACGACCGTGAAAAACTGCAAGAACGCGTAGCGAAACTGGCTGGCGGCGTTGCGGTTATCAAAGTTGGTGCGGCGACCGAAGTTGAAATGAAAGAGAAAAAAGCCCGCGTTGAAGATGCGCTGCACGCAACCCGTGCTGCCGTTGAAGAAGGCGTGGTTGCCGGTGGTGGCGTGGCGCTGATTCGCGTAGCCAGCAAACTGGCTGAGCTGAAAGGCCAGAACGAAGACCAGAACGTGGGTATCAAAGTCGCGCTGCGCGCAATGGAATCTCCGTTGCGTCAGATCGTGCTGAACTGCGGTGAAGAGCCGTCTGTTGTGGCGAATACCGTTAAAGCTGGCGACGGCAACTACGGTTACAACGCTGCTACCGAAGAGTACGGCAACATGATCGACATGGGTATCCTGGATCCGACTAAAGTGACCCGTTCTGCTCTGCAGTACGCGGCATCCGTAGCCGGTCTGATGATCACCACCGAGTGCATGGTTACCGATCTGCCGAAAGGCGACGCGCCGGACTTAGGTGCTGCTGGTGGCATGGGCGGCATGGGCGGTATGGGCGGCATGATGTAATCGCTGCCGAACGCGCGTTCAGGGCAACCTGGCGTGAGTTCAACGAAAAAGAGCGGGCTTCGGCACGCTCTTTTTTTATTGTTAACTGAACACCACGTGCTGCGGACGCGCTCATCATCAGATCATGGTTCAGCCGTATTGTTTTTGGATTTTAACGAGCTGGACAGGCACCTTTTAAGGCCGTTGGTACCCTTTTTCGTGGCGTAATCGCTGCCGCTTTCAGTGAGGTTGGATTTTTACACTTCGCGCCAGCCCTTTTTTCACTATTTTCCCCAATTTGTGCGGCCTGAGATGGCGGCATTTTTCTTTTGGTCATCTTTTTAGTATAAGGTTTACACACGGGCGACATGCGTCCAGCTCATTGATTATGGGGAATAACATGTACGTAAAACATTTAGCAGGGATTATTGGCGCCTCGCTGTTGCTGGCAGGGTGTAGCAGCAGCAATGAATTGACCACCGGCGGGCAGAGCGTTCGCTTCGTCGAGGAGAAACCCGCAGCATCCTGCCAATATCTCGGCACCGCCACGGGTTCGCAGAGCAACTGGCTCTCTGGCCAACATGGTGAGGAAGGTGGTTCGTTACGCGGCGCGGCGAATGCGTTGCGTAACCAGGCGGCAGCAATGGGGGGTAACGTGTTGTACAGCGTCTCCAGCCCAACACAAGGCTTCTTATCCAGCCTCGTGCCGACTGCCAGTGAAATGAATGCGCAAGTGTATAAATGCCCGAATTGATAAGTTTACTGCCCCGCCAGTAATGGCGGGCGCGTCACTGCTGCAACATTACCTCTCTTTAATTCTCATTGAGTTAGTATTACTTTTTTATTATGCGTAAGCGTGAATATAATTCCTCTGCTAATTAATCGTTACTAACGACCTGAATATTAAGATTTCTTAATATTTATCTAATGTGATTATATTCACAGGTTTGGATATATTCTTTACCCAAAAATGCATTCGTGACTAAAGTAATATTACGAACTGCCGATACTGACCTCAGGAGAAAAACGAGGGACTGTGTAATCTAACAATATATTTTATGCATGATGGTGTCGGGAGTTAATAATGAATATTACAAAGAGATTGTTACTTGCTTTCTCGTTACTGATCTTAAGCCTCATCGGCACTAATGTTATCGCTATAATTTCTCTGTCTAAAATTGGTGAGTCACAAAATTACTTTCAGGAAAATATCTTACCTAGCCTCGATGCAATGAATAAAGAGACAATGCAGATCTTAAAGATTCGCGGGCAGCTCTTTTTACATGGTTTGACGGATGATCCCGCTGGGATGGCAGAAATAAAACAGAATGCAACAAAATTGTATGACGATCTCTACGCCATGCACCAGGGTTACCTTAAAGATCTCATCTCTGACCAACATGATCAGGATTTATCAAATAAAACTTTAAGTGATTTAGATAAGTTCCGTCCGGTGATGGATCAGTATTTTAAAATATCTGAAAGTAATGACCGTGCTGCCATTATTAAGTCTATGCAGAAAGGTGGGTTTGTTGCCGATAATATTGCGCTGTTAATTAATGATTTCTCTGAGCAAGTGACCTACAACTCATCATTAGTTACTAAGGCTGTTCAAGACAGCGAGAATTTAATTTCCCGGGCAATGATTCTTTCGCTGACGGCGACGATCGCCGCAACCCTCATTCTGGGTTTGTTCGGACTGTTCACCGTGCTTAATATCAAACGTCGCCTGAATGGCATGAAAGACGGCATGGTGAATATTAGTGAAAAACTGGATCTCAGTCATGCGTTACCGACAGGGCGTATGGACGAAATCGGTCATGCGGTAACAGCATTTAATAACCTGGTTGAGCGAGTTGCTGAATCGCTGACCATGGTACGTGCCGCTTCCGGTTCGGTGAACACGGCTGCCAATGAGATAGCGCTGGGCAACAATGAACTCTCTGCTCGCACCGAGCAACAATCGGCAGCCGTGGTTGAAACCGCCGCCAGTATGGAAGAACTAAGCTCCACGGTAAAACAGAACGCAGAGAACGCGCATCAGGCCAGCCAGCTTGCCCTTACCGCCTCTGACACCGCTTCTCAAGGGGGAACCGTCGTTGGGACTGCCATCAGCCGCATGAAAGATATTATTGACAGTTCCAAACGTATTTCGGAAATTACGTCGGTCATCAACGGCATCGCTTTTCAGACCAACATTCTGGCGCTCAACGCGGCCGTTGAAGCGGCAAGAGCCGGGGATCAAGGGCGAGGTTTCGCCGTGGTGGCCGGTGAAGTGCGCTCATTAGCCCAGCGCAGTGCTCAGGCGGCAAAAGAAATTGAGTCGCTTATCAGTGAGTCCGTGACGTTTGTCGAAGAGGGTTCGCGGCAGGTAGACCTGGCGGGCGAAACCATGAGCGGCATTGTGAACTCGGTGCTGCAGGTGAAAGATTTGATGCAGGAAATCGCCGCTGCCTCTGACGAACAAAACCGTGGCATTTCGCAGATTGCCCAGGCGATGTCCGAGATGGATACCACCACCCAGCAGAACGCCGCGTTAGTTCAGGAATCGTCTGCGGCGGCCGGTAGCCTCGAAGATCAAGCCACCAAACTGCAACAGCTGGTTGATGTCTTCCGTTTGCCGGGCCAACAACCGGCTGCCGTGAAGTCTTCCGTGCTGCCAGTGAGACAGCCGCGCCCGGCAGTGGCTGGCGGTGGGGATGATGGATGGGAAACCTTTTAAGTTTTTGCGACGAGCCGTTTTAGGCTCGTCCGCTTCGCGGCTACGTTCGCTCTCATCACGTAGCCGTTTTTTTTTAGCTTTGACGAAGCTGCAGATCCAGCGGCGTTTTACTGGGTTCGCCACCAATCTCACGGGCCAGTTTCGGCACCATATAACCCGACACTAATGTCAGCAGCTCGCGCATAATCGTGCGAGCCTCTTCATCACTGACCATAAAGTGCGCCGCACCCTGTACTTTATCCAGCACATGCAGGTAATAAGGCATTACGCCCGCATCGAACAATGCATTACTTAAATCCGCCAGCGTTTGCGCATTATCATTCACGCCGCGCAGCAGCACACTCTGGTTCAGCAGCGTTACATTGGCCTGACGCAGTTGCGCCATTGCATGGCGAAAATCATCACCGATTTCCTGCGCGTGGTTGATGTGGTTTACCAGCAAAATTTGCAGCGATGAGCGAGCAAAACGCGCGCTTAGCGTATCGGTGATCCGCGCCGGAATCACAATCGGCAGACGGCTATGAATGCGCAGGCGCTTGATATGCGGGATAGCTTCCAGTTGGGCAAGCAGCCAGTCCAGCTCATGATCTTTTGCCATTAGCGGATCGCCGCCGGAAAAAATGATCTCATCCAGTTCCGAATGCACCGCAATATAGTCCAGTGCGCCTTGCCAGTTGCGTTTGTTGCCCTGGTTATCGGCATAAGGAAAGTGGCGACGGAAGCAATAACGACAATTCACCGCACAGCCGCCTTTAACCAGCAGCAGCGCACGATTGCGATATTTGTGCAGCAAACCAGGTACAACACTGCTCTGTTCTTCCAGCGGATCGGTGCTGAAACCCGGCGCGGCGATGAACTCTTCTTGCGAGGTAAGTACCTGACGCAAAAGCGGATCATGAGGGTTTCCCGGCTGCATGCGTGCTGCGAATGCACGAGGAACACGCAGCGGAAACAGGCGCTTTGCCGCACCGCCAGCGATTAAATTTTCATCAGTGTCTATCTTTAGAAGACGTAACAGTTCATCCGGATCGGTGATTACATCGGCAAGTTGTATTAACCAATCTTCTCTGGATGGGGTTTTTAGGGTTACAATATGCGCCATTTTGTGGCTTAGCTACCAGTTAACAATTTCAGAGGGCCTTATGGCGACTTACTATAGCAACGATTTTCGTGCCGGTCTTAAAATCATGATGGACGGCGAACCTTATGCGGTTGAAGCCAGCGAATTCGTTAAACCAGGCAAAGGCCAGGCTTTCGCACGCGTTAAACTGCGTCGTCTGCTGACCGGTACGCGTGTAGAGAAAACCTTCAAATCTACTGATTCCGCAGAAGGCGCGGACGTTGTCGATATGAACTTGACTTACCTGTACAACGACGGTGAGTTCTGGCACTTCATGAACAACGAAACTTTCGAACAGCTCTCTGCTGACGCGAAAGCCATTGGTGACAGCGAAAAATGGTTGCTGGACCAGGCTGAGTGCATCGTGACGCTGTGGAACGGCCAGCCTATCTCTGTTACTCCGCCGAACTTCGTTGAACTGGAAATTATTGAAACCGATCCAGGTCTGAAAGGTGACACCGCAGGTACCGGCGGCAAACCGGCTACCCTGAGCACGGGCGCAGTGGTTAAAGTTCCGCTGTTTGTGCAGATTGGTGAAGTGATTAAAGTAGATACTCGCTCTGGCGAATATGTATCTCGCGTGAAATAATCCTCACGACGTCGGCGTAGCACCGTGCTACGCCGTCGAACTTTGCAGGCAGGGATGATATGAAACGTCTGACGAAATTCCTCTCTCTACTTCTTATCAGTTGCGCACTGCTTTCCGGTTGCAATACTGCCCGTGGCGTTGGCGAAGATATCCAAAGTCTGGGCCATGTCATCTCGCGCGCAGCGAACTAAAACTTCCTCTCTTCCTAAAAATGCTTCCGTTCCGGTAACCTTCCCGGATTTTGTCTATGCTTAAGTGGCTATACACAAACAATATTGGCTACAAAAGGAAGATATTATGGTTAAGAAGACAATTGCTGCGATCTTTTCTGTTCTGGTTCTTTCCTCAGTATTGACGGCCTGTAACACCACGCGTGGTGTGGGAGAAGATATCTCCGATGGCGGTAACGCGATTTCTGGTGCGGCGTCAAAAGCGCAACAGTAATCACTGTCGGTACGGCGCTTGCCGTACCGTTAGTTTGAGTTTTCCGGCAGTGATAAGAACGGCGTAAAACGGTTTCCCATCCCCAGCTTCATTCTGATATTGCGCTTGTAGGTATAAACAGTCTTACCGTTAATGCTGAGATTACTGGCAATCGCCTGGTTATCATTCCCTTCCATCCACAGTGTCAGTACTTTTTCTTCCTGCTTTGTCAGTAGAGGAGTGGCGATGTGCGGTATCGCACGGATCGGGCGCGCCAGCATCATTGCGTCGATGATTTGCGCCAGTTTTTCCAGTGGTTCTGTTTTCAACATCGTCGCCTGAATAGCAAACTGCGCGCAAAATTCTGACAATTGAGCATCTTCGCCAGACTCTAGCAACATCACCTGCGTCGATTCGCTACAGACGGAAAAGAATGACGCAAGTTGTTGAATATGATGTATTTCATTCTTGAATCCATGAAGATCGGCAATGACCAAATCCGGCTGCCACTGTACAATATGTTCTTTGGCGAGCATTAAGTTATGCAACGCGGTTACCAGGAAGGAAGCGGGGAATAAATCGGTTTGATTGAGCCAGGATTCCATCCCTGAGCGGGTGAAGTAACAGCGGTCAATCACGAGAATCTTGAACATATTTTTCTTCGCAGTCAGAGAGTGGCGCACAACGTCCTGAATTCAGGAGAGCGGATTTATCATAGGGGGTAGATATGGTGAATAAATGCCGGAATTCCGCTGCGAACAGTGGCTATTTCTCGCTTTAAAACGCCTAAAATTGAGCAAGAACAAAAATATTGAAATAATGGGCCTAAATCGGCAAAATTTGCCTCTCTTCACACGCCGAACGGGACGACCCGTTTGCGCCAATTCACAATGGGGACGGCCCCGCACTGGAGCCAAAAATGTCCTGGTTAATTCTTCTTATTGCAGGTCTTCTTGAAGTGGTTTGGGCTATCGGCCTGAAATATACCCACGGTTTCACCCGGTTAATGCCAAGCATTATTACCGTGACGGCGATGGTCGCAAGCGTCGTGCTGCTGTCATGGGCAATGAAAACATTGCCGGTGGGAACCGCATACGCCATCTGGACAGGCATTGGCGCAGTCGGCGCTGCAGTCGCCGGCATTGTGCTGCTCGGCGAATCTGCAAGCCTGGCGCGTATCCTCAGCCTTTGTCTGATTGTGGCCGGGATTATCGGGTTGAAACTCAGCGCCCATTAATGGGGCTGATTTATCCATAGCAGTTTTTCCACGGCAAACCCTTGTCGGGCCGCGATGTCGAGCATCTGCTGTTTTACGTCAGCCGGAAGGGTGGGCGTGCGTGACAGTATCCAGAGATAGTCGCGGTCCGGCCCGCAAACCAATGCGTAGCGGTAGTCGCTGTCCAACGCGAGAATGTTATAGCCGCCGTAGAAGGGGCCAAAGAAGGAGACTTTCAGCGCGGCGGTACGTGGGTTACCGGTGAAATACGCGGTGCCGATGGCTTGCTGCCACATGTCGCGTTCCGTGTTGTAACCGCGATTCACCACCGTCAAACCGCCATCGTCGCGCAGGCTATACGTGGCGGTGACCCTTTCCAGACCGCGTTCGAATGAATGATCAAAGCGGGCAATTTCGTACCATTTACCCAGATAGCGTTGTGTATTGAAATCCTGTACGACGGTCACGCCATCAGGAGGAGTGGGAGAGCTACAGCCGGAGATGAACAGCGCAGCGATAACAGTCACGATGAGAAGCATCAGGCGCATGAGAATTTCCTTCCAGATCTTTTCTTTAGGGTATAGACGCTGGCGGGAAATTTGCTCTCCCGCTTACGCAGGAGAGCGACTGATATCAAAGAAATAGAATACCGATCAGGGTAACAACGGTGAGAATGGCGGCAAGGCCATAAAACACCCATTTACCGCTGGGAACATGGATTTTTAAATCATGCATCATGTGGTGGATACGATGCAGACCGCACCACACCGGCAATACAATCATCAAAAAGATAAAGACGCGGCCAATAAAGCTTTGCGCAAACGCCAGCACGCGATCGTAACCGAGTGCATCGCCGGGGTAGAACCCTAGCGGCAGCAGCACGCCAATCAACAGCACGATAACCGGTGTGACAATCGCGCCCCACATACCACCAGCGCCAAATAATCCCCAGAAAACGGGTTCGTCAGAACGTTTTGGATTCGGGTTAATCACGTTGGCCTCCTTACCAGAACAGTGCGACAAACAGGATCACCACGGTGACCACTGCCGTTACCACCCAAAGCCCTTTAATTACCGGCTCTGGACCCATTTTTTCGCCCTTAACAATAATGAGCTGCGCTTTCGGCGCGAGATCAAACCAGGTTTTGGTGTGCAGCAATGCTGCCGCCAGGGCGATCAGGTTGAGGATCAGCACAATCGGGTTTTGCAGAAAATGCACAAACCCGCCCCAGCTTTCCGGCCCATGTTTCAGCGAAAATAGGCCAAAGATCAGTTCGAGACTGAACCAGACCGCCGCGACTGCCGTTCCTTCACGCAGCATATAGAAGCGATAAAACGGCAGGGTTTTCCACCAGGTTGATGGCATGGGACGAACCCAGGCTTTGCGTTTAGTCGTCATAATGCACTCCTTAGCGTGGTTTCAGGGTGGCGATAAGAAAGTCTTTCGAGCTTTCCACCTTGCCCTGCTGGATGGCGGCGGCCGGATCGACATGCTTCGGACAGACTTCCGAGCAGTAACCGACAAACGTACAGCTCCACACGCCATTCTGGCTGTTGAGCTGCGCCATGCGCTCTTTCTTACCTTTGTCGCGGCTATCGAGGTTATAGCGATGCGCCAGCGTGATCGCTGCCGGGCCGATAAACTCAGGATTCAGACCGAATTGCGGGCATGCGGCATAACACAAACCGCAGTTGATACAGCCGGAGAATTGGTGATACTTCGCCATCTGCGCCGGGGTTTGCTTGCCTGGCCCCTGATCCGGCGTGCGCGTGTTACCAATAATGTAGGGCTTAATCGCTTCGAGGCTCTCGATAAAGTGGGTCATATCGACCACCAGATCGCGCTCAATCGGGAAGTTCGCCAGCGCTTCGACTTTCATCCCTTTCACGTAATCACGCAGAAAGGTCTTGCAGGCGAGTTTCGGCACTTTGTTAACCATCATGCCGCAAGATCCGCAAATCGCCATACGGCACGACCAGCGATAGCTCAGGTCCGGCGCGAGGTTATCTTTGATGTAGTTCAGCGCATCGAGCAGAGAAGTGGCTTCATCGTAGGGCACATCGTAAAAAGCACTGTGCGGCGCGCTGTCCACTTCCGGGTTGTAACGGACAATCTCGATTTTCAGATTCTTCAACTCAGCCATTGTTCGTCTCCTTCTTCTCGGACGCTTCAGCTTCAGCACCGTAGACGCGTTTTGCTGGCGGCAGCGTGGTGATCTTCACGTCGCTGTACTCCAGACGGGTCGCGCCATCGGCACCGCGGAACGCCAGCGTGTGCTTGAGGAAGTTAACGTCATCGCGCTCGGTACAGCCTTCATCCAGACGCTGATGCGCGCCGCGAGACTCTTTACGTGCCAGCGCGGAGTGCGCCATACATTCGGCGACATTCAGACCGTGGCCCAGTTCAATGGTGTAAAGAACATCCGTGTTGAAGACGCTGGAAGTATCGGTGATGCGTACACGTTTAAAGCGCTCCTGCAACTCCGCCAGTTTATCCACGGTTTTCTGCATCAGCTCCGGCGTACGGTAGATGCCGCAACCTTCTTCCATGGATTCACCCATTTCATCGCGGATTTTTGCCCAGCTTTCGGTGCCGTCCTGATTCACCAGCGCTTTCAGACGTTTTTCCACGTCGGCGGCTTGTGCGTTCAGCGCACTGTCATTGGCCTCGGTTGCGGTTGCGGCGCGTTCCATGGCGCGTTCACCAGCAAGACGACCAAACACCACCAGTTCCGCCAGCGAGTTCGAACCCAGACGGTTTGCACCGTGCAGGCCGACAGAAGAGCACTCGCCCACAGCAAACAGGCCGCTGATGCGGGATTCGCAGTTTTGATCGGTTTCGATACCGCCCATGGTGTAGTGCGCGGTTGGGCGTACCGGAATCGGCTCTTTGATGGGATCGACGCCAACATAGGCTTTTGCCAGCTCGCAGATAAACGGCAGACGTTCGTTGATTTTTTTCGCGCCGAGATGGCGCAAATCGAGGTGCACCACATCGCCACGCGGCGTAGAGATGGTGTTGCCTTTGCGCCACTCGTGCCAGAACGCTTGCGACACTTTGTCGCGCGGGCCAAGCTCCATATATTTGTTCTTCGGCTCGCCGAGCGGCGTTTCCGGGCCCATGCCGTAATCCTGCAAATAGCGGTAGCCGTTCTTGTTGACGAGGATCCCACCTTCACCGCGGCAACCTTCGGTCATCAGAATGCCGGAGCCGGGCAGGCCGGTCGGGTGATACTGCACAAACTCCATATCGCGCAGCGGCACACCGTGCGCCAGCGCCATGCCCATGCCGTCGCCGGTGACAATACCGCCGTTGGTGTTGTAACGGTAAACGCGGCCCGCGCCACCCGTTGCCATCACCACCGCATTGGCACGGATCTGCACCAGCGTGCCTTCCATCATATTCATAGCGACCAGCCCGCGGGCATGGTTGTCATCGACCAGAATATCCAGCACAAAATGCTCGTCGAAGCGCTGGATTTGCGGGAACTGAAGGGATGTCTGGAACAATGTATGCAGCATATGGAAGCCGGTTTTATCGGCGGCGAACCAGGTGCGCTCGATTTTCATCCCGCCGAAGCGGCGCACATTGACCGTGCCGTCAGGACGGCGGCTCCACGGACAGCCCCACTGTTCAAGCTGGGTCATCTCTGTCGGGCAATGATGCACAAAATAGTCAACGACATCCTGTTCGCAGAGCCAGTCACCGCCAGCAACGGTATCGTGGAAATGGTACTCGAAGCTGTCATGATCCTGGGCGACGGCGGCAGAGCCGCCTTCCGCAGCAACAGTGTGGCTGCGCATGGGATAGACTTTTGAAATCAGTGCGATTTTGGCATTTGGGTGGGCTTGCGCCGCAGCGATCGCGGTACGTAATCCCGCTCCGCCTGCGCCAATCACAGCGATATCGGCTTGAAAGGTATGCACGACATTCCTCCAGATTATTGTTGTTCCGCAACGACAAGCCTGAAGCGCTCAAGGTAGTTGCGGATATGTTCCACTGCTCCTTTTTGGGTAAAGGCAGTATAACCGTAGAGATTCGGGGGAAATTTGATGCGTTCGATTTTTTTGCTGTTCTTTGTGGTGATATGTCATCGATCTTGATTGATATCACCATTAAATGTTTACCCATCTAGTTATAGACGACATTAATGAAATTATTCTGCGCAAAATTTGTCTCTGCGGATCGATGCGGGTAGACTTCGTGCCCTTGTCTGAAATCGGAGAAAGTACCATGAGCGAGACGGCAACCTGGCAGCCGAGCGCATCCATCCCCAACCTATTGAAACGCGCGGTAATTATGGCGGAAATTCGCCGTTTCTTTGCCGATCGCGGTGTGCTTGAGGTGGAAACGCCCTGTATGAGCCAGGCGACGGTGACAGATATTCACCTGTTCCCGTTCGAGACCCGTTTTGTTGGCCCTGGCCACTCTCAGGGGCTTAATCTCTATTTGATGACCAGCCCGGAATACCACATGAAACGTCTGCTGGCAGCGGGTTGTGGCCCTGTTTTCCAGCTGTGCAGAAGCTTTCGCAACGAAGAGATGGGTCGCCATCACAACCCTGAATTCACTATGCTGGAGTGGTATCGCCCGCACTACGACATGTATCGCCTAATGAACGAAGTGGATGATTTGCTGCAACAGGTGCTGGAGTGCCCGGCTGCAGAGTCGCTCTCTTACCAGCAGGCTTTCCAGCGTTATCTCGAAATCGACCCACTCTCGGCAGATAAAACCCAGTTGCGTGAAGCGGCGGCGAAACTCGATCTGAGCAATATCGCCGATACGGAAGAAGACAGAGATACGCTGCTGCAATTGCTGTTCACTATGGGCGTTGAGCCGCAGATCGGTAAAGATCGTCCGGCTTTTGTATATCATTTCCCGGCAAGCCAGGCGGCGCTGGCGCAGATCAGCACGGAAGATCACCGTGTTGCGGAACGCTTTGAAGTTTATTTCAAAGGCATCGAGCTGGCGAACGGTTTCCATGAGCTGACCGATGCCCGCGAACAGCAGCAGCGTTTCGAGCAGGATAATCGCAAACGTGCCGCGCGCGGTTTACCGCAGCAACCCGTGGATGTAAATCTGCTGGAAGCGCTGAAAGCCGGCCTGCCGGATTGCTCCGGCGTAGCGCTGGGTGTTGACCGTCTGGTGATGCTGGCGCTGCAAGCTGAAAGCCTGGCGGATGTGATTGCATTTACCGTTGATCGGGCCTGATGACCCGATGAGTTGACAGTAAAAAAGGCGCCTGAGGCGCCTTTTTTGTTGGCTTACAAGCTGCCCGCCGGGCGGCTACTTTTGCCTGAGGACGTCAGCGTTCTTGCGCTGCGTTTGCCATCGAGGCTCTCCAGGCGCATCTGGAACGGCGGGAACGGCAAATCAATACCGTGTTCGCGGAAGCCCGCCAGAATCAACTGGTGGATTTCGTGGCGCAGCGGCATGCGATGTCCCATCTCCGCCGCATAAATGCGCAACTCAAACAGTTGCAGGCCTTGCTGCAAGTCGACGAGGAACACTTCCGGCGCCGGGTTATCAATCACCAGCGAACAGCGTTCGGCTGCGGTGTAAAGAATCTGCGTGACCTCTTCGCTGTTGGCATCGGCTGGCGCCGGTACCGTCAGCACAACGCGCGTGACCGAATCTGACAACGACCAGTTAATAAACTGCTCGGTGATAAATGCTTTGTTTGGCACGATGATCTCTTTGCGATCCCAGTCGCTGATAGTCGTCGCGCGAGTATTGATCTTGGTGATGCTGCCGGTTAGATCGCGGATAGTTACCGTATCGCCAATGCGGATCGGTTTTTCAAACAGGATAATCAGGCCAGAGATAAAGTTGGCGAAAATCTCCTGCAAGCCAAAACCAAGCCCAACACCGAGCGCCGCGACCAGCCACTGTAATTTGGCCCACTCAATGCCGATCATTGAGAAACCAACTAACCCGCCAAACAACATCAGCAGGTATTTGGTGATGGTGGTGATGGCGTAACCAGTGCCCGGTGCCAGATCCAGGTGTTGTAACAGCGCCAGCTCCAGCAATGCGGGGAGGTTGCGCACCAGTTGGGTGGTGATAATAAACACCAGAATGGCGATCAGTACCGCGCCGAGGGTGATGGGCTCTAGGCTTTCCACGCCTTGTACCGTCGAGGTGACATCCCACAGCGGGATGTTTTCCAGAAAGCCAAAGGCGGAATGGATCTCGGACCACAGCACAATCACTGACAGCAGGGCGATCAACATCAGGATCGAACGCACCAGACGCAATGACTGCACGCTGATGGCATCAAGATCGACTTCCGGCTCATCCACCTCGGCAGTGCCTTCGGTGCTGGTGTGATGGGGAACATCTTCTTCACCTCGGGCGCGCTGGGCGAGAATCTCTGCGCGGCGGTGACGGGCGCGTTCAAAGGCCAGACGGCGGCGCTGGATCAGCATCCAGCGGCGGATGATGTGATACACCACCAGCAGCAGAAACCAGATGGCGACCGAGGTTTCCAGACGCGCAAGCAGCGCCTGCGCCGTGGCCAGATAACCAACGCAGGCGGCCAGAATCGCCGCCAGAGGCGCACTCAGCAGCAGGTTCCACAGCAGGTGATTGGGCATATTGTCGCTGTTGCCTGCTTTATCGACATACAGTGGGATCCCAGCGCGTTTCAGGCTGAGCGTCACGATCGCCAGCGCCCCACAAATCAGAATAAAACAGAG
Organism: Kosakonia quasisacchari; assembly: GCF_004331415.1. Lineage (GTDB taxonomy): Bacteria > Pseudomonadota > Gammaproteobacteria > Enterobacterales > Enterobacteriaceae > Kosakonia > Kosakonia quasisacchari. The sequence goes on from NZ_SJOP01000003.1 coordinate 184,134, forward strand.
TCGCCCCAGCGACGCGGAGAACTCACGGTCGTTAAGGTTATCAAACATGATCAGCGCCATGATCAGCGGCACAATAAAGCCGATGCTCATCAGATAGTAGCGCATGCCGCGAGCCACGCGGTTACGCGGCCAGCCAAAGTGGGCGACAAACAAGCCGGTCGGTCGGGCGAACGTGGCACAAATCATCACTACCCACAGCAGCGGCACGGTGGCTGTCACGCCATCGCCAATCGCCACCGCCAGCGGGTAGGGCCAGGCTTCCTGCAATCCATAGCCGAGCGTTTTCCATAATACCGGCAGCGGCGACGCGACCAGAATTGACCAGAATACGGTACGCATGGTGAGCCAGAAGTGATCCTGCGTCACTTTGCCCACGCGGGCGCTGGAACGCTCCAGAAAGCGCGTAAAGTGACGGCGGGAGTAAATGCTAAAGCCCACCAACAGCAACGCACCAAACAGCGGAAATAGCGTCTCTTTGCTGGTAAGCATCATGGCGCTGGCTTTGCCCAACTGGCTGATGGTGTCGAGCGATAGCAAGCGCCGCAGATCCTGTACGATCTCAATCGGCCAGGAAAAAGAGATAGGGCTGACGTCCGCCGTCCAGAATAAGTAGCGATGGGTGGCTTCATTAACTTCTTTTAGCGCATCTTCCAACTGGCTATTGGAAACTTTGAGCTTGGTGAGCTCAAGGATCAGCGTATCGCCGCCCTGTAATAGCGAGTTCAGCAGCTCGCGCTGGGTGCGAAGTTGCGCTTCCAGAATGCGGTTTTGCTCAGCCGTCAGCGGCTGGCCATCCGCCTGGCGGATTTGTCGCAGTTGCGGCTGCTTATTCAACAGATCTTCATAGCGCATGCGATGCACACGTAACTGCGCCATTTCGGTATCCAGTTGCTGTGGTTTTGGCATCTCTGGCAGACGAGCGACCTGCGCGCGCAACGCTTCGCCCAGCATATTGGACGCGCCAAGCCATTGCGATTGCTCGCGCAGGGTATTTAGCGCCTGACGAACCTGTAATGTCTGCCCGGTAGCCTGCCGCTGCTGTGAGGCCACCAAATCCATGCGCTGCGCCTGCTGGTTCAGTGCCTGTGACAGCTCACGGTTAATGCGGAACTGCTCGACAATCCCCGCCGGTAAGTTGGCGCTGTTTTCCGCCAGTAATTCGGTGCTCTCCAGCGCTTGTTCTGCTTCGCGCTGGCGCTGGCTATTGAGTTGATTACGCAACGCTTGCAAATAAGCATCTAATTGCTGGCTCTGTTTTTGCGCCAGCTCGGAGCGCATACGCGCCAGCTCCTGGCGGTTATTTGCCGATAACTGCGCCAACTCCAGTTCGTCAACCAGCGCTTTCAGCTTTGCCGATTCCGCCTGTGCGCCAAAGTTTTGTGCTTGTGCCAGCGGAGTATTGCTGTTTTGTGTGCCGAGGCGGCGTTCCACTTCGGTGACCTGGCGGCGCGCATCGGTTTGCTGCTGCGGTAGCTGGCTTAGCGAATCGCTAATTTCCCGGGCGCGCTCCTGCTCCTGCTGGGCTAAACGGGTTTTTTCCAGCAACTGGCTGCTGACTTGCAGGATCTCCTGATTTAGCGCATCGCTACTCATGCCCGCTGGCGCGGGTTTCGGTTCGTCGCGCAGGTTATCCAGCTGCGCGCGCAACGTTCTGGAGAGTTTAGGGAAGTTATCAATGACTTCTTGATATTGTTTGGCGCGCTCGAGCGAACCTTTACGTTCTTCGAGCGCGTTTAGCGCCGCCTGGAGTACCTCGACGGTTTCTGCCTGATCCGGCGTGTTTTTCGCCGCCTTGGCTTGCTCCAGCTCCTGGGCGATTTGTCGGGCATCGGGGGCTGTTGCAGCGATAGCCCCCAGGCTGAGGCACCAGGCCATCAGAAAAACGATAATCAGGCGCACATCAGTCTCCCGGGTCGTTAAGGATTAGCTTTCGTCTTGCTTGTCATCTACCAGCGGGCTGGCGTCATGCTCTGCTTTGATTTCCGCTTCCGGGAGCGGTGCCGGTTCTGCATCAACAGGCGCGAAGGTTTCGGCGGAAACCGCCAGCGGTTGGCCAATTTTGGTGACTGACAGGCTCTGTAACTGCTCGACTAAATTCACTTTGCCCGGCGCAAATAAGTTAATCACCGTGGAGCCAAGTTTAAAGCGGCCCATCTCCTGGCCTTTCAGCAGCGCAACCGCACCTTCGCTTTCACCGGCAGGCCAGGTCCAGCGTTTGATGATGCCTTCGCGCGGCGGAGTAACGGTACCCGCCCATACGGTTTCGATGCTGCCGACAATCGTCGCACCAACAAGAATTTGCGCCATCGGGCCGAACTCGGTCTCAAACAGGCAGATCACCCGCTCGTTACGTGCAAACAGGTTCGGCACGTTCTGCGCCGTCAAATGGTTCACGGAGAAGAGATCGCCCGGCACGTAAATCATTTCGCGCAGGATACCGTTGCACGGCATATGAACGCGGTGATAATCGCGCGGCGAGAGATACGTGGTAACAAAGCTACCGTTACGGAACAGGTCCGCCATCAGATAGTTGCCCGCCAGCAGCGCTTCCAGGCTGTAATTATGCCCTTTGGCCTGCAGGATTTTATCATTGTCGATTGCGCCAAGCTGGCTAACGACGCCGTCCGCCGGCATCACCAGTACGTTCGGATCGGTGTTAAGCGGGCGCACTTCGTCACGCAGCGGGCGGACGAAAAAGTCGTTAAAAGTGCGGTAGCTGGCGGTGTCTGGCTTCTGCGCTTCTTTCATATCGACCTTGTAGTATTTCACGAACAGATCGATAACCAGTTTGGTCAGCCAGCCTGCACGTTTACTTGCGCCCCAGCCCGCCAGGCGAGTGAGCCACAGTTTCGGCAGAATGTATTGAAGCGAAAGTTTAAATGAATTTAACAAGGTAGCCTCCAGGCTATTGTTTTTGTCGTTCCTGACCCGGCGCATAAGCGCCGAAGCCTTTAAAAAGGGGGACGATTTTAGCGATGCTAAGCGTAGTTGTCAGTCATCCTATTCAGAAAAGCTTTTACGCGTTTTTACCTGCGACATGCTCTCGAGAATGCGGTGGTAGTTTTCAAACCGGCTCTTGGCAATTTCGCCTTTCTCTACCGCTTCGCGGATGGCGCAACCCGGGTCGGTATCGTGCTTACAGTCGCGGTATTTGCAATGACCAAGATAGTCATGGAATTCGACAAAACCGTTAGTGATTTGTTCCGGTTCGAGATGCCAGAGGCCAAACTCACGAACGCCAGGCGAATCAATCACATCGCCGCCATGCGGGAAATGATAAAGCCGCGCAGCGGTAGTGGTGTGCTGGCCCAGGCCAGATGCGTCGGAAACATCGTTGGTGAGGATTTGCTTTCCTTGCAAACCGAGCAGCGCATTGAGCAGGCTCGATTTCCCCACCCCGGACTGGCCGGCGAAGATACTGATGCGGTCGGTCAAGGCTTCGACAAGTGGTGCCAGCCCGTCTTGCCTGTGGCTTGAAACCATTAACACTTTGTAGCCAATTCCACGGTAGATATCCATCTGCTCGTTAACGAAGCGTAAGCTGTCGTCATCCAGCAGATCGATTTTGTTCAGCACAATCAACGGCTCAACCTGTAAGGCTTCACACGCCACCAGATAGCGGTCGATGATATTGAGCGACAGCTCAGGCAGGATGGCGGAAACCACCACGATCTGGTCGATGTTTGCTGCGATCGGTTTGACGCCATCGTAAAAGTCGGGGCGCGTCAGCACCGAGGTGCGCTCATGTACGGCTTCAACAATACCTTTTACGGTGACACCTTCCGCGGCTTCTTTACCTGGTCGCCACACCACGCGGTCACCGGTGACCAGCGAGCGGATAGTTCGCCGTATGTTGCAGCGATGCACTTCGCCATCGGCGGATTCCACATCGGCATGCATGCCAAAACGGCTGATCACCACCCCTTCGGACGTATCGCCGAACAGGTTGTCATCGTAGTCAGCTTTCTCCGCAGACGTTGTTAGTCGGCGCTGGTGGTTCGCATTTACGCGGCGCTGCTGCCCTTTGGAGAGTTTATTTTTACTCAATCGTGCTGGCTCCTGGTCGCCCCGGATGGGCAAAACGACTATGATACACGCAATTTTAGATGAATATAGTTACGCGAGAAGGGTGGAAAATAGCATGAGCGCAAATGAAAACAACCTCATTTGGATCGATCTTGAAATGACGGGGTTAGATCCCGAGCGCGATCGCATTATTGAAATCGCGACGCTGGTGACCGATGCAAACCTGAACATTCTGGCGGAAGGTCCGGTAATTGCGGTACACCAATCCGATGCGCAATTGGCGCTGATGGATGACTGGAACGTACGCACCCATACCGGCAGCGGCTTGGTGGATCGCGTCAAAGCCAGTCAACTGGATGACCGTGCGGCGGAACTGGCGACTATCGAGTTCCTGAAAGAGTGGGTGCCAGCGGGTAAATCGCCCATTTGCGGTAACAGTATTGGCCAGGATCGCCGCTTTCTGTTTAAGTACATGCCGGAGCTTGAAGCCTATTTTCACTACCGTTACCTGGATGTCAGCACCCTGAAAGAGCTGGCGCGCCGCTGGAAACCGGAAGTGCTGGACGGTCTGAAAAAGCAGAACACCCATCAGGCGTTGGATGATATTCGCGAATCGGTGGCGGAGCTGGCTTATTATCGCGAGCATTTTATTAAGCTGTAATGTACAAGTGATGCGGAGCCGGAAATTTTTAGCTTCGGCTCTGTAAGCCGCTAATGGCGCGACTTTGCTGGAAAAATGCGCGTTTTGTCGATTTAATCGGCACTTGAACAAAAAAAGCGAAAATTTGCTTTCGGGGGCTTGCAGCAGGAAGGATTTCTCGTATAATGCGCCTCCCGTGAAGACACAGAAATGTGCAACACGGCGTCACGATATTTTAGTGAAAAGCGTAAGCAAGTTCCTGAAAAATCGATGATAAGCGGGAATAGCTCAGTTGGTAGAGCACGACCTTGCCAAGGTCGGGGTCGCGAGTTCGAGTCTCGTTTCCCGCTCCAAAATTTGAAATGCACCATCCAAATTTACTGGTTTTGTCATTGACGTCGAATCCAGATAAATATGCGGGAATAGCTCAGTTGGTAGAGCACGACCTTGCCAAGGTCGGGGTCGCGAGTTCGAGTCTCGTTTCCCGCTCCAAATTTGAAATGCCGAAAGGCACGCACCATCCAGATTTACTGGTGACGGCAAGCAAGCCAAACCAGATAAGTATGCGGGAATAGCTCAGTTGGTAGAGCACGACCTTGCCAAGGTCGGGGTCGCGAGTTCGAGTCTCGTTTCCCGCTCCAAATTTTCAAATCCAATAAATTATCCACAGCGAGTTTCCTCGTTGGGGACGTTTTTTATTGTCTTCGCTAAACGTTTGTGAACAGACTTATCCACAGGCGAGCCTTTCATTCGCAATACAACGATTACTTCAATAAGCAAACGGTTTTATTTTAATTTATTGAAAATAAATAAGAAAATAACATTTCAAACTGTTAACGCGATCGCTTGACGATTTTGTGAACGTTGAATCGTAATGTGTTTTTAATTTTATACACAAGCTGTGGATGGCTCAGGCATCGCGCGGCAGCCCTTTTTCAACCACCCGCACCAGCCGTTGTTTTTTCGACGTTTGTACTTCCACTTTGCAGGCATTACGCTTCTCAATTTGCTGCGCAATCGCCCACTGTATGTGTTCGTCGAGAAGTGGGTGCTCACCATTTCGTTGCTCCAGTGCCTGAATATTGGCTGCATCCCACGGCGCATTCCCCAGCGCAACGGCGATATTTCGCAGCCAGCGCAAATGACCAATGCGGCGGATGGCCGAACCCTCAGTGACTTTCAAAAAATACGCCTCGGTCCAACTGAACAGTTCAATCAACTCTGGGGCGTGTAGCGCTTTACGCGGGCTAAAATCCTCTTCGTCGGTTAGCTGAGAGAAGCGGTTCCACGGGCAGATCAACTGACAATCGTCGCAGCCATAGATCCGATTGCCTATCAGCGGACGAAACTCTTCAGGGATAGCGCCTTCCAGTTCAATGGTGAGATAAGAAATGCAGCGCCGGGCATCAACCGTGTAAGGTTCGACAATCGCGCCGGTCGGGCAGATGGTCATGCAGGCCACACAGCGGCCACAGCCTTCTTCTACCGGTTGGTCGATGGGCAGCGGTAAATCGACCAATAACTCGCCGAGGAAAAAGAACGATCCTGCGTCTCGGCTCAAGATGAGTGAGTGCTTACCTGTCCAGCCAAGCCCGGCTTTTTCCGCCAGCGGGCGTTCAAGAATGGGCGCAGAATCGACAAAAGGTCTAAAATTCAGCGAAGCACATTGCTGTTGGATCATTTCGCCGAGTTTTTTTAATCGATTACGCAGCAGCTTATGGTAATCGCGACCCAGCGCATAACGGCTGACATACCCGAGCGCCGGGTTTTTCAACGTGCTGGCAAAGGCCGCTTGTGCGGGAAGGTAGTTCATTCGCACGCTGATAACGCGCAGTGTGCCGGGGAGAAGCTCGTGGGGGCGGGCGCGCATCATACCGTGACGCGCCATCCACTCCATCTCACCGTGATATTGTTTATCCAGCCATGCCTGTAGTGCAGGTTCGCTGGCGCTGAGATCGGTATCGGTAATACCGACCTGCTGAAAACCCAGTTCAGTGCCCCACTGTTTGATTTGTTGCGCTAAATGATTGAGATCGAGGGGTTCTGACATGACGGACCATACAATGAAGAAAATCGCAGCAAGTATACCACACTCTGTCTGGCCTGCTGAGGACCTCAAACGCGCTGAAAAAGAGGCGGCAGATAGCCTCGGCATTACGCTTTATGAACTGATGCAGCGCGCGGGAGAAGCGGCATTCAACATTGCGCGGGAACAGTTTCCTGATGCGCGCTGCTGGCTCGTGCTTTGCGGCCACGGCAATAACGGTGGTGACGGCTATGTGGTGGCGCGTTTAGCGGCGTCGGCGGGGCTTTCCGTGACGTTGCTGGCACTGGAAGGCAACAAACCGCTGCCGGAAGAGGCAGCACAGGCACGCGATGCATGGCTCAACGCGGGCGGCGAGATCCATGCGGCTGACGTTTTGTGGCCAGAAGAGGTTGATCTCATTATTGATGCACTGCTTGGCACCGGTCTCACTCGCGCGCCGCGCGATGATGTGGCGGCGCTTATTGATCATGCCAATGCTCACCTGGCTCCCGTGCTGGCGCTGGATATTCCCTCTGGCCTGAATGCGCAAACCGGTGCGGCTGCTGGTGCGGTGATGCAGGCACGTCATACGGTAACGTTTATCGCCCTTAAACCCGGCTTACTAACGGGCAAAGCGCGCGATGTGGTTGGTCAATTACATCACCATGCGCTGGGGCTTGACGCCTGGCTTTCAGCCCAGCAAACGTCTATTTCCCGTTTTGATGCCAGCCTGCTTACCCAGTGGTTTACGCCACGGCGTCCTACTTCGCATAAAGGCGATTTCGGGCGGCTGGTGATTATCGGCGGCGATCGCGGAACGGCAGGCGCGGTGCGCATGGCGGGAGAGGCCGCGTTGCGCGCAGGCGCAGGCCTGGTGCGGGTACTGACGCGTAGTGAGAATATCCCGCCCATTATTACCGCGCGCCCGGAGTTGATGGTGCACGAACTCACCGCCGAGTCACTGGATGAGAGCCTTGAATGGGCGGATGTGGTGGTCATCGGCCCCGGTCTTGGGCAACAGGAGTGGGGTAAAAAGGCGCTACAGAAAGTGGAAAATTTTCGCAAACCGATGTTATGGGATGCGGATGCGCTGAACCTTCTGGCAATCAATCCCGATAAACGTCACAATCGCGTTTTAACGCCACACCCCGGCGAAGCCGCTCGCTTGCTTAACTGTAGCGTGGCGGAAATTGAAAGCGACCGCTTACTTTCCGCCCGGCGTCTGGTACAACGTTACGCAGGTGTTGTCGTACTGAAAGGTGCGGGCACGGTTATCGCGAGCGACAAGGGCGACACGGGCATTATTGATGCCGGTAACGCCGGGATGGCAAGTGGCGGAATGGGCGATGTGCTGTCAGGCATTATTGGTTCGCTACTGGGGCAAAAATTGAGTCTGTATGATGCGGCCTGCGCCGGATGTGTCGCGCACGGCGCGGCAGCCGACCGCCTCGCGGCACAGTACGGCCAGCGCGGTATGCTGGCAACCGATCTTTTTAGCACGCTGTTGCGTGTTGTTAACCCGGATGTAATTGAAACAGAAGATGATTAATCGAGTTATTCCTTTACCTGACGAGCAATCAACACTGGATCTCGGCAAGCGTGTGGCGCAGGCCTGCGACGGCGCGACAGTGATTTATTTATATGGCGATCTTGGTGCAGGTAAAACCACCTTTAGCCGGGGATTTTTGCAGGCTTTAGGCCATAACGGCAACGTCAAAAGCCCGACTTACACACTGGTTGAACCTTACACGCTCGATAAATTAATGGTGTATCACTTCGATTTGTACCGCCTTGCGGACCCGGAGGAGCTGGAATTTATGGGGATCCGTGATTATTTTGCCAACGATGCGATTTGCCTGGTCGAGTGGCCGCAACAAGGTGCGGGTGTACTGCCTGACCCGGATGTCGAAATCCATTTAGATTATCAGGCGCAGGGGCGTGAGGCGCGCATTAGCGCTGTATCCTCATCTGGCGATTCGTTACTGGCACGTATGGCCGGTTAACCGGAAGGATGACGGAATGATCTGTCGCGTGAAAAGTTGGTTGGCACTCGCGTTGTTACTGTTGTGTACGCAGGTGAGTGCGGCGAGTTTAGCGGATATTCAGGTGTCGAATGGCGATAGCCAGGCGCGTATTACCTTCAGTTTCATGGGCGATCCTGACTATTCGTTTTCTCAGCAGGGTAAACGCAGCGTTGCGCTGGATATTAAACAGACCGGCGTGATTCAGGGATTGCCGCTGCAGTTCAGTGGCAACAATCTGGTGAGAAGCATTCGGGCCGGTGCCGCGCAGGATAACCAGTCGATTCGGTTGGTGGTGGATCTGACGCAGAACGGTAAAACCCGCGCCGTGAAACAGCAAAGCGGTGCGGGCTACACGGTGGTCTTTACTATCGACGCCGACGTTCCTCCGCCTCCACCGCCGCCAAAAGTAGTGGTGAAACGAGCCGAAACCCCGGCGGTTATGCCGCAACAAACGGCTCCGGGGCGTAATCCGTTTAAAGGCGAAAACGATCGCATCACCAGCGTCACCAGCAGTAACACCATCACGCGGCCTGCGGTGCAGTCGCGTGCGGCTTCTGGCGATAAAGTGGTGATTGCCATCGATGCCGGGCACGGCGGCCAGGATCCCGGCGCGATTGGCGCAGGTGGAACGCAGGAGAAAAACGTCACTATCTCTATCGCACGGAAACTGCGGGCGTTACTGAATGGTGATCCCATGTTCAAACCGGTCATGACGCGCGATGGTGATTACTTTATTTCGGTGATGGGCCGCTCAGACGTGGCGCGTAAGCAGAATGCAAACTTTCTTGTTTCGATTCATGCAGATGCTGCGCCTAACCGTGATGCGACGGGGGCGTCGGTATGGGTGCTGTCGAACCGCCGTGCAAACAGTGAAATGGCAGGCTGGCTGGAGCAGCATGAGAAACAGTCCGAGCTGCTCGGCGGTGCGGGTGATGTACTGGCAAATAGCCAGTCTGACCCTTATCTGAGCCAGGCGGTGCTGGATTTACAGTTCGGCCATTCCCAGCGTGTCGGCTATGATGTCGCCACCAGTATGCTCAGCCAGCTTCAGCGCATCGGTGCATTGCATAAACGCCGCCCGGAACATGCCAGCCTTGGCGTTCTACGCTCGCCGGATATTCCGTCTGTGCTGGTAGAAACCGGTTTTATCAGTAACAGTAGCGAAGAGCGGCTACTGGGAAGCGATGCCTACCAGCAGCAAATTGCCGAAGCGATTTACGGTGGGTTGCGTAACTATTTCCTCGCACATCCGTTGCAATCCGCACCGCAGAGCGGCGGGCAAACTGCCAGCGCGGGCTCATCTGCTAACGGGCTGCTCAACTAAGGATTTTTTCATGCCGATACAGGTTTTACCGCCACAGCTTGCGAACCAGATCGCTGCGGGCGAAGTGGTTGAGCGCCCTGCGTCGGTGGTGAAAGAGTTAGTGGAAAACAGCCTTGATGCTGGCGCTACGCGTATTGATATCGATATCGAACGCGGCGGCGCAAAATTGATTCGTATCCGTGATAACGGTGTTGGCATCAAAAAAGAGGAGCTGGCGCTGGCGCTGGCGCGTCACGCTACCAGCAAAATCGCTTCTCTGGATGACCTGGAAGCGATCATTAGCCTCGGTTTTCGCGGCGAAGCGCTGGCGAGTATCAGCTCTGTTTCCCGCTTAACATTGACTTCCCGCACTGCCGAACAGCAAGAAGCCTGGCAGGCTTACGCCGAAGGACGCGAAATGGCGGTGACGGTGAAACCCGCTGCGCACCCGGTGGGCACAACGCTTGAAGTGCTGGATCTGTTTTACAACACGCCGGCGCGGCGCAAATTTATGCGCACGGAAAAAACCGAGTTCGGCCATATTGATGAAGTGATCCGCCGCATCGCGCTAGCGCGTTTTGATGTCACCCTTAACCTCAACCACAACGGTAAACTGGTGCGTCAGTACCGTGCCGTTGCGGAAGGGGGACAGAAAGAGCGCCGCCTTGGCGCTATTTGCGGTACGGCATTTTTAGAGCAGGCGCTGGCCATTGAGTGGCAGCATGGTGACTTAGCGTTACGCGGCTGGGTGGCCGATCCCAAAACGACTTCCAGTGCTTTCGCTGAAATCCAATATTGCTATGTCAATGGCCGCATGATGCGCGATCGGCTGATCAATCACGCCATTCGCCAGGCGTGTGAAGATAAGCTGGGTGCGGATCAGCAGCCAGCGTTTGTGCTCTATCTGGAAATCGATCCGCATCAAGTGGATGTGAATGTGCATCCGGCAAAACATGAAGTGCGTTTTCATCAGTCGCGCCTGGTGCATGATTTCATCTACCAGGGCGTGGTGAGTGTGCTGCAACAGCAGATGGAAACACCGCTACCGCTTTCTGAAGATCCTGGCCCAAGGGCGCTGCCGGAAAATCGCGTGGCGGCAGGGCGTAACCAGTTTGCCGAACCTTTAATTGCTCGCGAGCCGCAAGCGCCGCGTTTTTCAACATCTTCTCCTGCCCCGTCTGAGGGCGCGCGTAACAGTACCGCAGGTGCTCAGCCGTGGCCAAACGCGCAGCCGGGTTATCAGAAACAGCAAGGGGCGCTCTATCGGCAATTGCTGGAAACTCCCGTTGCTGAGCGTAAAGCTGAAAAATCGAAGCCCGCAGCTCCGGCATTGGACGGGCACAGCCAGAGTTTCGGTCGTGTATTGACGCTTATTGCACCGTACTTCGCGCTACTTGAGCGTGACGGAAAACTGGCGTTACTGGCGCTGCCGGTTGCTGAACGCTGGTTGCGCCATGCACAGCTGTCGCCTGACCACGCGCCTGCCTGCGGTCAGCCGTTGTTAATTCCGGTGCGTTTAAAAATCTCAGCGCAAGAGAGCGCGGTATTGAAGCGTGCCCAGACAGTGCTTGCGGAAATGGGCATCGAATTTGTTCCCGATGGCCAACACGTGACCATTCGCGCAGTGCCTTTACCCTTGCGCCAACAAAATTTACAAATCTTGATTCCCGCTCTGATAGGCTACCTGGCGCAGCAGACAAGCATTGATGCGGTGAATATTGCTCACTGGCTGGCGCGCCAACTGGCGAGTGAACATCCCGAATGGAGTGTGGCGCAGGCGATAACCCTGCTTGCCGATGTTGAACGGCTTTGTCCGCATCTGGTGAAGACCCCGCCGGATGGTTTATTACAACCTGTTGATTTACAAACGGCGATGAACGCCCTGAAAAATGAGTGAAGTGAGTAAGGCTGGCCTGCCGAAGGCTATTTTTTTGATGGGGCCGACGGCCTCCGGCAAAACCGCATTAGCTATTGAGCTTCGTAAAGTTTTGCCAGTAGAGTTGATAAGCGTAGATTCAGCCCTTATTTATCGTGGAATGGATATTGGTACCGCCAAGCCGAGCGCGGAAGAGCTACAAGCTGCGCCACACCGGTTGTTGGATATTCTCGATCCGGCGTTAGCGTATTCCGCTGCTGATTTTCGCCGCGATGCGCTGGTCCAGATGAAAGAGATAACCGATGCAGGGCGTATTCCTCTGCTGGTTGGCGGTACGATGCTCTATTTTAAGGCGCTGCTGGAAGGTTTATCGCCCCTGCCGTCAGCAGACGCGCAAGTGCGAGCAGACATTGAAAAACAGGCGGCAGAGCGTGGATGGGAAGCGTTGCATCAGCAGTTACGGGAGATCGACCCCGTTGCGGCAGCGCGGATTCATCCAAATGATCCGCAAAGGCTTTCCCGGGCACTGGAAGTTTTTTTCATTTCGGGTAAAACTTTAACGGATCTGACGCAAACGTCAGGAGACGCTCTGCCTTACCAGGTGCATCAGTTCGCCATCGCCCCGGCGAGCCGTGAACTGCTCCATCAACGAATCGAGCAGCGTTTTCATCAGATGTTGGCTTCAGGTTTTGAAGCAGAAGTGCGGGCGCTTTTTGCTCGCGGTGATTTGCATACGGATATGCCTTCCATTCGTTGTGTGGGGTACCGCCAGATGTGGTCATACATTGAAGGCGAAATTTCATACGATGAAATGGTTTATCGAGGTATTTGCGCGACGAGGCAGTTAGCCAAGCGGCAGATAACCTGGTTGCGGGGCTGGGATGGCGTTCACTGGCTAGAGAGTGAAAAGCCAGAAAAGTCTTACCGTGACGTGCTACAGGTTGTTAGTGCTATCGCAGGGTGAATGTGTACAATTAAGTCGTATGACGCGCAAATTTTTACGCAGTTTTCAGAACTTACGGGTTCTAAGTACAAAACAAGCATATAAGGAAAAGATAGAATGGCTAAGGGGCAATCTTTACAAGATCCGTTCCTGAACGCACTGCGTCGGGAACGTGTTCCAGTTTCAATTTATTTGGTGAATGGTATTAAGCTGCAAGGGCAAATTGAGTCTTTCGATCAGTTCGTGATCCTGTTGAAAAACACGGTCAGTCAGATGGTCTATAAGCACGCGATTTCAACTGTTGTTCCATCTCGTCCGGTTTCTCATCACAGCAACAATGCCGGCGGCGGTACCAGCAGTAACTACCATCACGGTAGCAACGCGCAGGGCTCTGCACAGCAGGAAGGCGAAGAGACCGAGTAAGGTTGACGGCTGATTTTCCAGATCGGGGAGCCAGTAAAGCTGTGTTCCCCGCTGGTATTTTATGAGGGTTTACGCTTGTTTGACCGTTATGACGCCGGTGAGCAGGCGGTACTGGTACACATCTATTTTTCGCAAGACAAAGATATGGAAGACCTCCAGGAGTTTGAATCTCTGGTCTCTTCCGCCGGTGTCGAAGCAATGCAGGTGATTACCGGTAGCCGTAAAGCACCGCATCCAAAATATTTTGTTGGTGAAGGTAAAGCAGTTGAAATTGCGGATGCCGTAAAATCTGCGGGTGCTTCTGTTGTGCTCTTTGATCATGCGCTAACCCCAGCCCAGGAACGTAACCTGGAGAGACTGTGCGAATGTCGTGTAATCGATCGCACGGGTTTGATATTAGATATTTTTGCCCAACGTGCGCGTACGCATGAGGGGAAATTGCAAGTTGAGCTGGCGCAGTTGCGCCATCTGGCGACACGCCTTGTGCGTGGCTGGACCCACCTTGAACGACAAAAGGGCGGCATTGGTTTGCGCGGTCCGGGTGAAACCCAGCTCGAAACCGACCGTCGTTTGTTGCGTAATCGCATTACTCAGATCCTTTCGCGCCTCGAAAAGGTTGAAAAGCAGCGTGAGCAGGGGCGTCGTTCTCGCACGAAAGCCGATATTCCAACGGTCTCGCTGGTGGGATACACCAACGCCGGTAAATCCACGCTGTTTAACCAGATAACGGAAGCGCAGGTTTACGCGGCCGATCAATTGTTCGCCACCCTCGATCCGACCCTGCGTCGTATTGATGTCGCAGATGTCGGCGAAACGGTACTGGCAGATACGGTAGGGTTTATTCGCCACTTGCCACACGATTTGGTTGCCGCGTTTAAAGCAACCTTGCAGGAGACGCGCCAGGCGACACTATTGCTGCATGTGATTGATGCCGCCGATGTGCGAGTGCAGGAAAACATCGAGGCAGTGAACACCGTGCTGGAAGAGATCGACGCGCACGATATCTCAACGCTGTTGGTGATGAACAAAATCGATGTGCTGGACGATTTTGAACCGCGTATCGACCGGGATGAAGAAAACAAACCGATCCGTGTCTGGCTTTCTGCGCAGACAGGGGTTGGTGTACCACTGTTATTCCAGGCTTTGACTGAGCGCCTTGCGGGTGAAGTGGCGCAGCATACGCTGCGATTACCTCCGCAGGAAGGGCGTCTGAGAAGTCGGTTTTACCAGCTTCAGGCAATAGAAAAAGAGTGGATGGAAGACGATGGCAGCGTAGGTATGCAGGTGCGTATGCCGATCGTCGACTGGCGTCGACTCTGTAAACAAGAACCGGCACTCGAAGAGTACGTCGTTTGACCGGCAGTCTGAAGGTTTTTCCCCTTTGGGGGTGCCCGCCAAAGGCCGGGTATACACCGCAAATAAATATGGAGCACATACATGGCGTGGAATCAGCCCGGTAACAACGGACAGGACCGCGACCCGTGGGGAAGCAGCAAACCAGGCGGCAACTCTGAGGGAAATGGAAACAAAGGCGGTCGCGATCAGGGGCCACCTGATCTGGATGATATTTTCCGTAAACTGAGTAAGAAACTCGGTGGTCTGGGCGGTGGTAAAGGAACCGGTGGTAACCCAGGTTCCTCAGGCCCGCGCGGCCAGGTTGGCGGGCGCGTTGTGGGTATCGTTGCCGCCGCGATCGTTATTATCTGGGCTGCGACCGGGTTCTACACCATTAAAGAAGCGGAACGTGGTGTTGTAACTCGCTTTGGCAAGTTCAGCCATTTGGTCGAACCGGGTTTGAACTGGAAACCGACCTTTATCGATAACGTGACCCCAGTAAACGTGGAATCCGTTCGTGAACTAGCGGCATCTGGCGTGATGTTGACGTCTGATGAAAACGTCGTGCGCGTTGAAATGAACGTGCAGTACCGCGTCACCGATCCTGAGCGCTATCTGTTTAGCGTTACCAGCGCCGACGACAGCCTGCGTCAGGCCACGGACAGCGCGCTGCGCGGCGTTATCGGTAAATACACTATGGATCGTATTCTGACCGAAGGCCGTACCGTTATTCGTAGCGATACCCAGCGTGAGCTGGAAGAGACCATTCGTCCGTATAACATGGGGATTACCTTGTTAGACGTTAACTTCCAGGCTGCTCGTCCGCCGGAAGAGGTGAAAGCTGCGTTTGATGATGCAATTGCCGCCCGTGAAAACGAGCAGCAGTACATCCGTGAAGCCGAAGCTTATACCAACGAAGTTCAGCCGCGCGCGAACGGTCAGGCGCAGCGTATCCTCGAAGAGGCGCGCGCGTATAAAACGCAAACCATCCTGGAAGCACAGGGTGAAGTGGCGCGCTTTGCTAAGCTCCTGCCGGAATACAAAGCTGCACCGGAAATTACCCGTGAGCGTCTGTATATCGAAACCATGGAAAAAGTGCTGAGCCATACCCGCAAAGTGCTGGTTAACGATAAAGGTGGCAACCTGATGGTTCTGCCGCTGGATCAGATGCTGAAAGGCGGCAACGCCGCGCCTGCGGCAAAGAGTGACAACAGTGGCGCAAATAACTTGCTGCGCCTGCCGCCAGCGTCCAGCTCCGGTAGCAGCGCAAACAGCGCCCCCGCAACGTCTGCGGGAGATATCATGGACCAACGCCGCGTGAACGCGCAGCGTAACGACTACCAGCGTCAGGGGGAATAACGATGCGTAAATCAGTTATCGCGATCATCATCATCGTGCTGGTAGTGCTCTACACCTCTATTTTTGTGGTGAAAGAAGGCGAGCGCGGGATCTCGCTGCGCTTTGGTAAAGTGCTGCGTGATGATGAAAACAAGCCGTTGGTTTATGCGCCGGGCCTGCATTTCAAATTGCCGTTTATTGAGTCGGTTAAGCTGCTTGACGCGCGTATCCAGACGATGGATAACCAGGCAGACCGCTTTGTGACCAAAGAGAAAAAAGACCTGATCGTCGACTCCTACATCAAATGGCGTATCAGCGATTTCAGTCGTTATTATCTGGCGACCGGCGGCGGTGACGTCTCCCAGGCGGAAGTGCTGCTGAAACGTAAGTTCTCTGACCGTCTGCGCTCTGAAATCGGTCGTCTGGACGTAAAAGACATCGTTACCGATTCTCGCGGTCGTTTGACGCTCGAAGTACGCGATGCGCTGAATTCGGGTTCTGCGGGTACAGAAGACGAAGTGTCGACGCCTGCTGCCGATGACGCCATCGCGAAAGCGGCTGAGCGAGTTCAGGCTGAAACCAACGGTAAAGTGCCGGTTATCAACCCGAACAGTATGGCGGCGTTAGGTATTGAAGTGGTTGATGTGCGTATTAAGCAGATCAACCTGCCGACTGAAGTGTCGGATGCGATTTACAACCGTATGCGCGCCGAGCGTGAAGCGGTTGCCCGTCGCCACCGTTCACAGGGTCAGGAAGAAGCGGAAAAACTCCGTGCCACAGCGGATTACGAAGTTACTAAAACGCTCGCAGAATCTGAGCGTCAGGGACGTATTCTGCGCGGTGAGGGTGATGCTGAAGCGGCGAAACTCTTTGCTGATGCATTCAGCCAGGATCCGGACTTCTATGCCTTTATCCGCAGCCTGCGTGCATATGAAAGCAGCTTCCAGAGCAACCAGGATGTGATGGTGCTCAGCCCGGATAGCGATTTCTTCCGCTACATGAAAACGCCGACTTCCGCGACTCGTTAAGATAACCTGCGGTTTTCATCGTAAAAACCACCGCCTTTCCCGGCGGTGGTTTTGTGTTTATAAGGATCAGCAATGAATTCGACAATCTGGCTCGCTCTGGCGCTGGTTTTGGTACTGGAAGGGCTTGGGCCGATGCTCTATCCGCGTGCCTGGCGGCGTATGATTGCCTCTCTGAGCCTGTTGCCGGACCATCTTTTGCGTCGATTTGGCGGTGGGCTTGTGGTCGCGGGTGTCGTTATCTACTACATGTTGAGGAAAACGATTGGCTGAGGGAAATCAGGCGTTCTTTGGGCATTTTTGCACAGAAAAAGTGCTGAATCTGAAAAAAAGCGGTGGTAGAATCCATTTTTAAGCAAACGGTGATTTTGAAAAATGGGTAACAACGTCGTCGTACTGGGCACCCAATGGGGTGACGAAGGTAAAGGGAAGATCGTTGATCTTCTGACTGAACGGGCTAAATATGTTGTACGTTACCAGGGCGGTCACAACGCAGGCCATACTCTCGTAATCAACGGTGAAAAAACCGTCCTCCATCTTATTCCATCAGGCATTCTTCGCGAAAACGTCACCAGCATTATCGGTAACGGCGTTGTGCTGTCTCCCGCTGCGCTGATGAAAGAGATGAAAGAACTGGAAGACCGTGGTATCCCGGTTCGCGAACGTCTGCTGCTCTCTGAAGCATGCCCGTTAATCCTTGATTATCATGTGGCGCTGGACGTGGCGCGTGAAAAAGCGCGCGGCGCGAAAGCTATCGGTACTACCGGTCGGGGTATTGGCCCGGCATACGAAGATAAAGTTGCTCGTCGCGGTCTGCGCGTTGGCGATTTGTTCGATAAAGCCACTTTCGCCGACAAACTGAAAGAAGTGATGGAATATCACAACTTCCAGTTGGTGAATTTCTACAAAGTGGAAGCGGTTGACTACCAGAAAGTGCTGGATGATGTCATGGCGATTGCCGACATCCTGACGGCAATGGTTGTGGACGTTTCCGATCTGCTGGATCAAGCGCGTAAACGCGGCGATTTCGTGATGTTCGAAGGCGCGCAGGGTACGCTGCTGGATATCGATCACGGTACCTATCCGTACGTGACCTCCTCCAACACTACCGCTGGTGGTGTAGCGACCGGTTCTGGTCTTGGCCCGCGTTACGTGGATTACGTACTCGGCATCATCAAAGCTTACTCCACGCGTGTGGGCGCAGGCCCGTTCCCGACCGAGTTGTTCGATGATATCGGTGAGTTCCTCTGCAAGCAGGGTAACGAATATGGCGCAACGACTGGTCGTCGTCGTCGTACTGGCTGGCTGGACGTGGTTGCTGTGCGCCGCGCAGTGCAGATCAACTCCCTGTCTGGCTTCTGCCTGACCAAGCTGGACGTGCTGGACGGTCTGAAAGAGGTGAAAATCTGCGTTGCTTACCGCATGCCGGATGGCCGCGAAGTGACCACCACGCCGCTGGCGGCTGATAACTGGGAAGGTATCGAGCCGATTTACGAAACCATGCCTGGCTGGTCTGAATCGACCTTTGGTGTAAAAGATCGCAGCGGTCTGCCGCAGGCGGCGCTGAATTACATCAAACGCATTGAAGAACTTACCGGCGTGCCGATCGACATTATCTCCACCGGTCCGGATCGTACTGAAACCATGATCCTGCGCGATCCGTTCGACGCGTAATAGTGTTCAAGGGCGCGTAAATCGCGCCCTTTTTCTTCGCTTTTTTCACCCTTCCATTCAAATAAATTAGCGACCTGACTGGTGGCTGGTTTATCATCAATAGTGTCAATACCTGCGGGTATCTCATCTTTTCCCTTTTATGAGGTTGATGTGCAGTTAACGAGCTTTACCGATTACGGTTTGCGGGCCTTGATTTACATGGCGTCGCTGCCGGCAGGACAAATGACCAACATTACTGAAGTCACAGAAACGTATGGCGTGTCCCGTAATCATATGGTCAAGATAATCAATCAGCTGAGCCGTGAAGGCTACGTCGCGGCCGTGCGGGGGAAAAACGGTGGGATCCGCTTGGGGAAACCCGCGCAGGATATTCGTATCGGTGATGTTGTCCGCTCGCTGGAGCCGTTGGCGCTGGTCAATTGCAGCAGCGAGTTTTGTCACATTACCAGTGCCTGTCGCCTGAAAAAGGCGCTTGCTAAAGCCGTGCAAAGTTTTCTCAAAGAGCTGGATAACTATACGCTGGCCGATTTGGTTGAAGAGAATCAATCGCTTTACAAATTATTGCTGGTGGAATGACGAAAATTTCCACCAGAGCTGACAACGGAGGAACCGCAATGTCACAAGATCCTTTCCTCGAACGCGAATCTGAAAAATATACCAACCCCATTCCCAGCCGCGAATTCATCCTCGATCACTTAGCCAAACGCGAAAAACCTGCCAACCGGGACGAACTGGCTATCGAACTCAATATTGAAGGTGAAGAGCAGCAAGAAGCGCTGCGCCGCCGTCTGCGCGCCATGGAGCGCGACGGGCAATTAGTCTTTACCCGCCGTCAATGTTACGCCTTACCGGAACGTCTCGATCTACTCAAAGGCGTGGTGATTGGTCACCGCGACGGCTATGGTTTTCTGCGCGTTGAAGGTCGCAAAGACGATCTTTATCTCTCCAGCGAGCAGATGAAAATGTGTATTCACGGTGATCAGGTGCTGGCGCAACCGCTGGGTGCCGATCGCAAAGGCCGCCGTGAAGCGCGCATCGTACGTGTGCTGGTGCCGAAAACCGGGCAGATCGTCGGCCGCTACTTTACTGACGCAGGTGTCGGTTTTGTCGTGCCGGATGATAGCCGCATGAGTTTCGATATTCTTATCCCGCCTGAAGAGGTCATGGGTGCGCGCATGGGCTTTGTGGTAGTCGTTGAGCTGACGCAACGTCCAACTCGCCGCACCAAAGCGATCGGTAAAGTCGTCGAGGTGCTGGGCGACAATATGGGTACCGGCATGGCTGTTGATATGGCACTGCGCACCCATGAAATCCCGTATCAGTGGCCGCCAGAAGTAGAGAAACAGGTCGCCGGACTAAAAGAGCAAGTGCCGGAAGAAGCCAAAGTGGGACGCGTGGATTTGCGCGATCTACCGCTGGTGACCATTGATGGCGAAGACGCCCGCGACTTTGACGATGCCGTTTTCTGCGAGAAGAAACGCGGTGGCGGCTGGCGCTTATGGGTGGCGATTGCCGATGTGAGCTACTACGTGCGTCACGGCACTGCACTTGATAACGAAGCCCGCAACCGTGGCACGTCGGTTTATTTCCCGTCGCAAGTGGTGCCGATGCTGCCGGAAGTGTTGTCGAACGGCTTGTGCTCGCTGAACCCGCAAGTGGATCGCCTGTGCATGGTCTGTGAAATGACCATTTCCACAAAAGGGCGCTTAACCGGCTTTAAATTCTACGAAGCGGTAATGAGTTCCCATGCGCGTCTGACGTACACCAAAGTGTGGCATATGCTGCAAGGCGATCAGGAGTTGCGTGAGCAGTATGCGCCGCTGGTGAAACACATCGAAGAGCTGCATAACCTGTATAAAGTGCTCGATCAGGCGCGTGCTGAGCGCGGTGGCATCTCGTTTGAGAGCGAAGAAGCGAAGTTTATCTTCAACGCCGAGCGTCGCATTGAGCGTATTGAGCAGACTCAGCGTAACGATGCGCACAAGCTGATTGAAGAGTGCATGATCCTCGCCAACATCTCTGCGGCGCGTTTTGTGGAGAAAGCCAACGAGCCGGCCCTGTTCCGTATTCACGATAAACCGACCACCGATGCGATCACTGCGTTCCGTTCCGTGCTTGCTGAGCTGGGTCTGGAGCTGCCGGGCGGTAACAAACCGGAGCCGCGCGACTACGCCGAGCTACTGGAATCGATTGCCGATCGTCCGGATCACGAAATGCTGCAAACCATGCTGCTGCGCTCGATGAAACAGGCGATTTATGATCCGGAAAACCGTGGGCACTTCGGCCTGGCGCTGCAATCTTACGCGCACTTCACTTCGCCGATTCGCCGCTATCCGGACTTATCGCTGCACCGCGCCATTAAATATTTACTGGCAAAAGAGCAGGGGCTGAAGGGCAACAGCACCGAAACCGGCGGCTGGCACTACAGCATGGAAGAGGTGCTGCAACTGGGGCAACACTGTTCGATGACCGAACGCCGCGCTGATGAAGCCACTCGTGATGTCTCGGACTGGCTGAAATGCGACTTTATGCAGGATCAGGTCGGCAACACTTTCCCTGGCGTTATCGCCAGTGTTACTGGCTTTGGTTTCTTCGTGCGTCTCGATGATCTGTTTATCGACGGGCTGGTGCATGTCTCCTCGCTGGATAACGACTATTACCGCTTTGATCAGATCGGACAGCGCCTGATTGGCGAATCCGGTGGACAAACTTATCGCCTCGGTGACCGGGTGCAGGTGAAAGTCGAAGCGGTCAATATGGATGAGCGTAAGATCGACTTCTCGCTGATCTCCAGCGAACGCAGCCCGCGTAACGTGGGTAAAACCGAGCGTGAAAAAGCGAAGAAAGGTACGCCAGGCAAAAACGGCTCTGCTAAAAAGCCGCCGCGCCGCCAGATGAACAAAAAAGTGAATTTCGAGCCAGACAGTGCTTTCCGGAGTGAAGGCGGAAAAGGCAATTCGAAAAAAGCCAAAAAGCCGTCGGCGAAAACACAAAAAATCGCCGCCGCGACCAAAGCAAAACGCGCGGCGAAAAAGAAAACCGACCAGTAATATTACGAAGCCCTTCCTTGTGAAGGGCTTTTTTATATGTCTTAGTTATTTCCTGCACATTGATATCTGGTATTTATCGTTAGCCCGCGCACGCAGATCTATATAGTGAATATCCATCCTTAATTCATCCAATTAAAACCGGAGCATTATCGCTTCGGCATCTGCCTATTTTGCAAGGAGCGATTATGCATCTGGCCCGTTTCCCTCGTCTGTCTTTAGGGCATTTCCCCACGCCATTAGAGCCGCTGGAAAATTTAACCGCTTTACTCGGCGGCCCTAAATTATGGATTAAACGCGATGACGCAACCGGGCTTGCTACCGGCGGAAATAAAACGCGCAAACTGGAATTTTTACTGGCGGATGCGTTGGCGAAAAAAGCCGATGTGATCATCACCCAGGGTGCAACACAATCCAATCATGTTCGTCAGACCATTGCCGGGGCAGCAAAGCTCGGTTTGCCAACCAAAGTGTTGCTGGAAAAGCGCGTGACTGATTTTGGCGAGGCGTATCAGCGTTCCGGCAATATTTTGCTGGATGACCTGCTGGGCGGTGAGATTATCGCCCATTTGCCGGGCGGCACCGATATGCAGAACGCGATGGAAGAGCTGGCGCAACAGCTGCGCGAACAGGGGCATAACCCGTATGTCATTCCCGGCGGCGGTTCCAACCCCATCGGCGCGCTCGGTTATGTCGCCTGCGCCGAAGAACTGTTGTTCCAGTCATCCCAGTTACGCTTGCGCATCGACAGCGTGGTGCATGCCACCGGCAGTACCGGCACGCAAGCAGGGCTTGTTGCCGGTTTAACGGCGACTAATAGCCAGATCCCCGTACTCGGTATCAGCGTGCGCGCGCCAAAAGCGAAGCAGGAAGAGAACGTATGGAATCTGGCGTCGCGCACCCGTGAACTGCTGGGGGTTAGCGGTGAATTACCGCGTGAAGCCGTGGTGGCTAACAGCGATTACGTGGGGGAGGGTTACGGTCTGCCAACCGAAGGAATGCTGGAAGCGCTGACGCTGTTCGCCCGTCACGAAGGCATCTTGCTTGACCCGGTATACTCCGGCAAAGGTGCGGCCGGGCTTATCGACCTGATCCGTAAAGGCCACTTTGGTCGTGATGAAAACGTGGTATTTGTTCATACTGGCGGTTCTGCCGGGCTGTTTGGCTATCGTCAGGTGCTGGAAGCGCATCACCGTGGCTAAGCCCTTTTTGCTCGGTGTGCTGGGCGGCATGGGGCCGCTCGCCACGCTCGATTTTCAGCATCAGTTGCTGGTGGCAACCCCGGCACAGAGCGACCAGCAGCAATTGCCTTCGGTGGTCTGGAATGTGCCGCAAGTTGCCGATCGGCAAAAAGCCCTTGCCGGGCTTGGTCCTTCGCCACTGCCGCAGTTATTGCACGGCATCGAAAAGCTGAATCAGGCCGGAGCCAGCCACATTGCCATCCCGTGCAATACGGCGCATCACTGGTTTGAAGCGTTGAGCCGCGCCAGCGCCGCGCCGCTACTGCATATTGTCGATGCCACCGTGGAGCATCTGCTGAGCCTGCCGAAAAAGCCGCAGCGAGTAGGGCTGATTGCCACCCAGGGCACGCTGGACGCCGGCTGGTATCAGCGCGGGCTGGCGGCGCAGGGCATTGATGTGCTGCAGCCTTCCACAGAGGAACTACAGCAGTGGTTTGTCCCTGGCTGTTACGCGGTAAAACGCGGAGCGGTAAGCGAAGGCGGGGAACGGCTTGCGCTTCTGGCCGAGGCATTGCTGGCGCGTGGTGCTGAGCAGTTGCTGTTGGCCTGTACTGAAGTGCCGGTGGCTCTGCGTGCGGTGAATTCTCCTGTGCTTGACCTTTCCCACGATCCGGCGCAATTGCTGGCGCAACGCTGTGCCCACTATTGGCTGGAATATCGTGATTCTTATTTCACGCATACCTAATGCAATAATTTGAATAAATAAAACGACAACCGCCCGATATAGTGTTTCAGCGCTAATTAAATCTAAGGTTAAATAAAATGAAAAAAAGTCTCTGCTTATTACTGGCAGCGGGTAGCTTATGGGCCAACGCCAGCTTCGCAGCAACACCAACAGAAGTCCGCGTCGCATACAGCGGCGGTTCGCAGGTATTAATGCTGGCGAAAGCCGACGGCTCACTGGATAAAGCATTAAACAGCAAAGTGCAGTGGGTGCAATTCGCCTCCGGCGCGGATGCATTAAGTTATTTCGCCAGCAACGCCATCGATATTGCCAATTTCGGTTCCAGTCCGGCGACCGCCGGTATTGTGCGGAAATTACCCGTCGAAATTATTGGCGTTTCCGGTGTGATTGCCAGTTACGAACGCTTAATTGGCAAAGAGGGTATTCATCAACTTCGCGATATCGAAGGCAAACGCGTAGCCTACCCGCCGAATTCCACGGCGCAGTATGCGCTGGAAGCGGCGATCAGCGTCAATAAACTCGACCGCAGCAAAATCACGCTGCTGCCGCTGCGACCGGCAGAAATGGTGGCGGCCTGGAAACGTGGCGACATCGATGCGGGTTATGTCTGGGCGCCGTTTGCGCAAGAGCTGGAATCATCCGGTGGGCATCAGGTCTTCGCCACCAAAGATCTCCAGAAAGACGGCTACCTGATTTACAACAACTACGTCGTGCGTAAAGCCTTTGCTGAACAGTATCCAGAAGCGGTGACCGCCTTCTTGCGCGTTCATCAGCAGAAAGTGGATGAATTTAAAAAGGATCCGGAACGTGCCGCTGCCATTGTGGCGAAAGAGGTTGGCGCGCCGGTCACAACCGCAGCGAATACGCTTGGCGGGCTGGAGTACCCGACGCTGAGCGAGCAGGGTACGGCGGCCTGGTTGGGTAACGGGACGCAAACCAGCGACAGCGGTATCGGCAAAGCGCTGAGCAAAACTTCTAACTTCCTTGCCGGGATCGGCGAAATCCGCAAACGCGATATTCCAGCCAACTGGGACAACGCTATCGACTCCCGTTACATTCGTGATGCGGCGGCAACGGCAAAATGAAATTGCGTCAACATATCGCCATCAGCGTGCTGTCGGTGGCGGTTTTCTTTGCACTCTGGCAGATAGCGGCCACCCGGCAGTGGGTCGATCCGCTCCTGCTGCCATCGCTAACGGACATTGGGTTGACCGCCGAAGAGTTACTGGCCGATGGCTACCGCCAGGTGCCGCTGTGGCAACATATCGCGGTTAGCCTGGCGCGCGCGCTTGGCGCTTTTTCGGTCGCCATTATCATCGGCATTCCGCTGGGCTTGCTGATGGGCTTATCCGAGGGTCTCTCCGCCGTGCTTAACCCGTTTGTGCAGTTTCTGCGTCCACTGCCGAAAATCGCCCTTATCCCGCTGGCAGTTGTCTGGCTGGGGATTGGTGAAGCGTCGAAATTCTTTCTGATTTTCATCGCCACGTTTTTGAGCGTGGTAGTTGGCGCGAGCGCGGCGGTGGAACGCATTGGGCGTGCGCGAATTCGTGTGGCGCAAACGCTCGGCGCATCAAAAGGGCAGATCTTCCTGCGAGTGGTGCTGCCGGATGCGCTGCCGGAACTGTTTACCACTGTGCGGCTTTCTATCGGCATTGGCTGGACGTCGTTGATTGCAGCCGAAATGGTCGCCGCCAGTTCAGGCCTGGGCTGGATGGTAATAAACGCCAGTTCTTACTTACGTACGGATATCGTCATGCTCGGCATTCTGCTGCTGGGCGGCATTGGCTATCTACTGGATTTACTACTATTGGGGCTGCAACGCTGGTTGGTGCCCTGGGCGGGAAAAGAGTGATGACTGCGCATATCGCACTGGAAAAAGTGTCGCTAACCTTCGCGGCAAAACCGCAGCCGTTTACTGTGCTGGAGGATATCTCGCTGGCGCTGTCGCCGGGGGAATTTGTCGTACTGCTTGGCCCGTCGGGCTGCGGTAAATCCACCATTCTTAACCTGGTGGCTGGTTTTACTCGCCCGGATAGCGGGCAGGTGCTGGCGGGCGGCAAAGCGGTGCAGCAACCCGGACCATCACGGGGGATGATTTTCCAGCAACCGAACTTGTTTCCATGGTTATCGGTGCTGGATAACGTCACCTTCGGCCCACGGCTTGGCAAACATCGCAAAGAAGAGGTCAATGCTCAGGCGCTGGACTGGCTGGCGCGAGTTGGCCTGAAAGGGTTTGAACACCACGCGCCGTGGCAGCTTTCCGGCGGCATGAAACAGCGTGTGGCGCTGGCGCGCGCATGGCTGCCAGGGCCGGATGTGCTGCTGTTGGATGAACCGTTTGGCGCGCTTGATGCCCAAACGCGCCTGATGATGCAGGAGTTACTGCGCGACGCCTGGCTGGAAACCCGCACCACGCTGCTTTTCGTCACGCATGATGTGGAAGAGGCGCTGTTTCTCGCTGACCGCATTCTGATTATGTCGGCGCGCCCAGGCAAAATAGTTGAAGAGATTACGCTGCCGTTTGGTCGCGAACGCGATATTGAAACGATTGCGGGTCATCCGCAATACAGCGAGATCAAGCAACACGTGCTGCACCGCGTCCGGCTGGAGGCAAAGCGGCACCTGAGTTAGCGGAGGTACTTTCTGCGGCGTGTGTCGGTTATAATGAGCGCAAGTGATGAGTGTCACGGCCCACATAACGCGGCGAAACCGCCCCAAATGAGTACCATCAATGAGTGAAATGATTTACGGCATCCATGCGGTGCAGGCCCTGCTGGAGCGCGCCCCGGAGCGTTTTCAGGAAGTTTTTATTCTGAAAGGCCGCGAGGACAAACGTCTCCTGCCGCTGATCCACGCGCTGGAAGCACAAGGCGTGGTGATCCAGGTGGCGAACCGCCAGTATCTGGATGAAAAAAGCGAAGGCGCGGTGCACCAGGGGATCATTGCACGCGTGAAACCGGGGCGTCAGTATCAGGAAAATGATCTGCCGGATCTGATAGCCAGCCTCGATCAACCCTTCTTCTTGATCCTGGACGGTGTAACCGATCCGCACAACCTGGGGGCCTGTTTGCGTAGCGCAGACGCGGCGGGTGTGCATGCGGTGATCGTGCCGAAGGATAAATCCGCCCAACTGAATGCCACGGCGAAAAAAGTCGCTTGCGGTGCAGCAGAGAACGTACCGTTGATCCGCGTGACCAACCTGGCGCGCACCATGCGCGTGTTGCAGGAGGAAAACATCTGGATTGTTGGTACGGCGGGCGAAGCGGATCACACCCTGTTTCAGAGCAAAATGACCGGGCGCATGGCGCTGGTCATGGGCGCGGAAGGCGAGGGTATGCGCCGTCTGACGCGTGAGCATTGTGATGAGTTGATCAGCATTCCAATGGCGGGCAGCGTATCGTCGCTCAACGTTTCGGTAGCTACCGGCATCTGCCTGTTTGAAGCGGTGCGCCAGCGCGCACTTTAGGCTTCTAACGACCGGTAAAACCACCCTTATTCGGGTGGTTTTTTTTGCTCTGAAGACTGGTAGAATTTGCCGGCAGATATTTTCTCTTTTTACTTTTATTGCGATGGAATAATCAGGATATAAATAATGGCATGGACTGTAGAGACACTGAGCGCGGCATTATTGCAATCAACGACGCTTAATTTAACTATTCAACATGAAGCCGATGCGTTAATTATCAAGCTGGATGACTACGGCGATTTGCAATTAAATCTGTTACTGACTTCCCGGCAGATAATTATTGAAACCTA
The DNA here is from genome assembly GCF_004331415.1 of Kosakonia quasisacchari. GTDB lineage: Bacteria > Pseudomonadota > Gammaproteobacteria > Enterobacterales > Enterobacteriaceae > Kosakonia > Kosakonia quasisacchari. The sequence goes on from NZ_SJOP01000003.1 coordinate 211,496, forward strand.
TATTTGTCCTTTAAGTGAAATTAAACAGCAGGATGCTTTTAACGTTTTCCTGCTGCGCAATCAAAAACTCTTACCTTTATCTTCTGTTGGCATCTCGCCTGTCGGTGGGGAAGAGTATTATGTCGCCTTCGGCGCGCTGTCGCTTAACTCCTCGCTCGACGATATCCTGCTCGAAATCTCCACGCTTGCGCAAAACGCGCTGGATCTTGCTGAACTAACCGATGGTTTTACCCAATAACATTGTCAGGGAGTGGTTGTATGGGAATTTTAAAAAGCTTGTTTACGCTGGGTAAATCCTTTATTGCTCAGGCGGAAGAGTCGATTGAAGAGACGCAGGGTGTGCGCATGCTGGAGCAGCATATCCGCGACGCGCGCGCTGAGCTGGATAAAGCAGGTAAATCCCGCGTCGACCTGCTGGCACGCGTTAAGTTGAGCAACGACAAACTCAACGATTTACGCGAACGTAAGGAAAGCCTCGAAGCCCGCGCGCTGGAAGCAATGGCGAAAAATGTGGACGCCGGTTTGCTGAATGAAGTCGCCAGCGAAATTGCCCGTCTGGAAAATACCCTTGCGGCGGAAGAGCAAGTGCTGGCGAACCTTGAAAGGTCGCGCGATGCCGTTGAAAAAGCGGTGACCGCCACCGCGCAACGTATTGAGCAGTTTGAGCAGCAACTGGAAGTGATTAAAGCCACCGATGCGATGCAGCGCGCGCAACAGGCTGTCACCACCTCTACCGTAGGCGCGTCAAACAACGTGGCGACGGCGGCAGAGTCCCTGAAACGCCTGCAGGCGCGTCAGGCTGAACGCCAGGCCCGACTGAACGCGGCAACGCAGCTTGAGAAAGTGGCAGACGGGCGCGATCTTGATGAAAAACTGGCGCAGGCCGGTATTGGCGGCAGTGATAAAACCTCTGCACAGGATGTGCTGGCGCGTCTGCAACAGCAACAAAAACCGTGATGCTCTCTTTTCTGAAAAATCTGCTGGGGCGGCCTGATGCGGCGGCCCCGGTAAGAGGTCCGCTTGGGTTGCATCTGCACGCGGGTTTCACCATTGATACGCTGCTGTTCCGCCTGTGCGAAGACGATTTGCTGGTTCAGCTTCCCGGCGAAGAGTACACCATTGGCGCGTGCGGTTCGTTCGATCTCGGCGCCGGATGCATGATTCATCGCTACTACACAACGGGCGATGAGTTCCTGCAAATCAGCACCTCCGGCGGCCTGGAAACGCACAACATTGATGACATCAAACTGTTTGTGTATGAAGAGAGCGCGGGGGTTTCCGGTGAAAAAGCCTGGCGCGATATGCTGAGCGCAAACGCGATGGGTAAGCCCGCGCTACGTTGGCGCGATTGCCAGTGGCAGCGCGTGTTTAACGCTGAAGAGCGGGGCGATATCGAACCGGTCTACACATTGGAAACCGTCAACAACCACGCTGGCGCAAGCTGGGAAGTCCACAATTTTATGATGGCGTACCAGCGCGAAGTTACCGCTGACGTTTTTGAATATTTGCTGTTGAATGGCGAAGAGACATTCAATGGGCAAAACCAGCCGGAATGGATCTACTCGCGCGCGCTGGGGGTGGATATTCCCCTGACATCCTTAAAGGTCATTGGTTAATTATGGGAGTAGACATGCATATTCTGGGGGCGCTACTGGCGTTTTGCTCTTATTTCTTTATTGGCATTGCGATGGTGCTCTGTTTTCTTTTTGTTTATACGCGCATTACCCCACACGATGAATGGCGATTAATTAAAGAGAACAATGTCGCCGCCTCGTTAGCGTTTAGTGGTTCGCTGCTGGGCTATATTATTCCGCTCTCGAGTGCTGCCATTAACTCGGTGAGTATTCCGGATTATCTCATCTGGGGTGTTATTGCGCTGGTGGTGCAATTACTTGTTTACGGCGGTGTTCGTCTTTATATGCCGAAACTGAGTGACAAGATAATTAATAGCAATACTGCCGCCGGGTTATTTATGGGGGCGGCGGCACTGGCGGGCGGGATTTTTAATGCCGCCTGCATGACGTGGTAATGGAACATCATGGCCAGAAAGCGACCAAATCGGCAAAAAAATCCCCTTCTTTCGCCTGCGCAGAGCCGCGCCCAGCGGCCGATTTTCAGCCAGCCGAAAGAGCGTAAAAGCGGGCAGTACCTGACGCTGGCGATTATGGGTGGCGCAGCTTTTTTTGCTTTAAAAGGCTGCAACGATCATAAAGACGATAACGACGGTGACGGGGTGTATTACACCTCGCAGCAGGATTGTGTTGACGATGGTAACACCGCGCAGGTGTGTAACGATGCGTGGAATAATGCGCGCATGAACTTTGAGCAAGAGATCCCGCGCAATATGTCGCAGCCGTATTGCGTACAGCAATACGATAATTGCTACTACGACAATATTGGCCAGCGCTGGATGCCGGTGCTCAGTGGTTTTCTGCTCAGTAAAGCCTTGCGCAAAGACCGGGATGAGCAATACAGCTACAGCAGCGGCGGAAGTACCTACGCTTCCCGCCCGGTGTGGCGCAACCGCGACGGAGATTACAGCTGGCGCTCCGGTGGAACCAGCAGTGCGAGCAGCCATTATGGCTACACCACCAAAAAGGCAACCACCTCATCACGTGGCGGTTTTGGGCGCTCTTCCAGCGCGCGCGGAAGCTGGGGAGGCTAACGATGCTGCGTCATGATGTTGCTGTGCGCCCGGACCTCGAGCGGATCGCCCGCGATCACGGTTTCGACTTCCATATTATTGATAATGAAATCTACTGGGATGAGAGCCGGGCGTACCGTTTTACGTTGCGCCAGATTGAAGAGCAGATCGAAAAGCCGACCGCTGAACTGCATCAAATGTGCCTTGAGGTAGTGGATCGCGCCGTGGCGGACGAGGCGATCCTTCGCCAACTGGCGATCCCGCCGCTGTACTGGGATGCGATTGCCGAAAGCTGGCGTAACCGCGATCCGTCGCTCTACGGGCGGATGGATTTCGTCTGGTGCGGCAAAGACCCGGTGAAATTGCTCGAATACAACGCCGATACGCCGACGTCGCTGTACGAATCGGCTTACTTCCAGTGGCTGTGGATGGAGGATGCGCGGCGTAACGGTACGCTCCCGCGCGACGCCGATCAGTACAATGCCATTCAGGACAAGTTGATTGCCCGTTTCGCCGAAATCCAGAGCCGTAATCCGCTCTACTTCTGCTGCTGTAAAGGAACCGAGGAAGATCGCGGCACGGTGCTCTATCTTGAGGATTGCGCCCGCCAGGCTGGCCTCGATACGCGGTTTATTTATATCGAAGATGTTGGGTTGGGGCTGGGCGGTGTATTGACGGATCTGGATGATAACGTCATTCGCCAGGTGTTTAAGCTCTACCCACTCGAATGGATGATGCGCGACGAAAACGGCCCATTGCTGTGTAAACGCCGCGAGCAGTGGCTGGAACCGTTGTGGAAAAGCGTGCTCAGCAATAAGGGGCTATTGCCGCTGCTGTGGCGTTACTTCCCCAATCATCCGAACCTACTGCCCGCCTGGTTTGACGGGGAAAAACCACAAATCGCGGCGGGAACGAGCTATGTGCGCAAACCGCTGTTTTCCCGCGAAGGTGGCAATGTCACCCTCTTCGACGGGGCGCATAACGTGATTGACCATGAAGAGGGCGACTACGGTGAAGAACCGATGATCTACCAGGCTTTTCAGCCGCTGCCGCGCTTTGGCGACAGCTACACGCTGATTGGCAGTTGGGTGGTAGACGATGAAGCCGTTGGCATGGGCATCCGCGAAGATTGCACCCTGATTACCAAAGATACGTCGCGGTTTGTGCCGCATTACATCGCCGGGTAATGCACCGCCCGGCAAGCGCAACGCTGCCGGGCAACGAACGTTACTCTTCGAGCGAGCGCAAATGGTCATCTTTTTTGAGCGTCATCAGCGCCACAATGCTGACCAGCGCCGTTGCCATTACGTAATAGGCCGGGATGTCGACATTGCCCGTCTCTTTGATAAGACCGGTGATGATTAACCCCGCGCAGCCGGAGAAAAGCGCGTTCGACAGCGAATAAGCCAGCCCAAGCCCGGTATAGCGCACGCGGGTTGGAAACATCTCCGCAAGCATCGCCGGACCTGGCCCTGCCAGCATACCGACCAACCCGCCTGCCACTAGCACCACCACCGCTTTTATCGCCAGCGTGCTTGATTCCGCCTGCAAGATTTTCAGCAACGGCAATGCCAGGATCAGTAGCAGCGCAGTGGCAATCACCATCACCGCGCGACGCCCGATGCGATCGCTCAGGATGCCGGAGGGAATAATCGTCAGCGCAAAGCCAATATTGGATATCACCGCAATCAGTAGCGCCTGATTAAAGCCCGTGTGCAGCGCCGACTGTAAATACGCGGGCATGATAACAAGGTAGGTATAACCGGCGGCAGACCACACCATCACCCGGCCAATACCCATAAAGATGGCTTTAAACGTGTCGTTGAGCCGGGCGCGTTCGGCAACGGGGTGCGCCTGCTGTTGCACAAAACTAGGCGTCTCTTCCATGCTCACCCGAAGCCACAGCGCGACAACGCCCATCGGCAGCGCAAGGAAGAAGGGGATGCGCCAGCCCCAGTCATGCAATGCTTCTGGCGTCAGCAACGCGGAAAGCAGCGCCACAATTCCGGCACCTGCCAGCAGCCCCAGCGCCACGGTAAAAGATTGCCATGCGCCATACAGCCCGCGTTTGCCGCGCGGCGCGAACTCCGTCATCAGTGATACTGCGCCACCGTATTCGCCCCCGGCAAACAAACCCTGCAAAATGCGCAAACCGGTGATGATGAGCGGCGCGGCGACGCCAATGCTGGCATACACCGGAACCAGACCTATTGCGGCGGTAGCGAGCGTCATCATCACCAGCACGATAATCAGCGTCGGTTTGCGACCAATCCGGTCACCGATACGGCCGAACACCATTGCCCCCAGCGGGCGAAAGAAAAAGGCGACGGCAAAGGAGGCGTAAGTCAGGATCAGGCTGGTCAGCCCCGTTTCGCCCGAGAGCTGAAAGAAATTCTTCGCAATAACGGTCGCGAGAAAGCCGTAGACCGCGAATTCGTACCACTCGATAAAGTTGCCGATCGAGCCTGCAATTAAAGCGCGCTTGTGCGCATTCGGTGCACGTTGGGAAGCTGGCATTGGGATTCTCTTTGGCAAGGTGAGAATAAATTATTCATCAATAATCTTATTCATGAAATATATTATTCTTATATTGTGTGAGCCGTTTCACGAATGATTGTCGCCAAATCGCGGCCTTGTGAGCCCACTCCCATGCAGCGTTCGCGCAGGCTGTCCATACTTATCTTCATTGCCATTGAAGGAGGGACACACGATGCACTGGCAGACTCATACCGTTTTTAACCAACCGATCCCGTTAAAAAACAGCAATCTTTTTCTCTCTGATCGTCCCCTGTGTGAGGCGGTAATGCGCGAAGGCGCGGCCTGGGACGCCGAGCTGCTCGCCAGCATTGGCCAACAATTGGGTGCGGCGGAATCGCTGGAGCTGGGAAGATTAGCCAACGCCAATCCTCCGGAGCTGCTGCGCTATGACACCACCGGCGAACGGCTGGATGATGTGCGTTTCCACCCTGCCTGGCACTTGTTGATGCAGGGGTTGTGCGCCAACCGGGTGCATAACCTGGCCTGGGAAGAGGAGGCGCGCGTCGGTTCTTTTGTCGCGCGTGCAGCCCGGTTTGTGCTGCACGCCCAGGTAGAATCCGGCACGCTGTGCCCCATCACCATGACCTTCGCCGCGACGCCACTGCTGCAACAGGCATTGCCGAAACCTTTTCATGAATGGTTAAAACCGCTGCTAAGCGATCGTTACGATCCTCATTTAGCGCCGGGCAATCAGAAACGCGGCCTGCTCATCGGTATGGGAATGACTGAAAAACAGGGCGGAACGGATGTATTGAGCAACACCACCCGAGCGGAAAAAAGCGGTGATGAATATCGGCTGGTGGGGCACAAATGGTTCTTTTCCGTGCCGCAAAGCGATGCGCATTTGGTGCTGGCGCAGGCCAAAGGCGGACTCTCTTGCTTTTTTGTGCCGCGTTTTCTGCCTGACGGCCAACGTAACGGTGTGCGGCTTGAGCGCCTGAAAGAGAAACTCGGTAACCGCTCCAATGCCAGTAGCGAAGCGGAGTTTTGCGATGCCAGCGGCTGGTTGCTTGGCGAAGAGGGCGATGGCGTGCGGCAGATCCTCAAAATGGGCGGGCTGACGCGCTTTGATTGTGCGCTGGGGAGCCATGGGCTGATGCGCCGGGCTTTTTCCGTTGCGCTGTATCATGCGCACCGGCGACAGGCGTTTGGCAAAAATCTGGTCGATCAGCCGCTTATGCGTCATGTTCTGAGCCGGATGGCGCTGGAACTGGAGGGGCAAACCGCCATGCTGTTTCGCCTTGCCCGCGCATGGGACAGCCGCCGCAATGAGCAAGAAGCGCTCTTTGCACGCCTGTTTACGCCAGTGGCAAAATTTGCAGTTTGTAAGGGCGGGATCCCGTTTGTCGGCGAAGCGATGGAAGTGCTTGGCGGTATCGGCTATTGCGAAGAGAGCGAATTACCGCGCCTGTACCGCGAGATGCCGGTCAATAGCATCTGGGAAGGCTCCGGCAACGTCATGTGCCTGGATGTGCTGCGCGTGCTGGGCAAACAACCGGGCATAGTGGATTTGCTCAGTAACGATTTTGCGGCGGTGAAAGGGCAGGATCGCCATTTTGATCGCGCATGGCGGCAGCTACAACAGCGGCTACGCAGACCAGATGAAACGCAGGGAAGGGAGATAACGCAGCTGCTCTGGCGGCTGGGAACAGGGGCGCAAATGCTGCGCCACGCGTCGCCGCCGATGGCGCAGGCGTGGTGCCAGATGATGCTGGATACCCGTGGCACGTCGCCGATTGGCGAGCAGGTACAAAACGACCTGCTGCTACGCGCCACGGGTGCGGCAAATTAATCCATCTTCAGGCGGAACAGGCTTACCAGCTCACTCAGGTGTGCGCCTTTTTCCCGCAGCGTGCGGGCGGTTTCCTCACTTTGCGAAACGCGCCCGGCGTTGACATGCGTGGCATCGCCAATGTGCGTCATCGCCAGGTTAACCTGGTTGATTCCCGCTGATTGTTCGCGGGAAGCATGGTTGATTTCATGCACCAACTGGTTGATCTGATCCATGTGGCTGATGATCGATTGCATGGCAACGCGCGTGGCTTCTGACTGGGAATGTCCTTCGCCCACTTTTTTCAGCGTATCGCCAATCAGCGCTTCAATCTCTTTTACCGCGTTGGCACTGCGCGCGGCCAGGGCACGAACTTCCTGAGCAACCACGGCAAACCCTTTGCCGTGTTCGCCCGCACGCGCAGCTTCCACCGCGGCGTTCAGCGCGAGGATATTGGTCTGGAAAGCGATGGATTCAATCACGTGGGTAATGTCGGCAATACGCTGCGATGCTGCGCGAATGTCTTCCATTGTCGCCACTGAGTGATCGACGGTTTTACCGCCTTTTTGCACCGCGTCGGTAGTTTCATTCACCAGGCTTTGCGTCTGTTCCATATTGGCGGCGTTTTGCTGCACGGTGGCGGCAAGCTGCTCCATGCTGGCAGAGGTTTCCTCCACGCTGCTGGCCTGCTTATTGATCTGCTCGCTGATCTCGCCGCTGTCAGCGGCCAACGCGTTGGTGCCGAGGTTAATTTCGGCGGCGGATTCGCGCACCTGTAACACAATCTTGTGTAACCCATCGCCAATGCCGTTAATGGCCTCGATCAACTGACCCACTTCATCATGACGATCAACCACCAGTGTGGCGCGCAGGTCGCCTGCCGAATACTGCTGAGCGAGTTCAATAACGTTACGCAGCGGGCGGCTGAGCCAGCGGCGAATGATAATGACAAACAGCGCAGCGAACAGCAGGGAAACTACCACGCCAGCCAGCAGGAACTGGTTACGCATGGTGGTGACATCGCGCAGCAGCACCGCTTTGTCGACTTCACCAACGACTGTCCAGTTCCAGCCGGGCAACACGGTGTAAGACATCAGCAATTCACGGCCGTCTGCGCTCTGGCGCGCCAGCGTACCGCTGTTGTTTGTCAGCAGGGTTTGCAGATCTTTTTCATCCCACTGCGGGCGTTTGCCTTCCTCGGTATCGTGGAACAGATAGTTGCCGTAGTTCTTGCCTTCGTTGCGATCAAGCACGAAGAAATGGCCGCTTTCACCCAGCTTTCGACCCAGAATTTTATTGCGCATCACCTCCCACGAACGGGTGATATCGACGCCAACAAACAGAATGGCAATGGTGTTGCCGCTGGCGTCTTTTACCGGTTGGTATTGGGTGATGTAGCGTTTGCCAAACAGCATCGCCAGCCCGCGATAGACTTCACCTTTCATTACTGGCGCAAATGCCGGGCTGGCTTTATCCAGCTTAGTGCCGATGGCGCGATCGCCATTCTCTTTGCGCAGCGATGTGGCGACGCGCACAAAGTCGTCACCGCTGCGCACGAATAGCGTAGCGATAGCACCTGTACGGTTGAGGAAATCGTCCGGGATAGCATTGTTGTTATGCAGTTCGGTATCGCCGCCTTTGAAGAGCGGTACATCAATACCGTTAATCTCACGGCGCTGCTGGGGATCAACCGCGAGCGGCTGTGGCAGAAAACTGCTGAACAAGCGCGTGTAGCTCTCCACCTCATCACTGAGACTACTGTTGAACATTTCAACCATATCCACCACTCCGCTGGATTGGCTGTGCAAGTCTTCCATGGCCAGCGTTTCCAGCTGTTGGCTGGCTTTATTGCTCATCAGAAAAGTGAATAAAAGGAAAAGCGTTGCAACGCTTGCGCCAGTCAGAAGTGACAATTTTGCACCGAGACCGGCGCGACGAAAAAAGGCGCTCATAATTTGTCCGTTGTTCTGTGTATGAGGCTCCTTCAACGGCACAATTACGATAACATTTAGTTTGTCAATGTAACAAAATGTTACATTGGTGTATCCTTACGATAACATAATCTTAATGATTGTAGGGGCATAAAAAAGCCACCCAATTTAGGTGGCTTTTTCCAGCGGCTCAGGCGTACAAAATGGCCTGCACTCGCCAGTTGTCAACTTGTTGATCTTCCTGCATTCGCACAATGCGATACCAGGAGGCTCCCTGTTCATCTGCTTTTAACGCGATAACCCGCTCCACGTCCTGTAGGCTCCCTGAGACATTATTGACGGAGATAAGACCGATTTCGTTTAATCCCGTCACGCAGTCAGCGCTGGCGAACTCTGCAGGCTGCGCTGTTGTATTTAGCAAACCGGTAGAAAGCAACAGTGAGTTTAAGGCAAGAGATCGTTTCATAGTCAGCTCCATTTTACGTTACCCCGATTGTTTGCAGGGCTTCCTTTCGCGCAACGGATTCGAAAAATCCTATTGTGCACAGGAGAACATCAATGGACGCAAAGCAATGTAAATGTCCTGAAAATCAACGCCTCGCTACTGTCTGTACAGCAGGGCGCGTCCGAACCAACGACCGGGAATTATGGTGTCATCCATCATGATGATGACGTAATAATTGGCGCCGGCGGCCACGGCTTTGGCTTTGATTGCGTCTTCCACGTCCATGGGAGAACCCAGTACCGTTACGCTAACGGCACCAATCTCGCGAAGATCCTGCGTTTGATTACGGCGGATTTCCTGCGGATGGTCGCTAACCGGCGGTGCAGATTGCGGCTTACCTTCCAGCACTGCGCAGCCGCTTAATAACAAGGCGAACAGTAAGCACGGTAAAGCACGCATGGTTTTCTCATCTCTCCTGATTGCCATAGTGTAGTTCCTGGTGAATTTCCGTTTGGGGGAATGTTCCCGAAATGTTATCCCGAGCACTAATTTCGAATGAAAGTGTTTTGAAAGCGTAATCTATCTCTCACCGTCGTCAGATGCTCATGCGAAATCGGACTTGCGCCACCTTGTCGCCAGTGGCATACCAGCACTATAGATCAAGGAGGGAGTGATGATTGAACTTCAGGTTGAACAATTTGCAGGTGTCGAAACGCTGCATGCCTTCCCGGCGGGAAAACGCGCCAAACCGCTGCCTTGTGTCGTGTTTTATCACGGCTTCACCTCGTCAAAGCTGGTCTACAGCTACTTTGCCGTGGCGCTGGCGCAAGCCGGTTTTCGCGTGGTTATGCCAGACGCACCGGATCATGGCGCGCGCTTTAGCGGCGATGTGGAACGGCGTTTACACCAGTTCTGGCAAATTTTGCAGGGCAATATTGAAGAATTCACCGTGCTGCGCGACGCGCTGGAGCACCTTGAATTAATTGATAATCAGCGGCTGGCGGTCGGCGGCGCGTCGATGGGCGCAATGACTGCGCTGGGCATTATGACCCAGCATCCGGAAGTGCGCTGCGTCGCAAGCCTGATGGGGTCCGGCTATTTCACCTCGCTTGCGCGCACGCTTTTCCCGCCGTTGGCCGTGACGACGCCGGAACAGCAGCGTGAATTCGACACGATAATTGCTCCGCTCTCACGTTGGGATGCCAGTACGCAACTGGCGCACATTGCCGATCGCCCGCTGCTGCTGTGGCACGGCGAGCAGGATGATGTGGTGCCAGCGGCGGAATCGTTCCGTTTACAGCAAGCTTTGCAAGAAGAGGGGCTGGACGCGCATCTCACTTATCAGTGGGAAGCCGGGGTAACGCATCGTATTACCCCGCAAGCCTTGAGTGCGACAACGGACTTTTTTAGTCGTTACCTTTAAGCCGTTCGGCGAAGGCGGATAATCACCAGCGCAAGAATGCAGATGATGGCACCCGCCCAGAAGGTTGACGCCGCGCCGTGGCTTTCCCACAAAATCCCGGCGCCGAGGCTCGCCAGCAGCAGCGCAACGCCGCTAATCAGATTGAACATGCCGAATGCTGTGCCGCGCAGTTCTGCCGGTGCGGTATCGGCAACCATGGTCGCGAGTAAGCCTTGCGTCATGCCCATATGCACGCCCCACAAGGCGACACCGAGCAGCAGCGTACTCCAGTGCTGGCTTAGCGCCAGCGCTATATCTGCGAAGATCAGCACCACCAGGCCTAACTGTAATAACCGGCTATGGCTGATACGGTCCGACAATTTGCCAAACGGATACGCGGTGACCGAGTAGACCAGGTTCATGGCAACCATCACCAGCGGAATGGTGGCCAGTGGGATTTCCATCTGCTGGGCGCGCAGCACCAAAAATGCTTCGCTAAAGCGGGCAAGGGTGAAGATAAAGCCGAGCGCCACCACCCACCAATATGCACGGCTTAGCTGTTTGAGATTTTCACGGCGAATGGGATTGGTGCGCTTTTGGGTGATGGGTGTTTTCGGCTCGTGCAGGCCAAAGAACAGCAACGCGACCGCCAGAACACCGGGGATCACCGCGATCCAGAACACGGCCTGGAAGTTGTCATTCCATAGCAGCATCAATGCGACCGCCAGCAATGGCCCGAGGAATGCACCAATGGTGTCCAGCGACTGACGTAGCCCAAACGCCGCACCGCGGATTTCAGCCGGGGTGACATCGGCAACCAGCGCATCGCGCGGCGCGCCGCGAATGCCTTTGCCAAGCCGGTCCATCATGCGAGCGCCAAACACCAGGCCGGACGTCGAGGCCAGCGCAAACAGCGGCTTGCTTAATGCGCCCATACCATAACCCAGCAGCGCCAGCCCTTTACGTTTGCCGATATAGTCGCTGAGCATGCCGGAAAAGACTTTCACCATCAGCGCGGTGGCTTCCGCTAGCCCTTCAATCAGGCCAATAATCACGACGCTTGCGCCGAGCGTCGTGGCCATAAACAGCGGCAGCAAGCTGTGGATCATCTCCGATGAAATATCCATCAACATACTGACGCCGCCTAATACCCAGACCCCCGCAGGTATGCGACCTAACGTTGAAAACCGCTTGAGCATGACTTTCCTCGCAACTTTCCATCACCGCAGCCAGAGCGCTATTAAACCTGCCGGAAAGGAGTTTGATAAGGGGAATAAGAAAAGAATTCTCACGTCGGAGTGCGGCCCCAATGTGGGGCCGCAAATGCAAGAGGGACTGGCCTGTAAAACGTGTAATTAGCGGTAGATAAACGCGCTGGCGTGCAGGTTGCCGTTGCTCCCCGGCTCATGAGTGAGTTCTGCACGGTAATATTTTGCGCTGCGCGCGTCGGCCTCGTCATTGAGCGCCTCGTCCGCTTCATGCTCGGTGGCGAAGTTATGATTGATATAGATAACGCCTAAGCTATGCACATCGTCCATGTTGCGGGCTTGCTGGTTGTTGAGTTTAATTGCCGCTGCGGCATTGGCGCTAAGCAGCAAGGTTGTTAATAATATTGCGATGTATTTCATGATGTTATGCTCCGATAATGCGTCATTTTTTAATTTCTCAACATCTCTCCTCCTTATATTTGAGGCCTGTTTAAAGTTTACGCGTTAGCCCGAGAAGGTATCGCGACCATTTCTGATGCAGTCATTCAAAAAAATGCCGTAATGCGTTGTGATTAATTTTAATTCGCCTTACTCACTTATCTTTGCGCTTAGTGCGAATTATTTGCGTAATAGCCTTGAGTTTGTTTGGGTAGACCAGTATTATGGCGCGTCAATTTTTCAGCCGACCTTTAATCACGTTCCTTGCCTCCCCGGGATTCGGCTGACCCAGACAGGAGGCTGAATAATCCGTAAGGAGCAATTCGATGCGTCATTACGAAATCGTTTTTATGGTCCATCCTGACCAGAGCGAACAGGTTCCGGGTATGATCGAACGTTACACTGGTGCAATCACTGCAGCAGAAGGTACGATCCACCGTCTGGAAGACTGGGGCCGCCGTCAGCTGGCTTACCCGATTAACAAACTGCACAAAGCACACTACGTTCTGCTGAACGTTGAAGCTCCGCAGGAAGTTATCGATGAGCTGGAAACAAACTTCCGCTTCAACGATGCCGTTATCCGCAGCATGGTTATGCGTACTAAACACGCTGTTACTGAAGCATCTCCGATGGTTAAAGCGAAAGACGAGCGTCGTGAACGTCGCGATGATTTCGCAAATGAAACCTCAGATGATGCAGATGCTGGGGATTCTGAAGAGTAATTACTGATGGCCAACCGCCTGGTGTTGTCCGGCACAGTGTGCAGGGCGCCGCTTCGTAAGGTCAGCCCGTCAGGAATTCCTCACTGCCAGTTCGTGCTTGAGCACCGTTCTGTGCAGGAGGAAGCCGGTTTTCACCGGCAGGCGTGGTGCCAAATGCCTGTAATAATCAGCGGGCAGGAGAACCAGGCCATTACTCACAGTATAACGGTCGGCAGCGCAGTAACTGTTCAGGGGTTCATCAGTTGCCACAAGGCAAAGAACGGCTTGAGCAAAATGGTTCTGCATGCCGAGCAGATTGAATTGATAGATTCTGGAGACTAGCCAAATGGCACGTTATTTCCGTCGTCGCAAGTTCTGCCGTTTCACAGCGGAAGGCGTTGTTGAGATTGATTACAAAGATATCGCAACGTTGAAAAACTACATTACCGAAAGCGGTAAAATCGTCCCGAGCCGTATTACCGGTACTCGTGCGAAATACCAGCGTCAGCTGGCTCGCTGCATCAAGCGCGCTCGCTACCTGTCCCTGCTGCCATACACTGATCGTCATCAGTAATTGGCCGCTGTCTATTAACGACTTTAAGAGGATAAGGTAATGCAAGTTATTCTGCTTGATAAAGTAGCAAACCTGGGTAGCCTGGGCGATCAGGTTAACGTTAAAGCGGGTTACGCTCGTAACTTCCTGGTACCGCAGGGCAAAGCTGTTCCGGCTACCAAGAAAAACGTTGAATATTTCGAAGCACGTCGCGCTGAACTGGAAGCCAAACTGGCTGACGTTCTGGCGGCTGCTAACGCTCGCGCTGAAAGCATCAATGCACTGGGCTCTGTTACCATCGCGTCTAAAGCAGGCGACGAAGGTAAACTGTTCGGTTCCATCGGTACCCGCGATATCGCTGACGCTGTAACTGCAGCTGGCGTTAAAGTGGCGAAGAGCGAAGTTCGTCTGCCGAACGGCGTTCTGCGTACTACCGGTGAGCACGAAGTGGACTTCCAGGTTCACAGCGAAGTATTCGCTAAACTGACTGTAAACGTTGTTGCTGAGTAATTCGTTACTCACAGCGATGTCCCTAAGTAGTTCGGGCTTGCAGGAAGGCGGCAAGTGAGTGAATCCCAGGCGCTTAGATAACTAAGTGACTGGGATGAGCGAATGCAGCCAACGCATCTGTAACTCGAAATACGACGGGAAATGAAACGCCGGCTTTGTGCCGGCGTTTTGCTTTTTAGCACTACCAGAAATGGTCATTGTTCCTTGCAGGGTGGATATTTCTTAGGCATCCTCAGATAATAATTGAAACGCAATTTTATCTTTGAGATTTGTCATGGAAACCGCTTTGCCCACACCCGTTTTTGCCCGCCGAAATGTGGCTTACGCCTGCGCCACGCTCTGTTGTCTGCTCTGGGGTAGCTCCTACCCGGCCATTAAAAACGGCTACGAACTCTTTCACATTGCCACCGACGACATCCCCTCAAAAGTGGTATTTGCCGGTTATCGTTTCCTGTTCGCAGGCGTGTTGTTGCTGCTGTTCGCGTTGGCACAGCGCAAACCGATCGGCAGACTATCGGCTATGCAGTTTGGGCAACTGACGGTGCTCGGGTTAACGCAAACGACCCTGCAATACACCTTCTTCTATATCGGTCTTGCTTATACCACTGGCGTAAACGGGTCGATCATGAATGCGACCGGCACCTTCTTTAGCGTGCTGTTGGCGCATTTCATCTATCAAAACGACAAGCTCAGCTACAACAAAAGCCTCGGCTGCATTTTGGGCTTTGCCGGCGTCATGCTGGTGAACTTCCACAGCGGTATGCGTGATTTTGTTTTTGTCTGGAACGGCGACGGTTTCATTGTGCTGGCGGCGTTTATCCTCTCTGCCGCCACGCTGTATGGCAAACGTATTTCCCAGACGGTCGATCCCACGGTGATGACCGGTTGGCAGCTGGCTATCGGCGGCGTTGCTCTGCTGGTTGGCGGCTATCTATCGGGCGGAACGCTGGAAGTGCATAGCCTCAGCGCAGTGGCGATCCTCGGCTATCTTACGCTGCTGTCGTCGGTGGCGTTCGCCCTGTGGAGCATGCTGTTGAAAGTGAATCGCGTGAGTATGATTGCGCCGTTCAATTTCGTGATACCCGTTGCCGGTACGGTGCTCTCCGCTATTTTCCTTGGGGAGAACATCCTCGATATCAAATACGCGGTCGCACTGGTGCTGGTCTGCTCAGGGATCTGGTGGGTTAACAAACGAGCCGGGTAACGTGTACCCGGCACAGTGCATCAACGCGCGCGGATAAAGCTGCCGTCCGGCTGGCGGGTAAACAGCACCGGCTGACCGCCGGTTTCAATGGTTAACCCGGTCACTACGCCGTTGGCGTTCTGGCGGATTTTCACCATCTGGCCGCTTTGCAGGCTGCTGAGCGGTTTACCATCACCTTCCACTTTTGCCATTGCATAGACATCGGTTGGCGGCAGGTTGTGGTCGCGGAACAGTTGCGCCAGCGTTTTCCCCTCTTCAACGCGGTAAGCGCGCCACTGCTGTTCGATTCCGCTGGAAGAGGGCAGCGTGTTCTGCGCTACATGCTGGCGCGGTTGCTGTTGCTCTACTGGTTGCTGCTGTTGTACGGACTCTTCCGCACTCGGCGCGGTCTGCTGCGGCTCGCTCACCACCTGCGGCGGTGTTGGTTCCGTTGTGGAAGGTTGCGGCAGTGAAGCGGTGGGAAGATTGAGTTGCGCTTCACGTGTACCGGTTGGCGCTGTTGAACGGTTGCTGTCGTCAGTTGACGGTAACAGAAAACCGATAATCACCAGCAAAGCCGCGAGGATCAGGCCGCGACGGTGCAATGGCGGGAGCGGGTCCATCAGGCGAAAATGCTCCGGGGCATGCCAGATTTTCACCAGGGTAGGTTTCAGTTCAAATCGCCCGGGCATGGCTTTCCTCCTGCTCCGCGTCATTTAAAGTCCTGTCTCGTTGAGTATATACACTTTATCCCGCAACCGCGGCGAGCGCTGTTTTTAACTGCCTGAAAGTCGACAAAAAGCTGCATTTTGTGACCGCAATTCGGGATAAATCTTACTTGCTGTATTCTTTCCCTTTCCCTGCGATTTGTCATCTTTCCTGCGACAAAGTTTTACCCGGTGCAGTGCGGCTGTTATGCTGCGCGCTACCTTAAAAAGCGATGAAAGGAAAACCCATGACAACCCC
Source organism: Kosakonia quasisacchari (assembly GCF_004331415.1). Classification (GTDB taxonomy): domain Bacteria; phylum Pseudomonadota; class Gammaproteobacteria; order Enterobacterales; family Enterobacteriaceae; genus Kosakonia; species Kosakonia quasisacchari. The sequence goes on from NZ_SJOP01000003.1 coordinate 227,786, forward strand.
AACTTTTGACACGATCGAAGCGCAAGCCAGCTACGGCATTGGTTTGCAGGTAGGACAGCAGCTGAGCGAATCCGGGTTAGAGGGGCTGTTACCGGAAGCGCTGGTCGCAGGTATTGCAGATGCACTGGAAGGCAAACAACCCGCTGTTCCGGTAGATGTTGTCCACCGCGCGCTGCGTGAAATTCACGAGCGTGCCGACGCAGTGCGTCGTTCCCGTTTCGAAGAGATGGCGGCGGAAGGCGTGAAATATCTGGAAGAAAACCGCGAGCGTGAAGGCGTGAACAGCACCGAATCCGGTCTGCAATTCCGCGTTATCACCCAGGGCGAAGGCGCTATCCCGGCACGTACCGACCGTGTGCGCGTGCATTACACCGGTAAACTGATTGATGGCAGCGTGTTCGACAGCTCCGTCGCGCGCGGCGAACCGGCTGAGTTCCCGGTTAACGGCGTGATTGCTGGCTGGATCGAAGCCCTGACGCTGATGCCGGTGGGTTCCAAATGGGAACTGACGATTCCTCATAACCTCGCGTATGGCGAGCGCGGCGCTGGTGCATCTATTCCGCCGTTCAGCACGCTGGTATTTGAAGTGGAACTGCTGGAAATCCTGTAATTTCCCGCATGAATGCCTCTTCCCGTCAGGGAAGGGGCTGTGCCCGCTGCGCTGATCGTTTGTTAATAAAACCAATACCAATAGATTATCTTGCAAATGGCGCAATCGGGTGTATTTTTGTGAGCTATTTCGCGTTACCTGAGTGATATGACACTCACTTTAAACAAATATTTAACATTGTTTTTAATTCCGAGTATTCATCCCGCCGATTCTTACCTAATATCTTTGCGTCCATACAAGGGCGGAACACGCAACTAAAAAAGGCCAGTAGAGCCCCAACAACACAGACAGGAATACAACATGGTAGATCAGGTTAAAGTCGTGGCCGACGAACAGGCTTCGACTGAACAGTCGCTACGGCGAAATCTCACAAACCGGCATATTCAGCTCATCGCCATTGGCGGCGCCATCGGTACCGGGTTGTTTATGGGCTCCGGGAAAACCATCAGCCTCGCCGGTCCGTCGATCATTTTTGTTTATATGATCATCGGCTTTATGCTGTTTTTCGTCATGCGCGCCATGGGTGAATTACTGCTGTCGAATCTCGAATACAAATCCTTTAGCGACTTCGCCGCCGACCTGTTAGGGCCGTGGGCGGGGTATTTTACCGGCTGGACATACTGGTTTTGCTGGGTGGTAACCGGTATGGCGGATGTCGTCGCCATCACGGCTTACGCGCAGTTCTGGTTCCCTGGACTTGCCGATTGGGTAGCGGCGCTGGCCGTTGTCGTCGTGCTGCTGAGCCTCAATCTCGCGACGGTAAAAATGTTCGGCGAGATGGAGTTCTGGTTTGCGATGATCAAAATCGTCGCTATTGTCGCGCTGATTATCGTGGGTGTGGTGATGGTGTTGATGCACTTTAAATCCCCGACCGGTGTTGAGGCCTCTTTCTCGCATCTGTGGAATGACGGCGGCTGGTTCCCGAAAGGTATCAGTGGGTTCTTTGCTGGCTTCCAGATTGCGGTGTTTGCCTTTGTGGGGATTGAGCTGGTCGGTACGACCGCAGCGGAGACCAAAGATCCGGAGAAATCCCTGCCGCGCGCCATCAACTCGATTCCGGTGCGCATCATTATGTTCTACGTTTTCGCGCTGATTGTGATCATGTCAGTGACGCCATGGCGCTCTGTGGTGCCGGATAAGAGCCCATTTGTCGAGCTGTTCGTGCTGGTTGGCATTCCGGCGGCGGCGAGCATTATTAACTTCGTGGTGCTGACCTCGGCGGCTTCTTCCGCCAACAGCGGCGTCTTCTCCACCAGCCGGATGCTGTTTGGCCTGGCGCAGGATGGCGTGGCACCGAAAGCGTTCGCTAAGCTCTCTAAACGCGCGGTACCGGCAAAAGGGCTGACCTTCTCCTGCATCTGCCTGCTGGGCGGCGTGGTGATGCTGTACGTCAATCCGAGCGCGATTGCTGCGTTCACCATGATCACCACCGTGTCGGCGATCCTGTTTATGTTCGTCTGGACGATCATTCTCTGCTCGTACCTGGTGTACCGTAAGCAGCGCCCGCAACTGCATGAAAAATCGAACTATAAAATGCCGCTGGGCAAAATGATGTGCTGGGTGTGCATGGCGTTCTTCGCCTTTGTGCTGGTGCTGCTGACGCTGGAAGCGGATACCCGCCAGGCACTGATCGTGACGCCGTTGTGGTTTGTGGTGCTGGGCGCAGGTTGGCTGTACGCCGGTAAAAAGCGTTTGGCTAACCGCCAGCCATAAAAAAAGAGCCGCGCAGCGGCTCTAAACTTCCATGAATCAAGGCGCTCTCGGGCGCCTTTATTTATTCACCAGCGAGGGCACGCGGGAACAGATTGTTGTTTTCCAGACTGATGTGCTCCATTAGATCGTCAATCAACGTATTGATACCGTTATACATCGCCTTCCAGGTGGTGCAGGCTTCTGGTGGCGGCGTGACGTTATTGGTGATGTGTTTGATCACTTCCAGCAGTTCGCCTGCTTCATCATGCTCACTCTCCATGACGCTTATCGGCCCCATTGCCTGCGAACCCATGCCCTGTTTGATCATCGGGAACAGGATCTGCTCCTCTTTCATCATATGGCTGGAAAGCTCCTGGTGCAGCATGGTCAGGTATTTGGTTAGGCCGCGCGGCACGTTCGGTTTATCGGCGTGGACGCGCTCAACTTTGGTGGCTTGCAGGATCAGTTCCGGCAGTTGTTCGCGGTGGCGGTCATGGTAACGCACGATAATGTGGTCAATGATTTCCGCCAGCCCCGCCACGCGCCAGTCTTTTTCAATCGGCTGCTCGGCAAGCGTCGCTAGCTCGGCTTCGATGACGTCAATATCCAGCTCCTTGCGTGCCGCAGAACGTCCCAGTGTCTGCTTACCGCCGCAGCAGTAATCCATATCATATTTACGGAACAGTGCGGAAGCGCGGGGGATAGAGAGCGCCAACTCACCCAGGGGTTGATCGCGGAAAGCCATAGCAGTTACCTCATGTGGAATTTATAAGTTGTATTTTAAATGCATCTTTAAGGCGATGATATACCCCTTTTGGGGCAGCGGGAATTGCCTTATTCCTTTCTTTCGCGAAAAAATGTGATATTCATCACAAAAAATCTTACGAATTTAACATGTTGAATACAGGTGTTTTTATTGGAAATTACTGGATTGCGACCTGCATCACAATTAAACAACTCCGCGCTGCTGCCGATACCAAAACTCCAGACAATATCCTGCACGCTATAAAGGCTTACAATGTTTAAAAGAATAAAAGTTATTACTTTATTAATCATGGTTTTACTGGTGCTTGGTGCAATGCAGCTGATCTCCGCTGGCGTGTTCATCAGTGCGCTTAATAACGATAAAAACAACTTCAATGTTTCCCAGGTTTCCAGCCAGAACGTTTCCGAATTTACCGATGCCTGGATCAGCCTCAACCAGGCGCGTGTGACGCTCAACCGCGGCATGTTACGTCTGCAAAGCAGCACCGCCAGCCAGATTAATGGTGGGCAACTCAGCGAGCTGGCAAGCAATGCGACCAACTTGCTCAACGAAGCGCAAAAGCATTTCGAAAAGTACAAAGCGATCCCGGACACACCGGGGTTGGAGCCGAACTTGTCTAAAGATCTGGAAACCCAGTACGGCGTTTACCATGCCACGTTGACGGAAATGAACCGCCTGCTGCTGGCGGGCAACCTGGAAGATATGTTCCGTCAGAATGCCGAAGCGAAACAAGTTGCCATGCAGAAAAGCTATCGTGCGTGGCGTGATGCGCAAACCGTCCTGGCGAGCGAAGGGATCAGCCAGAACGAACAGGATTATCAGCGTATTTTATGGATCCTCGGCACCGTGATGCTGGTCGTGCTGGTGGTGATTATCATGAGCTGGGTTGCAATGCAGCGCGTCCTGTTGAAGCCGCTGCATGAGGTGATGGGGCATATTCGTCATATCGCGACCGGTGATTTGACGCATGACATAGATGCTGAAGGCAAAAATGAAATGGCGCTGCTGGCGCAGAATGTACAGGAAATGCAGCAGTCGCTGGTGAAAACCGTGAGTGTAGTGCGCGATGGCGCAGACACCATTTACACCGGTGCGGGTGAAATTTCCGCTGGCAGCAACGATCTCTCTTCGCGCACTGAGCAGCAGGCCGCTTCTCTGGAAGAGACCGCTGCCAGCATGGAACAGCTCACCGCCACGGTGAAACAGAATGCCGACAACGCCCGCCAGGCGACACAACTGGCACTGAATGCATCCGGTACGGCGAAGAAAGGCGGTGACGTGGTTGATGGTGTGGTGCGTACCATGGATGAGATTGCCAACAGTTCCAGCAAAATCGCGCAGATCACTAACGTGATTGACGGTATCGCTTTCCAGACCAACATTCTGGCGCTGAACGCGGCTGTTGAAGCGGCACGCGCGGGCGAACAAGGCCGTGGCTTTGCAGTCGTCGCGGGCGAAGTGCGTACCCTGGCGCAGCGCAGTGCGCAGGCAGCAAAAGAGATTAAAGGGCTGATTGAAGATTCAAGTAATCGCGTCAATGCAGGGGCAGCACTGGTGCATGAAGCCGGGGAAACCATGGCTGAAATCGTCAGCGCAGTCACGCGCGTGACCGACATCATGGGCGAAATCTCTTCCGCGTCTGACGAGCAGAGCCGTGGTATCGATCAGGTAGGCCAGGCCGTTGCTGAGATGGACCGCGTTACTCAGCAGAACGCCTCACTGGTGGAAGAGTCCGCCGCTGCGGCTGCAGCACTGGAAGAGCAGGCCGCGCGCCTGACTGAAACGGTGGCGGTATTCAAGGTCAACCGTACGCGCAGCGCACGCCGCCCGGCGTTAGTCACGCCAGCCAGCAAACCGCAGACCAAAGCAACCGAGAACGTCAGCGAAGCCAACTGGGAAACGTTCTGATAACGGTTGAATCGATCTCTTGAAACCCGGCATAAGCCGGGTTTTTTTATACCCATTTGAACACCACCTCCGGTGGAGGTGGTCAGCAACAGGTTTTGTTGTCTTTGGATTTAAATCGTTCAGAACAGGCCTGGACAGTTTATTAAGGCTTTTCGTTCGCCGGGTGCAGACAATGCCATCTGCTATGTAGATGTTTTTTTACGGCTCACTGAACACCATATGTTGAAACGTTTTTCTCGCGGGTTTTGGTTATGTCTGGGTGTCTTAGTATTCACTCTCACGGCATGGGTAGACGCTTTTTTACGGTTTTTGTCACACTTGTCGGCGCGAAACGCATGTGAAGGCGGCTTTTACTCTGCACTCAGCGCGGTGACGCTGGCTTTTTCCGGCTTCGACAGTACTGCCATTAGCACGCCGCCGACCAATAAGACAATGCCGCAAGCGGTGAGCAGCGGCGGCAAGCTGTGGCGCAGCAGAAAGGTATAGAGCAGCCCGGCCAGCGTTTCGAAGACGATCAGCGGGCCGACAATTACCGTTGGAAGCCGCTGGCAGGCAATGTTCCAGCATAACGCGCCCACCCACGAGCAGAGCACCGCAATGGTGAACATCAGCGTGATAAACACCAGCGGACGTGGGCCGAAGGGCAGGGTGAAATCGGGTTGCTGCACACCAAGCCACAGACACGCCGCAAGGTAGCCCACCAGTGAAACCGGTAGCGTCACCAGCGCTTGCGCCGTCGCCCACATCATCGGGTTTTTGTCCGGGTTTTCACGCAGCCAGCGAGCATTGCGCAGCGCATACCAGGCCCAGCAAGCGACCGAGGTGAAAGCCAGCACAATACCGGAACCGTAGCGCCACCCGCTGAAATTGGGCAGGCCCTGGCGCAGTTCGGCGATATTCACGCAGCCTAAGCCAAGCGCAATGCAGAGCAGCGCAGGAGCAAGCTTTCGCCATGCGAGTTTGCCGTCACGCTGACTGTAGAGCAGGTTGGCGCACACCGGGATCACCACCGGCAGCGTGGCGATAATCATCGTCGACACCGGCGCGCCCGTGCGCTGAATGGCGCTTGCCAGGCAGACGTAATAGATAAGGTTGCCCATGATTGTCAGCCATAAGGCCGTGAACCAGTCGCTGCGCGTAAGCTGGCGCAGCCGTGCGCGGCCCAGCCACGCCAGCGGCAGGGCGATAATCCCCAGCGCCAGATAGCGCCCGGTGGATTGCAGCGCCGCCGGGTAATCCGGCACGATCAACGGGCCGACAAAAATAAGCCCCCACAACAGCCCGGCAAGCAGGGCATACAACACGCCACTAATCATCTTTTCACCTACGTTTACATTGGCAGCGGACAGTGTAGGAGAGCAACGCGTGGGAATATTGTATGAGATTGCGCATTAACGGCGCGTGACCTGCTTTTGGTAGCGCACCGGCGTGATGCCATAGCGGTGCGTAAACGCGCGGGTCAGATGCGACTGATCGGTAAGGCCGGTAACGGCGGCGACATCGGCAGCGGGCATGCCCTGGGTCAGGAACGATTTGGCGCGCCACAGGCGGATGGCCATCAGCATCTGGTGCGGGGTGACATGAAAATACGCCTTGAACTGGCGTTGAAAATGGTACGGGCTGAGCGCCGCCACTTTCGCCAACTCATCAAGCGTCAGGCTGTGCATATAGTTGTCATGCAGGTAATCGCGTACGCGCTCAAACCGGTGTGCGCCTTCCGGGCGCTGCGGCGCATGGTGGGCCAGCGGGCGAAATGTATCGATAAGATCCAGCAAAATCCCCTGTTGCGTCAGCGGATCGTCGGTGTGCCACAAGCCGTGGATCTGCGTGCAGATTTGCCGGGTGCGCAACGGATCGTGACGCATCACATCGCTAAACCACCAGTGGCGGATCCCGGTCACTTCTTCCAGGAGATCTGGCTCAAGGTAAACCATGCGATAGCGCCAGCCGTCGGCGGTTTCCGCTTCGCCGGTGTGCAGCTCGTCAGGGTTCATGGTGACCACAGAATGCACCGGCGCGACATATTGTGTGCCGCGATAACGAAAGCGTTCAGCTCCGGCTTCGATCGCGCCAATGCCAAACGCTTCATGGGTGTGCGGTTCAAAGGCATAGCGGGAGATATGCGCGTGATACAACTCAACCCCTGGCAGTAACGCCAGGTGGCGAAAGCGCGCGCAATCTCGCTCATCAGTAAACTGCTCGGGTACGCCTTCCACTGTCTCTCTCCATACCGGTCATCCCTTCATTATTAGGGATGGCCCGGCGGGAGGCTACAAAAATTAACCACTTTGTAACCTTTACAGAAGGTCGTTGACGCTCTTCTCAATCGACGTCGTCGGGCGACCAATCAATTTGCTGAGCGTTTTGCTGTCATCAAACAGGCCACCTTTGGCGGCGCCCGCGTCGGAATCCGCCAGCATGTTGGCGAGCCAGTCTGGCAGACCAACTTCTTTCAGCGCGGCGGCGAAATCGGCTTCGCTTAGGTTCTGGTAGACCACGTTTTTACCGCTGGCTTTGCTGAGTAGCGCGGCCAGTTCAGTGAGCGTCCAGCCGTTATCACCGGCCAGTTCATAGACTTTACCTGCATGCCCCTCTTCGCTTATCACGCGTGCGGCAGCAGCAGCGTAATCGGCGCGGGTGGCGGAGGCGATTTTGCCGTCACCGGCTGCGCCAATAAATACCCCGTGCGCCAGTGCCGCTGGCGCGCTTGCCAGGTAGTTTTCGCTGTACCAGCCGTTACGCAGCAGAGTATAAGGAATACCGGAATCGGCGAGCATTTTCTCGGTTTCAACGTGCTCAACATGCAGACCAAGCGGGGATTTATCCGCGTGCAGCAGGCTGGTGTAAGCGATGAATTTCACTCCGGCGGCTTTGGCGGCGTTAATCACATTGCGGTGTTGCGTGGCGCGCTGGCCCACTTCGCTGCTGGAGATCAGCAGCAGTTTGTTCACGCCCGCCAGCGCCTGGGTTAACGCAGCCTGGTCGCCATAATCAGCCTGGCGTACCAGCACGCCTTGTTTGCTGAGCGCTTCGGCTTTCGCCGGGTTACGAACGATCGCGACAATTTCTTTTGCCGCCACGGTTTTCAGCAGTTCTTCTACCACAAACTGGCCCAGTTGGCCGGTTGCGCCGGTGAGTGCGATCATGAGTATTCTCCTTCGGTGCTCGATGAGTGTTGTGGTACGCTAACACCTTAACTAACTTTTAGTAAGTACGTACAAAAAGGTAAGTATGAAAACACAATCCCGGCCGCAAACATTGAGTGAACAGGTTCGCAACGGCAACCTGTTTGCCGAGCAGTGTCCCTCGCGGGATGTTCTGAAACACGTCACCAGCCGCTGGGGCGTATTGATCCTAGTGGCGCTACGCGATGGCACTCACCGCTTTAGCGACTTGCGCCGCAAAATGGGTGGCGTCAGTGAAAAGATGCTGGCGCAGAGCCTGCAATGGCTGGAGCAGGATGGCTTTATCAACCGCGTCTCTTACCCGGTTGTGCCGCCGCATGTCGAGTATAGCCTGACCCCGCTGGGTGAACAGGTGAGCGAGAAGGTCGCCGCACTGGCGGACTGGATAGAACTGAATATTCCGCAGGTGCTGGCCTTCCGCGATGAACGGGAAGGCCAGCAGGCGTTGGTTGAATAACTACTTGTTTAACTGAAGGTTATAGATAGCAAATCCGATCTCGTCGGTAGCGACTTTCGCCATCGGGTAGCGGGCTTTGTCTTTGATAAACGCGGCGGCTTTGTCTGTAGGCGCAGTTTCAAAACGAATATCCAGCTTCGTGTCGCTGTGGATCGGTGCCAGTTGCCAGTTATTGTCGGCGGCAGGATGAATTTCGCCCGCGCGTTGGGTTTCATCGCTTATCCATTTCGCCAGCACGGCCCGGTTTTCATCCGGCGAGGCAAAGGCAATATGGCTGTCGCCCGTACCGGCAAATTTGCCGCCGTAGGCGCGGTAGTTATTGGTCGCAACGAGGAACACCGCGTTCGGATCAATCGGTTTGCCGTTAAAGGTCAGATTTTTAATACGCTCAGCCTGCGGGTTAACGCTCTGGCATTCGCCGTCGTAGCGCGCTGGCTGCGTGACATCAATCTGGTAGTTCACGCCGTCAATCACATCGAAGTTATAGGTGCGAAAGCCATCCCAGTTGATCAGGCTTTGCGGCTTGTCGCTGTGTGGATCGATCTGGTTAAACTGGCCAGCAGAACACTCCAGCCACTCTTTCACCTCTTTGCCCGTTGCTTTCACCACCACCAGCGTGTTCGGGTAGAGGTACAAATCGGCGGCATTACGGAAGGTTAACTGCCCTTTTTCCACTTCGACATAACTGGCAGGATCATTCTTGCGCCCGCCCACTTTAAACGGCGCGGCAGCGGAAAGCACCGGCAGTTTCGCCAGATCCGGATCGCCCTGAATAAAGTGTTCGACATAGGCTTTCTGCGCGATGTTCACCACCTGTACGGTCGGATCGTCCTGCACCAGCGCCAGATAGCTGTACATGTTGTCGGCGGATTTGCCGATCGGTTTGCCGACAAATTCTCGGGTGGCGTCATGATCGTGTTTGAGGATCTGCACCAGCTTGCTGTCTTCGCCAACGAGAGCTTTTTTCGCCGCCGCGTCATAAATAGGGCGCGCTTCGGCTTTGGATTCGCGCACCTGCCATTTGCCAGAATCATTGTTCAGCACCAGATCGACAACGCCAAGATGATCGCCCCACATGCCCGGCATCACTGAGGGAATGCCATTCAATGTTCCTTTTTTGATATCTGCGCCTTTTATCGACGCGAAATCTTTACTCGGGAAGACGGCATGGGCGTGACCAAACAGGATCGCGTCCACGCCTGGCACTTCGCTGAGGTAATAAACGGAGTTTTCCGCCATCGACTGATATGGCTCCGCCGACAGCCCGGAGTGTGCGACAACGACCACCAAATCCGCCCCTTTGGCGCGCATTTCCGGCACATATTTACGTGCGGTTTCGGTGATGTCGTTCACCGTCACTTTGCCGCTCAGGTTAGCTTTATCCCAGACCATGATTTGCGGCGGCACAAAGCCGATATAACCGATGCGCAGCGTGTGCGTTTTGCCTTCGCTGTCGGTGACCGGCGTTTCTTTGATTAAGTAAGGTGTGAACAGCGGCTTTTTGCTTTTTGCATCAATAATATTGGCGTTCACATACGGGAATTTCGCTCCCGCCAGCGCTTTGTGCAGGTAATCCAGACCGTAATTGAATTCGTGGTTGCCCAGGTTGCCGACGGCGTAATCAAGGGTGTTCATCGCTTTATAGACCGGGTGAACTTCCCCGGCTTTCAGCCCTTTCGCCGCCATATAATCGCCCAGCGGGCTGCCCTGGATTAAGTCTCCGTTATCCACCAGCACGCTGTTTTTGACTTCATGACGGGCGGCGTTGATTAAGCTGGCGGTGCGTACCAGTCCGAATTTTTCCGTCGCCGTGTCTTTGTAGTAATCAAAATCCATCATGTTGCTATGCAAATCAGTGGTTTCCAGAATACGTAAATCCACCGTTGCAGCCTGCACGCTGGCCGCAATCAGCGTGGCCAGAAGCGTTGCACTAAACTTAATCATCAGAGGCATCCTTTTTCGATCTAAGCCACAAAAGAAAGTGTTATGTACATTTTGTTGCTTACAGAATTGTGAATACTGCCATAAAAGCGCGCAAAGAAAACGCAATCGCTATCACAGATGGCAGATTCCGCAGCAATACGATATAAGTAAAACAATGAGTTACAAACCACTGAACAGAAGAGGTGGAAAATGTTAGATGCAATTTGCCAGCTCGCGCGCGAAGCGGGCGACGCCATTATGCAGGTTTATGATGGTCATAAACCGATGGAGGTCACCAGCAAAGTCGATGACTCGCCGGTGACGGCCGCAGATATTGCCGCGCACGGAGTGATTGTGCGCGGCTTACAGGCGCTGACGCCGGAAATTCCGGTGCTATCGGAAGAAGATCCACCCGGCTGGGAGGTTCGCCAAACATGGGGGCGTTACTGGCTGGTGGATCCGCTGGATGGCACCAAAGAGTTCATCAAGCGCAATGGTGAGTTTACCGTCAATATTGCCTTGATTGAGAACGGAAAACCGGTGCTCGGCGTGGTTTACGCCCCGGTGCTGCAAGTGATGTATTCCGCCGCAGAAGGCAAAGCCTGGAAAGAGGAAGCAGGGCATCACCAGCAAATTCAGGTGCGCGATGCGCGCCCGCCGCTGGTGGTCGTCAGCCGTTCGCATGCGGACGATGAACTGAAAGAGTATTTACAGCATCTTGGCGAACACCAGACCACCGCGATTGGCTCCTCGCTGAAGTTTTGCCTGGTGGCGGAAGGCAAAGCGCAGCTTTACCCGCGCTTTGGGCCGACCAACGTCTGGGACACCGCCGCAGGCCACGCGGTGGCGGTCGCCGCCGGGGCGCATGTTCACGACTGGCAGGGGCGCACACTGGATTACACCCCGCGTGAATCCTTCCTCAACCCCGGCTTTCGGGTTTCGCTCTACTGATTAAGCAGCTTGTGCAGCAGGTCGATTACCTGCTGCACCTCTTGCTGACTCAGACCGCCATCTTTTGCGTACTGTACGCGCCCGTCTTTATCCAGCACTACAATCGCCGAGCTCTCTTCGTCCAGTTTCCAGGCTTTACGCGTTACGCCTTCGCTATCCACAATAAATTGTGACCACGGGTAGAGCTTCTTATTGCTTTCGATGCTGCTGCGCACAAACATCGCGCTGCCGGGAATCGCGTCGTCGGTGTTAACGATGGTGGTGGTTTGGTACTTATCGTGCGGCAGTTTCGCGGATTTGATCGCTTCAATCAGCGCGGCATTCTTCTCTTTTGCCGAGGTTCGACCGGCAATATGCTGCACCACTCGCACTTTGCCTGGAAGTTGGGCGCTATTCCATTTTTTATAGCTAAACTTGTCGTTATCCAGTATCAACTCCCCTCTGTCGGCTATGCCCACAGGCGGCACGCGTTGGTTGTTTTCAAAATTATGGGCTGAAGCAACCAGCGGCAGTAACAGGCATGTCGCTGCCAGGATGTTACGTAGGGTCATGGCGTTTCCTTATTATCTCTTGTGTTTGTGCAGGTGATCCGACCACTTGGGCTCGCGTTTTAATCATAAATGCGATCAATACGTTTTTCCCGCAATCTGGATGCCAGTTTGCGGGCGAACGCACATAACCGTGAAAAAATGTGGGCTTATACTGCGCAGAGTAAGGTGTTGAAAAGAATATTCTGAATAATTGTCATCAAAAGGTAAATAAAGTTATTCACACTATGTATCGGTTAGGTTCTGAACTATAGTCATTGGGCATTAAAATTTGCGCTCATCTACGTTGGTCCGATTGTGGAACCGCAAGAGCGTAATGTTTCACAGGAGATACAAGAATGAAAATTTTCCAGCGTTACAACCCACTTCAGGTGGCTAAGTACGTAAAAATCCTGTTTCGTGGACGGTTGTATATCAAGGACGTTGGCGCTTTCGAGTTCGACAAGGGCAAAATCCTTATCCCGAAAGTGAAAGACAAACAGCATCTGTCTGTCATGTCTGAAGTTAACCGCCAGGTTCTGCGTCTGCAAACCGAGATGGCTTAATAGTTGTGCTATGCAGTAGTTTAAATACTATAAAAAACGGCCCCAAAGGGGCCGTTGACATTTCTGCAGCAGATTACGCCGCGCCTTTATTGTCGGCGTCCGGCAGCTTCGGTGTCAGCACCGTAGCGCGGGTATCAATACGGGTCACCAGCAGCTGATCGATGCGGTAGTTATCAATGTCCACCACTTCGAATTTGTAGCCGGAAAACTTCACCGCATCGGTGCGTTTCGGGATTTTACGCAGCATAAACATCATAAAGCCGCCGATGGTTTCATAATTGCCGGACTGCGGGAATTCATCAATATCCAGCACGCGCATCACGTCATCAATCGGCGTACCGCCATCAATTAGCCATGAGTTTTCATCACGCGCGACGATCATCTCTTCCAGGCCCTGACCGATCAGATCACCCATCAGCGTGGTCATCACATCGTTAAGCGTGATAACGCCTACTACCAGCGCGTATTCGTTCATGATCACCGCGAAGTCTTCACCGGCAGCTTTGAAACTTTCCAGCGCTTCAGAGAGCGTTAATGTGTCCGGGACAATCAGCGTATTGCGGATCTGCACGCCGCTGCTAAGCGCCATGCTCTGGTTTGCCAGCACGCGGTTCAGCAGATCTTTGGAATCGACATAGCCAACGATATGGTCGATATCATCTTTACAGACCAGAAACTTCGAATGCGGGTGCTCCGACACTTTATTTTTCAGGCTCTGCTCATCTTCGTGCAGATCGAACCAAATGACGTTTTCGCGCGAGGTCATTGACGACGGTACCGTGCGCGATTCCAGTTCAAACACGTTCTCAATCAGTTCGTGTTCCTGCTTACGCAGCACCCCGGCTAACGCACCGGCTTCCACAACCGCGTAAATATCGTCAGAGGTGATGTCATCTTTACGCGCCATCGGCAGTTTGAAGATGCGGAAAATGACGTTGGCCAGGCCGTTGAAAAACCAGACCAGCGGGCGGAAAACAAATAAGCAGAAGCGCATCGGGTTGATGATACGCAAAGCCACGGCTTCAGGCGCAATCATACCGATGCGTTTCGGTGTCAGGTCGGCGAAAAGAATGAATAACCCGGTCACCAGCGAGAAAGAGATAATAAAGCTGAGTTGTTCGGCAAGCTCCGCGGAAACCACATTGATCAATATGTTGTGAAAAACAGGGGAGAATGCCGCGTCGCCGACGATACCGCCAAGGATGGCGACGGCGTTAAGGCCAATTTGCACCACCGTAAAGAACATGCCAGGCGTTTCCTGCATTTTCAAAATACGTTGGGCGTTGATGTTGCCTTCATCGGCAAGCAGTTTGAGTTTAATTTTTCGCGATGCGGCGAGTGAGATCTCGGACAACGAGAAAAACGCACTTACCGCGATCAGACAGAGTATGACTAAGATACTGTTTAACATAATTTATCCAGTTATTAACCGGATCCTCGGAAGGGTTTTTGAAAATCCATGTGGTAAACACAATGAAAGCCGGCCCGAAGCAGTGGACCGGCAATTTCGAGGGGTAGTATAGCGTAAGCCTGTTGCAGGCTACCAGAGGCTTAATTTGCGCCGTTTTTCGGTGATAAACTCCGCTGCTTTTTAAGGGTTAAGCTGCGGTGGCAAACAAACACCAATCCCGCCGATACCGCAGTAGCCGTGCGGGTTTTTATACAGATATTGTTGATGCTCATCTTCCGCGTAATAAAACGGCGTCGCGGTTTTGATCTCAGTCGTTACCTGGCGTGCGTCGCCTGCGCTGCGCATCGCCTCCTGGAAGCGTGCGAGGCTGGCTTGTGCGGCGTCGCTTTGTTCCTGCGTCAGCGGGTAAATCCCCGAACGGTACTGCGTGCCCGAATCATTGCCCTGGCGCATGCCCTGCGCCGGATCGTGGTTTTCCCAGAAAACCTGCAGCAGTTTTTCATAACTCACGACATTCGGGTCATATACCACGCGCACCGCCTCCGCGTGACCGGTCAGACCGGAGCACACTTCGCGGTAGGTCGGGTTCGGCGTGTAACCCCCGGTATAACCAGCGGCAGTGCTGTAGACGCCTTCTCGTTGCCAGAACAGGCGCTCCACGCCCCAGAAACAGCCCATGGCAAACAAGGCGACTTCCATCCCTTCCGGAACATGACTCATTGAATGCTCGTTAACAGCATGTAAACTGGCTACCGGCATTGGCGTGTTGCGTCCGGGCAAAGCATCTGACTGAGAAACAAGCTCTTTTTTATCGAACAGACTCACGGTAATACCTCCCGGAGGGGCTAATTGCGGTTAGGGTTGTGTTGCGGCCTGTGTTTTAACACAATAAACGCCATAAATCAGACTAGATTTAAACATAAGAAATTTTGGGGTAGTCGTCTGCTTTTCAACCTGTGTTAACGGGTTTTTATCGGCTTGTGTTCTGTCGCAAGGCAAAACCTGGCTCAGCGCGGAGCTGCGCTTACGTTTCCTTCCAGGGGTGGGAACAAGGATATTCAGGAGAGAACGTGCCAAAGATCCGTCTGTTATGTTTTGCTGCTTTGTTGCTGGTGAGTGAAACGGCTTTCGCCGCCAATGTGCGATTGCAACTGGAAGGGCTCACCGGGGAGCTACAAAAAAATGTGCGCGCCCAGTTGTCCACCATTGAAAGCGATGAAGTCACCCCGGACCGCCGTTTCCAGGCGCGTGTGGATGACGCCATTCGTGAAGGGTTAAAAGCCTTAGGCTACTACGAACCCACCATCGATTTCGAACTGCGCCCACCGCCGGCGAAAGGGCGTCAGGTGCTGATTGCGCGTGTGCAAGCCGGTGAGCCGGTGCGCATTGGCGGCAATAGCGTGATCCTGCGCGGCGGCGCGCGTACGGACAGTGATTACCTCGACTTACTCAAAAAACGCCCCGCTATCGGCACGGTGTTGCACCATAACGATTACGACAATTTCAAAAAATCGCTCACCAGCGTGGCGCTGCGTAAAGGCTACTTCGACAGTCAATTCATTAAAAGCCAGTTGGGTATCGCGCTTGAGCGCCGCCAGGCGTTTTGGGATATCGATTACGACAGCGGCCAGCGTTACCGCTTTGGTACGGTGACGTTTGAAGGCTCGCAAATCCGCGACGAATATCTGCAAAACCTGGTGCCTTTCCACGAAGGGGATTATTACCAGACGCAGGATCTGGCAGAGCTGAATCGCCGCCTTTCTGCCACCGGCTGGTTTAATTCGGTGGTTGTTGCGCCAGAGTTCGATAAAGCGCGAAAAACCAAAGTGTTGCCGCTTAAAGGCGTGGTGTCACCGCGCACGGAAAACACCATTGAAACCGGGGTGGGTTACTCGACCGACGTCGGGCCGCGCGTCAAGGCTACATGGAAAAAGCCGTGGATGAACTCCTACGGTCACAGCCTGACCACCAGCACCAGTATCTCCGCGCCGGAACAGCAGCTTGATTTCAGCTACAAGATGCCGCTGCTGAAAAACCCACTTGAACAATATTACCTGGTGCAGGGCGGCTTTAAGCGTACCGATTTGAACGACACCGAGGCGGATTCCACCACACTCGCGCTGTCGCGATACTGGGATCTCTCCAGCGGCTGGCAGCGCGCTATCAATCTGCGCTGGAGCCTCGATCACTTTACGCAGGCGAATGTCACCAACACCACCATGCTGCTTTACCCTGGCGTGATGATCAGCCGTACCCGCTCGCGCGGCGGTCTGATGCCCACCTGGGGCGATTCGCAGCGCTACTCGGTGGATTACTCCAACACCGCCTGGGGATCGGATGTCGACTTCCTGGTGTTGCAGGCGCAAAACGTCTGGATCCGCACCCTTTATGATCGCCACCGTTTTGTGATGCGCGGCAATCTGGGCTGGATCGAAACCGGGGATTTTGATCGCGTGCCACCGGATCTGCGCTTCTTCGCCGGGGGCGATCGCAGTATTCGCGGCTACAAATACAAATCTATCGCCCCTAAAAATGACAGCGGCAAGCTGATTGGTGCGTCCAAGCTGGCCACCGGTTCGCTGGAGTATCAATACAACGTTACCGGCAAATGGTGGGGCGCGGCATTTGTTGATAGCGGCGAAGCGGTGAGCGATATCCGCCGCAGTAATGTGAAAACCGGCGCGGGCGTCGGCGTACGCTGGGAATCGCCGGTTGGGCCCATTAAGCTCGATTTCGCGGTACCGGTAGGTGATAAAGAAGAGCACGGATTACAGTTTTACATCGGGTTGGGGCCGGAATTATGAGTTTATGGAAGAAAATCAGCCTCGGCGTCCTGGTGTTTATCCTGCTGGTGCTGGGCACCGTAGTCTTTCTGGTGGGTACCACCAGTGGGCTGCATCTGTTATTTAAATCGGCCAACCGCTGGGTACCGGGGCTGGAAATTAGCCAGGTGACCGGCGGCTGGCGCGATCTCACGCTAAAAAATATCCGTTTTACCCAGCCGGGCGTAGCGGTTAACGCCGGCGAAGTACATCTCGCGGTTAAGCTCGGCTGCCTGCGCGACAGCAGCCTGTGCGTGAATGATCTGTCGTTGAAAGATATCAATGTCGTTATCGACAGCAAAAAAATGCCGCCCGCCGCACCGGTAAAAGAGGAAGAAAGCGGGCCGCTGAACCTCTCTACACCCTACTCGATAACGCTTAGCCGGGTGGCGCTCAACAATGTAAACATCAAAATCGACGACACCACCGTCTCGGTAATGGATTTCACCACCGGTTTGAACTGGCAGGAGAAAAACCTGACGCTGAAACCGACATTGCTACAAGGGCTGCTGATTGCCCTGCCGAAAGTGGCCGATGTGGCGCAAAAAGAGGTCGTTGAACCGAAAATCCAGAATCCGCAGCCGCAGGAAAAACCGCTCGGCGAAACGCTGAAAGCGCTGTTTGAAAAGCCGCTGCTGCCGGAAATGACCGATGTTCACCTGCCGCTCAACCTCAATATTGAAGAGTTTCGCGGCGAACAACTGCGTCTCACCGGCGATACCGACATTCTGGTGCGCAGCTTATTGCTGAAAGTGAGCAGTATCGACGGACAGATGAAGCTCGATGCGCTGGATGTGGATTCCAACCAGGGGCAGGTGCGCGCCACCGGTAGCGCCCAGTTGCGTGATACCTGGCCGGTGGATATTACGCTCAATACCACGCTGAATATCGATCCGCTGAAAGGCGAGAAGGTGAAACTGAAAGTCGGCGGCGAAATGCGTAAGCAACTCGACGTTGGCGTGAACCTTTCCGGTCCGGTCGACATGGATTTGCGCGCGCAAACCCAACTGGCCGAAGCCGGTTTGCCGCTGAATCTGGAGATAACCAGTAAGCAGCTTTACTGGCCGTTTACCGGGGAAAAACAGTACCAGGCCGATGACCTGAATCTGAAACTCACCGGCAAAATGACCGACTATACGCTGGCGTTTCGCACGGCGGTGAAAGGCCAGGATGTGCCACCTGCGACCATTACGCTGGATGCCAGGGGCAACGAGCAGCAACTGAGCCTTGATAAACTGGTGATCGCTGCGCTGGAGGGTAAAACCGAGTTGAAAGCGCTGCTCGACTGGCAACAGGCCATCAGCTGGCGCGGGGAGTTGACGCTCAACGGCATCGACACGGCGAAAGCATTTCCGGAATGGCCGTCAAAACTGAACGGCCTGATCAAAACGCGCGGCAGCCTGTACGGTGGTAGCTGGCAAATGGATGTGCCGGAGCTGAAGCTGAGCGGCAACGTGAAGCAAAACAAGGTCAACGTCGACGGGCAGCTTAAAGGCAACAGCTACTTGCAGTGGACGATTCCCGGCTTGCACCTGGAACTGGGGAAAAATAGCGCCGATATCAAAGGCGAGCTGGGCGTTAAAGATCTCAACCTGGATGCCACGATTGATGCGCCTGGGCTGAATAACGCGCTGCCGGGTCTGGGCGGCACAGCAAAAGGGCTGGTGAAAATTCGCGGTACGGTGGATGCGCCGCAGGCGCTGGCGGACATTACTGCGAATAACCTGCGCTGGCAGGCGCTTTCCGTGGCCCGCGTGCGCGTGGAAGGCGATGTGAAATCCAGCGACCAGATTGGCGGCAAACTGAACGTGCGCGTGGAACGCATTGCCCAGCCTGGGGTGAACCTCAGCCTTGTGACGCTGGCGGCAGATGGCAATGAGCAACAGCACAAACTCCAGTTGCGCGTGCAGGGCGAGCCGGTTTCTGGGCAGCTTAACCTGGCGGGCAGTTTTGACCGCCAGCAGCAGCGCTGGCAAGGGACACTGAGCGATACCCGCTTTGCCACGCCGGTTGGCCCGTGGTCGATTAATCGCCCGGTCACGCTGGATTACCGCAACCAGGAACAGAAAATCGCGATCGGCCCGCACTGCTGGTTGAACCCGAACGCCGAACTCTGCATTCCGCAAGCCATTGATGCGGGTGCAGAAGGCCGGGCGGTGGTGAACCTTAACCGCTTCGACCTTGCGATGCTGAAACCCTTTATGCCGGAAACCACGCAAGCTAGCGGTGTGTTCAGCGGTAAAGCGGATGTCAGTTGGGACACCACCAAGGAGGGGCTACCGCAGGGTGAAGTGACGCTCTCCGGGCGCGGCGTGAAAGTGACGCAGGTGGTGAATGACGCGCCGCTGCCACTCGCGTTTGATACCCTCAATCTCAACGCAAAACTGCGCGATAACCGGGCCGATCTCGGCTGGCTGATTCGCCTGACCAATAACGGTCAGTTCGATGGCCAGGTGCAAGTTACCGATCCGCAAGGGCGGCGCAATCTGGGCGGCAACGTGAATATTCGCAACTTCTCGCTGGCGATGGTGAACGCCATTTTCAGCCGCGGCGAGAAAGCGGCGGGCACGTTGAATGCCAGTTTACGTCTTGGCGGCAACGTGCAAAGCCCGCAGTTGTTCGGGCAATTGGGGCTTAACGGGCTGGACATTGATGGCAACTTTATGCCGTTTGATATGCAGCCCAGCCAGCTGGCAATGAATTTCAACGGCATGAGCTCAACCTTGCAGGGCGTGGTGCGTACCGGGCAGGGGCAGATCAACCTGAGCGGCGATGCCGACTGGAGCCAAATCGATAACTGGCGCGCCCGCGTGGCGGCGAAAGGCAGCAAAGTGCGTATTACCGTGCCGCCGATGGTACGTCTCGATGTCTCGCCGGATGTGGTATTCGAAGCGACGCCAAGCCTGTTTACGCTGGATGGCAACGTGGATGTACCGTGGGCGCGCATCGTGGTGCATGACTTACCGGAAAGCGCGGTTGGCGTCTCCAGCGATGAAGTTATGCTGAATAACGACTTGCAGCCTGAGCAGCCAAAAAGCGCGTCGATTCCGATCAACAGCAACCTGACCGTGCATGTCGGCAATAACGTGCGGTTGGATGCATTCGGCCTGAAAGCGCGGCTGACGGGCGATCTGAAAGTGGCACAGGATAAGCAGGGGCTTGGGCTCAACGGGCAGATCAACATCCCGGAAGGGCGTTTCCATGCTTACGGCCAGGATTTGCTGGTGCGTAAAGGCGAGCTGTTATTCTCCGGGCCGCCGGATCAGCCGATGCTGAATATCGAAGCGATTCGTAATCCAGAATCCACCGCGAACGATGTGATTGCCGGTGTTCGCGTCACTGGCACCGCCGATGAGCCGAAAGCAGAGATCTTCTCCGACCCGGCGATGTCGCAACAAGAAGCGCTCTCGTACCTGCTTCGTGGCCAGGGGCTGGAGAGCGAACAGAGCGACAGCGCGGCGATGACTTCCATGCTGATTGGCTTAGGGGTTGCACAAAGTGGTCAGGTTGTGGGTAAAATCGGCGAGACTTTTGGCGTCAGCAATCTGGCGCTGGACACCCAGGGCGTCGGCGACTCCTCGCAGGTGGTGGTTAGCGGCTATGTGCTACCGGGTCTACAAGTAAAATATGGTGTAGGAATTTTTGACTCACTGGCGACTCTCACGTTACGTTATCGCCTGATGCCTAAGCTGTATCTTGAAGCGGTGTCTGGCGTAGATCAGGCACTTGATTTGCTCTATCAGTTTGAGTTTTAGCAATGCGAATATTTGTCTACGGCAGTTTACGACGCAAGCAAGGCAACAGCCACTGGATGACCAATGCTCAGTGGCTGGGGGACTTTTGTGTCGAAAATCATCAGCTGTATAGTCTGGGGCACTATCCGGGTGCAGTAGCCGGTGAAGGAAGCGTCAAGGGTGAAGTTTATCGCATCGACGCAGCAACGCTCGGTGAGCTGGACGCTTTGCGCACTGCGGGCGGCGAGTATAAACGCCAGTTGATCCAGACGCCTTATGGCAGCGCCTGGATGTATGTTTACCAGCGTTCGGTTGAGGGAAAAACCTTGATCGAGAGCGGTAACTGGCTTGACCGCGAGCAGTACCAGAAATAATCAGTCCTGGAGAACCGCGCCGCTGGCGCGGTTTTTCTTTTTAGCAAAGTAAGGACGAGAAGAATGTTACGTAAGACAGCCTGGGGGCTTGCCGCAGCGCTGCTGTTGGCAGGCCTTTTTAGTTTTGGCTACCTCACTTATTACCCTTTTCTCCATTTTTTCTGGGGGAGTACCGACCTGATAGCGACCTCCGTTTCCGCCACAATGCTGGCGACGCTGATTAATGGTTTGTTATTTGCTTTTTCGGGCCTGCTGATGCTGGCTTTGATGTTGCGACAAAATGCCCGGCAGCGTTTTTCAGCGCAGAGGATTGTGGCAAGGAGCCTGGGAATCGCGCTGGGGAATGTGGCCCTGTTTAGCCTGTTTGTTGCGGGACATAAATTCCTGCTGGCGCCGCAAATACCGCAAGGCGTTAGCGTGGATATCACCCACGACTATTTCCTCCCGGAATGGGTGCTGAGCACAGTTATTGTGTTGATGCTTTCTGCCTGGCGGCATAAAGCCCGTCCAGCGTAAGAGTTTGCCAAAGCGCGCTCCGCTTATCCCATTTCAGCCATTTTGTCGCCAGGATCAGGCAGCGCGGTCATTAAGCCGACAGCCCATAAAGCCAGGGCGAAAAAAAGCCCTGGCCGCATAACGCATACCAGGGCTTTTTTCAGATAAAGCGGATTATTTCTTCGCTGCGCGCTCGAAAGAGGCAATGATTTCTGCTTTAGCCGCTTCAGCGTTGTCCCAGCCGTCCACTTTCACCCATTTGCCTTTTTCGAGATCTTTGTAGTGCTCGAAGAAGTGCGTGATCTGTGCTTTCAGCAGTTCCGGCAGGTCGTTCACATCTTTAATGTGATCGTACTCTTTGCTCAGTTTGGTGTGCGGAACGGCAACCAGTTTGGCATCTTCGCCAGACTCGTCGGTCATTTTCAGCACGCCAACCGGGCGGCAGCGGATCACAGAGCCTGGCTCCAGCGGGTACGGCGTCGGCACCAGCACATCTACCGGGTCACCATCCAGCGAAAGGGTGTGGTTGATATAACCGTAGTTGCACGGATAGAACATCGCGGTGGACATGAAACGGTCAACGAACAGCGCGCCGCTTTCTTTGTCGACTTCGTATTTGATCGGGTCAGCGTTAGCCGGAATTTCGATAACAACATAGATATCTTCTGGCAGATCTTTACCCGCCGGGACGTTCAGTAAGCTCATGTTTGTTTCCTTTAAAATGTGTGGCAAACAAGTGCCGGGTATTATAGCCAACTGGCGGTGAATGTCTTGGGCTGTTTTAACGTGCTCACACATTTTCAGACGCTTACTGACACTTATTTTTGACAGTTTTATCCATAACCATAGCAGCATAATCAATAATTTTATGTAACCGATTACAGCGAAACTCCGTTCACGTTGTCCTGCAGTTAATTTCTGCAATTTCAATGGATAAAAGAGGTGAATTAAAACGGCGCTTTTCGCGCGCCAGATCGCAACTGGTCATCAACAATTCATTCACTTTTCCGATTTGTGATGTAACGCATTCTGTTACATCCTCGATTGTCTATAGTTTTCCCGCAGGCGAAGTTGTAGCCAACAATAACCCTCGAGGATGCTCTTATGTGGAAGCGCTTACTTCTTGTCACAGCAGTTTCGGCAGCCATGTCGTCTATGGCGATGGCCGCCCCGTTAACCGTAGGATTTTCGCAGGTCGGATCTGAATCCGGCTGGCGAGCCGCTGAAACCAACGTCGCGAAAAGCGAAGCCAGCAAGCGTGGCATTACGCTGAAAATTGCTGACGGTCAGCAGAAACAGGAAAACCAACTCAAAGCGGTACGTTCCTTCATCGCTCAGGGCGTTGACGCTATCTTTATCGCGCCGGTGGTGGCGACAGGCTGGGAGCCCGTGCTGAAAGAAGCCAAAGACGCCAAAATCCCGGTGTTCTTGCTCGACCGCTCCATCGATGTCAAAGACAAGTCGCTTTATATGACTACCGTCACCGCCGACAACATCCTTGAAGGTAAGTTGATTGGCGAATGGCTGGTGAAAACCGTTGCGGGCAAACCGTGTAACGTCGTTGAGCTGCAAGGCACTGTGGGTGCGAGCGTGGCTATCGATCGTAAAAAAGGGTTTGCCGAAGCCATTTCGAAAGCCTCTAACATCAAAATCATCCGTTCTCAGTCTGGTGACTTTACCCGCAGTAAAGGTAAAGAGGTGATGGAGAGTTTCATCAAGGCGGAAAACAACGGCAAAAATATTTGCATGGTTTACGCCCACAACGATGACATGGTGATCGGTGCGATTCAGGCGATCAAAGAAGCGGGCCTGAAACCGGGCAAAGACATTTTGACCGGCTCTATCGACGGCGTGCCGGATATCTACAAAGCGATGATCGATGGCGAAGCAAACGCCAGCGTCGAGCTGACACCAAACATGGCTGGCCCGGCGTTCGACGCGCTGGAGAAATTCAAAAAAGACGGCACCCTGCCGCCGAAGTTGACCATTACCAAATCGACACTCTATCTGCCGGATACGGCGAAAGAGGAGTTAGAGAAAAAGAAAAACATGGGTTACTGAGTCGCAAAAACCCTCTCCCCGGCGGGGAGAGGGTAAATGTGTAAGGGGTCAACAATGAACGCGGAAGCACACCAGGAAATCCTGCGTACCGAAGGCTTAAGTAAATTCTTTCCCGGCGTAAAAGCGCTCGATAACGTGGATTTCAGCCTGCGCCGCGGCGAAATCATGGCCCTGCTCGGGGAGAACGGCGCGGGGAAATCGACGCTAATCAAAGCGTTAACCGGCGTTTACCACGCCGATAAAGGCGCCATCTGGCTGGAAGGCCAGCAAATCAATCCGAAAAATACTGCCCATGCGCAACAACTCGGCATCGGGACGGTGTACCAGGAAGTCAACCTGCTGCCGAATATGTCGGTGGCAGATAACCTATTTATTGGCCGCGAACCCCGACGTTTTGGTTTATTGCGTCGTAAAGAGATGGAAACGCGAGCGGCTGAACTGATGGAATCCTACGGTTTCTCGCTGGATGTGCGCGAGCCGCTCAACCGCTATTCGGTGGCAATGCAGCAGATTGTGGCAATTTGCCGCGCCATCGATCTCTCCGCCAAAGTGTTGATCCTTGATGAACCCACCGCCAGCCTCGATACCCAGGAAGTGGAGATGCTGTTTACCCTGATGCGCCAGTTGCGCGATCAGGGCGTCAGCCTGATCTTCGTCACCCACTTTCTGGATCAAGTGTATGACGTTAGCGACCGTATCACCGTGCTGCGCAACGGCGGATTTGTGGGTTGCAAACCTACCAGCGAGTTGCCGCAAATCGAGCTGATCAAAATGATGTTGGGCCGTGAGCTGGAAAGCAACGCGCTGCAACGCGCCGGGCGCACGCTGCTGAGTGAAAAACCGGTGGCGGCGTTCAATGGTTACGGCAAAAAAGGGGTGATCGCCCCGTTCGATCTGGAAGTGCGCCCCGGTGAAATTGTCGGTCTGGCTGGCTTGTTAGGTTCGGGGCGCACCGAAACCGCTGAAGTGATTTTTGGCATCAAACCTGCCGACAGCGGCAGCGCGACCATCAAAGGCAAGCAGCAATCTTTGCGTTCTCCGCACCAGGCTTCGTGTCTGGGCATCGGTTTTTGCCCGGAAGACCGGAAAACCGACGGCATTATTGCCGCCGCGTCGGTGCGGGAAAACATTGTGCTGGCGTTGCAGGCGCAGCGCGGCTGGCTACGGCCAATCCCGCGCAAAGAGCAGAACGCCATTGCTGAGCGCTTTATTCGCCAGCTTGGCATCCGCACACCGAGCGCCGAGCAGCCGATTGAGTTTCTTTCCGGCGGCAACCAACAGAAAGTATTGCTTTCGCGCTGGTTGCTGACGCGCCCGCAATTCCTGATCCTCGATGAGCCGACGCGCGGTATCGATGTGGGCGCGCATGCGGAGATCATTCGCCTGATAGAAACCCTCTGTGCCGATGGCCTTGCATTGCTGGTTATCTCCTCCGAGCTGGAAGAGTTAGTTGGCTATGCGGATCGGGTGATTATCATGCGCGATCGTAAACAGGTGGCGGAGATCCCGCTCGCTGAGTTGTCCGTTCCGGCGATCATGAATGCCATTGCGGCGTAAGGAGTAAAGTGTGATGCCTCAATCACTTGGCCAAACGACGCCGCCAAAGCGCCGTTTTAACTGGCCGACCGGAACGCCGCAGCTGATTGCTCTGCTGCTGGTGTTGGTGGTGGATAGCCTGGTCGCGCCGCATTTTTATCAGGTGGTGTTACAGGATGGTCGCCTGTTCGGCAGCCCGATAGACATTCTTAACCGCGCTGCGCCGGTGGCGCTGCTGGCGATTGGTATGACGCTGGTGATTGCCACTGGCGGTATCGATCTGTCGGTCGGCGCGGTGATGGCAATTGCCGGGGCGACGGCCGCGTCGTTAACGGTCGCCGGGCACAGCCTGACGGTAGTGCTGCTGGCGGCGCTTGGTACCGGCGTGCTGGCCGGGTTGTGGAACGGTATTCTGGTGGCGATTTTGAAGATCCAACCGTTTGTCGCCACGCTGATTTTGATGGTCGCCGGGCGCGGTGTCGCGCAGTTGATCACCTCCGGGCAGATTGTCACCTTTAACGCCCCGTCGCTGGCATGGCTGGGCAGCGGTTCGCTGCTGCTGTTTCCGACACCGGTGATTATCGCACTGGTGACGCTGGTGTTGTTCTGGCTGTTCACCCGCAAAACCGCCCTCGGTATGTTTATTGAAGCGGTGGGCATCAACATTCGTGCGGCGAAAAACGCCGGCGTGAATACGCGCGTAGTGGTGATGCTGGCTTATGTGCTGAGCGGTGTTTGCGCGGCGATAGCCGGGGTGATTGTCGCGGCGGACATTCGCGGGGCGGATGCCAACAACGCCGGGCTGTGGCTTGAACTGGACGCGATTCTGGCGGTGGTTATCGGTGGCGGTTCGCTGATGGGCGGGCGCTTTAACCTTGTGCTGTCGGTGGTGGGCGCGCTGATTATTCAGGGTATGAACACAGGTATTTTGCTCTCCGGTTTCCAGCCGGAACTCAACCAGGTGGTGAAAGCGGTGGTGGTGATGTGCGTACTGATTGTTCAGTCGCCGCGCTTTATCGCGCTGATTAAAGGAGTACGCGGTCATGATAAAACGTAATTTACCGCTGATGATAACGCTGGGCGTGTTTGTGCTCGGCTATCTCTACTGCCTGACGCAGTTCCCCGGTTTTGCGTCGACGCGAGTGATTTGTAACATCCTGACGGATAATGCCTTTCTGGGGATTATCGCCGTCGGTATGACCTTTGTGATCCTCTCCGGCGGCATTGATTTATCCGTCGGCTCGGTAATCGCCTTCACTGGGGTTTTTCTGGCGAAAGCCATTGGCGACTGGGGTATCTCGCCGCTGCTGGCGTTCCCGTTGATTTTGCTGATGGGCACCGCGTTTGGCGCGTTTATGGGGCTTTTGATCGACGCGTTAAAAATCCCGGCGTTTATCATTACCCTGGCAGGAATGTTTTTCCTGCGCGGCGTCAGCTACCTGCTGTCGGAAGAGTCGATTCCGATTAATCACCCCATTTATGATTCGCTCTCGAGCCTGGCGTGGATGATCCCCGGCGGCGGGCGTTTGAGCGCGATGGGGCTGCTGATGCTATTCGTGGTGGTGATCGGTATTTTCCTCGCGCACCGCACTCGCTTTGGCAACGAAGTTTACGCCATTGGCGGTAATGCCACTTCCGCGAATCTGATGGGTATCTCAACGCGTAGCACCACTATTCGTATCTATATGCTTTCCACTGGGCTTGCGACGCTGGCGGGGATTGTCTTCTCCATTTACACCCAGGCGGGTTACGCGCTGGCGGGCGTTGGGGTGGAACTGGATGCCATCGCCTCGGTGGTGATTGGCGGTACATTGCTTAGCGGCGGTGTCGGCACGGTGCTCGGCACGCTGTTTGGTGTGGGTATTCAGGGGCTTATTCAGACCTATATTAACTTCGATGGAACGCTCAGCTCCTGGTGGACAAAGATTGCCATCGGCATTCTGTTGTTTATTTTTATCGCGTTGCAACGTGGCTTAATCGTACTGTGGGAGAACCGCCAAAACTCACCTGTTACGCGCGTTAGCACAACGGTAACAAAGCAATAACATATTGAAATGACTATTTTTCCCTAAAGTAATTCCGGTAGCGGTCGATAACTGACGAATCGGCTTAATTTACGCCAAAAAGTATCGCTGCTACCGGGATTCACATCATGCTTAAAACGCTTTCGATCCGTACTGGTTTACTTTCTTTACTGGCTGTTATGACGCTTCTCCTGCTGCTCGTCAGTGGCATCGGAGTTTATGCACTTAATAAAAGTTCCTCATCGTTGGAGCGAATTAGCCAACTTCAGGGCGAAAAGATGGCGCGCCTGAGTGAAGGCTACACGCTGATTCTGCGCGCGCGTAATGAAGCGGGCCAGGCCGTTCGCATGATGGAAGTCGGTTTGCTGGATGATGCAGCTAAATCGGTGAAAATGATCAATGGCGAAATTGAACACGGTGAGCAATCGCTTGCTGGTGTCATCAACGCAGGTGTCGATGACGAGCAAGGGTCTGCGCTGCTGGCGGCGTTGGCGAAAAGCTACGGCGACTATGTCAATCAGGGCATTAAACCGATGCAGGATGCGCTAAACCAACAGAGTGCAGATGCCTACTACGACCTGCTGGAAAACAAACTGATCCCTATCTCCCGCCAGTTCGACAACGACATGCAGGCATTCCAGAAATGGAGCGAAGTGCGCGGCAAAGCGGAAGTGAGCGCCGTTCAGAGCAGTAAAAACGGCGTTATGCTGCTGATTCTGGTGGTGGCATTGCTGGTGGCCGGGATCATTGTGTTGGCCTGGCTGGCGCTGCGCCATTTGCTGCTGAAGCCGCTGGATACCTCTATTCAGCAACTGGAACAGGTGGCGGCAGGGGATTTGACCTACCTGAAAACCGACGTCAGTAGCAAAGAATTTAATCGGCTGAATGCGGCCATCGAAGAGATGCGTCAGTCACTGGTGGGTTCGGTCACCCGCGTGCGCGATGCCAGTTCACAAATTGATACCGGCAGTCGTGAGTTAGCGGCGGGCAACGTCGATTTGTCGCAGCGTACGGAATCTACCGCCACATCGCTGGAGCAAACCGCGGCCAGCATGGAGCAGATCACCGCCACGGTGAAACTCAATGCCGACAACGCCGAGCAGGCGCACAAACTGGCGAAGACCGTTTCCGATACCGCCGATCGCGGCAGCGAAATGGTCTGCTATGTTATTGAAAAAATGCGCGATATCTCTACCAGTTCCGATCGTATCGCCGACATTCTTAGCGTAATTGACGCCATTGCTTTCCAGACCAATATCCTGGCACTGAACGCCGCCGTTGAAGCCGCCCGCGCGGGTGAACAAGGGCGCGGTTTTGCGGTGGTTGCTGGCGAAGTGCGTAACCTTGCCAGCCGCAGCGCCGAGTCAGCGAAAGAGATTCGGACGCTTATCAGCAGCTCTCAAGCGCAGGTTTCTGAAGGCAGCGATCTGGCGATGCAGGCCGGTGAAACGATGGACGAAATCGCCGAAGAAGTGTTGCGAATGACCAAACTCATGCGCGAAATCGCCAATGCATCGCAGGAGCAGAGCCGCGGTATTGAGCAGGTGAATATCGCCGTTAGCCAGATGGATGAAACCGCGCAGCAAAACGCGGCGCTGGTGCAGCAATCTTCTGCAGCGACCCGTTCGCTGGAAGAGCAGTCGCGCGAGCTGTTGCAGGCAATGGCTTCATTCCGTTTACAGGCACAGGGATAACAAAAGGCAACAACATGGGAACGTGTATTCAATGCGATAAGGACGCGCTGAAAGAGAGTGATTTCTGCGCGGAGTGCGAGGCGCGCGAGTTTAAAAAAATTCGCGGCTGGCTGTTTGTGCCGGCGATCTCGCTGGTGCTCTCTCTGCTGACGATTGTTGTGTCAATCAACACGACCGTCCAGGAACTGATGGAGAACGACGGCGCGTTCGTCGCAGGGCAGAAAGGGCTGCTTATTTTCGAACTGGTTTTCTTTGTGGCGATGTTTGCCTACACATTGTTCGTTTCGAGCCTGTTCTTTCGAAAAAAGCGTCAGCTTCCGCGTTGTTACATCGGTTTTCTGCTGCTTTGGCTTGCGTTTTACGGGATGGATTTAGTGCTGGCACATCAGTTTATGGATCTGCCTTACGTCTACGATAACGTTAAGCCGTTGCTGCGTAATGCCGTAAGCGCGGCGATTTGGATCCCCTATTTCCTGGTATCCGTGCGCGTAAAACGCACGTTCGTTCGCTAAAAAAAAGCGCCACGATTGTGGCGCTTTTCTCATTTTCCTCGGCCGATTAGGCGTCCGGGAACTCACGCAGATAACGTTCTACGTCATCCACCATATGTTCGTTGCCGACAAAGAACGGACGGCGCTGGTGCAGACTTCCCGGTTGGATATCCAGAATACGGTTTTTGCCGTCGCTGGCTTTACCGCCCGCTTGTTCAGCGAGGAAAGCCATCGGGTTGCATTCGTACAGCAAGCGCAGTTTCCCTTCCGGGTGGCTGGCGGTGCTTGGGTAGAGGTAAATCCCGCCTTTCAGCAGGTTACGGTGGAAATCCGCCACCAGCGAACCGATGTAGCGCGTGGTGTAAGGGCGGTTGGTCGCTTTATCTTCTTCCTGGCAGAACTTCAGGTATTTCTTCACACCCTGCGGGAATTTGATGTAGTTGCCTTCGTTAATGGAGTAAGTGTTGCCACGCTCCGGGAAACGCATACGCTCCTGGCTCAGGCAGAACACGCCGAGTGACGGATCGTAAGTGAAGGCGTGTACGCCGCAGCCGGTGGTGTAAACCAGCATGGTGGACGAACCGTAGACCACATAACCAGCGGCGACTTGCTTGTTGCCCGGTTGCAGGAAGTCTTCCATGGTCACCGACGTGCCGACTGGCGTTACGCGGCGATAGATGGAGAAAATTGTCCCGACGGAGACGTTAACGTCGATGTTGGAGGAACCATCCAGAGGATCCATCAGCACCACATATTTCGCGTGTTCACAGCCTTCGAAAACGACGATCTCATCTTCTTCTTCAGAGGCGATCCCAGCCACGATATCGCGGGCGCGGAGTGCGGCTTTCAGTTTTTCATTCGCGAACAGGTCGAGTTTTTGTTGCTCCTCGCCCTGCACGTTTTCAGCACCGCTTGCACCCAGGATATCGACCAGACCGGCCTTATTGATATCACGATGAATGATCTTGGCGCCCAGTTTTATCGCCGACAGCAAAGCAGTCAGTTCACCCGTTGCATGCGAGAACTCATGCTGCTTTTCGACAATAAATTCACCTAACGTTTTCATAACACTTTCCCTGCATTTTTCATGATGGAGTAAAGCGATTGTAGCCTGTGGTTTTCAGGTTGCTGCTCACAGCAAGTTCCGGATATTAAACAGCTGATACCGTAACAGCCAGAGCTTTCGCAAACGAAAACGCGAAGGTCATGCAACAATACTAACAAACATTCAAAAGTCCGCGCACAGGTGAATCGCGCCAGCTACATACGGATTATCCTGAAATGCATTTCTCTGCGGTTAAACATATGGGTAAAATGTGCGCCAGTTTAGGAAAGGATAATGACGAATGCGCATTCATATTTTGGGGATTTGTGGCACTTTCATGGGCGGGCTGGCAATGCTGGCGCGCTCGCTGGGACACCAGGTAACGGGCTCGGACGACAGTGTCTATCCGCCAATGAGCACGCTGCTTGAGAATCAAGGGATTGAACTGATTGAAGGTTATGACGCAAGCCAGCTCTCTCCCGCGCCGGATTTGGTCATCATCGGCAACGTGATGAAGCGCGGTAACCCGTGTGTGGAAGCGGTGCTGGAAAAGAACATTCCGTTTATGTCTGGCCCGCAATGGCTGCATGACTTTGTGCTGCGCGACCGTTGGGTTGTCGCCATTGCCGGTACGCATGGTAAAACCACTACCGCCGGCATGGCGACCTGGATCCTTGAAGCCTGCGGCTATAAACCGGGTTTTGTGATTGGCGGCGTTCCGGGCAACTTTGACGTCTCTGCGCGCCTGGGCGAAAGTCCGTTCTTCGTGATTGAAGCCGATGAATATGACTGCGCCTTCTTCGACAAACGTTCCAAATTTGTCCATTACTGCCCGCGTACGCTGGTGCTCAATAACCTTGAGTTTGACCACGCGGATATTTTCGACGACCTGAAAGCGATCCAGAAACAGTTCCACCACCTGGTGCGTATCGTGCCGGGGCAGGGGAAAATCATCTGGCCGGAAAACGACATCAACCTGAAACAGACGATGGCGATGGGCTGCTGGAGCGAGCAGGAACTGGTGGGCGAGCAGGGCCACTGGCAGGCGAAAAAACTGAACACCGACGCCTCCAACTGGGAAGTGTGGCTGGATAACGAACGCGTCGGTCAGGTGCACTGGGGTTTGGTGGGCGAACACAACATGCATAATGGCCTGATGGCGATTGCCGCCGCGCGCCATGTCGGTGTTGCCCCGGCAGATGCGGCGAAGGCGCTGGACTCTTTTATCAACGCGCGCCGTCGCCTGGAACTGCGTGGCGAAGCCAATGGTGTTACGGTGTATGACGATTTTGCGCATCACCCGACAGCAATCCTGGCAACCCTCGCTGCGCTGCGCGGTAAAGTGGGCGGCACCGCGAAGATCATCGCCGTGCTGGAGCCTCGCTCAAACACCATGAAAATGGGCATCTGCAAAGACGATCTGGCCCCGTCGCTGGGACGCGCTGACGAGGTGTATCTGCTGCAACCGCCGCATATTCCCTGGCAAGTGGCGGAAGTGGCGGATGCCTGCGTGCAGCCTGCGCACTGGAGTGCGGATATCGATACGCTGGCGGATATGATTGTCAAAAGCGCGCAGCCGGGCGATCACATTCTGGTGATGAGTAACGGCGGATTTGGCGGGATCCACCAGAAACTGCTCGATGGACTGGCGAAAAAAGCGCAGCTCGCTGCTGAAAACACCTGATTGAAATAAACAAAATAAAAAACCGCGCCCGAAACCTGGCGCGGTTTTTTTATGCCTGTGCGTTACTCTTTCGCCATTGGCGTTTCAATGGACTGCGGCGTTTTGCTGCCCTGAATTTCCTGCACGCGTTTCTCTACTTCAGCTACCTGGCCGCTGTTGTGCAGCAGCGTATAGGTTAAATCGAAGCGGGTGCTCTGGCCTGGTTGCAGCTGTTTCACGCGTTTTTGCTCGCGTTCAATGGTCACCGGATAGGCGTAGCTGGTGCCCGGCTCGATACCGGTCACGTAACCCTGTTTTTCCGTATCGGTATTTTTCCACAGCGTCAGCACCGGCAACTGTTCGGTGTTGTAGCTAATCGCCACGCCTTTGTCCCCGGCCTTGTTCAGCAATGCCGCGACAGTCTGTTTGCTGGCATCGGCCAGCGGCTTGATATTAAACACCATTTCGTCGAAGCCTTTGGTCGGCCCGGCGTAAGTTTGCCACTCTTTCAGCCCTTTTTTGGCGTAATCATTGAACGGGCTGACGTTTTCATACGGCGTAATAAAGCGCGCGCCCTGCTCAAGAATCGGCTTGCTGAAGTTGCTGTGGTAGATGATCTGGTAATCGTGCGGGTAGTCAGCGTGGTTGGTCAGCACGTCATGCAGGCTGAAACTGTTGCTGCCGGGAATGTAGCGCAGTTCCATTTCTGTTTGCAGATCTGCTTTTTTGAATGTGCTCTCTTTCACTAACCCGCGAATGCGAATTTCATACGGCGCGGTTTCGCTGACATCGACGGAAACCTGCGAAGCAGGCGTGTTGCCCGCTTTGCCGTGCAGGGTGTAAATCTGCCCGTCTGCTGTTACCGGATGGCCGGTCCATTCGTAACCGCAGCGCACCACCATTTCGTTGAAACCTTCCAGCCAGCCGAGGCCGTTACGGCTTTCCAGGTTGATAAATGCCGGGTTCACTATTTCTTTTACCGGTGAGCTCCAGCCCATATGTACGCCAAAACCGTCGGCATAGAGCAAGTTCATGCCGCGTGTCGGGCTCAGCGCGATAGTCAGGCCGTTTTTACTGCTCAATTTAATGACTTTGCTGCCTTCTTGTTTACCGCCGTGCAGCACCACCTGTTCAATGCTGAATTCCTGGTCTTTGATGTTCAGCTGATCGCTGCTGATCCGCCAGTTTCCCTGCTCAATACCGCCTTCAGCACTTGTCAGCACCCAGGTTTTCGCCATCACCTGGCCGGATACAAGCAGGGCAAGTGCGGAAAGCATTACTGTTTTTTTCATTATTTCGTCCTTTTTAGCTGAATCGATTATCTGTACCACGGCTGAAATCTACGTTTTGCGCAGCAGAGAAAATGTGATCTGTTTCATTTGGTGAAAAAGAGCGCTAAAGAGAACGTAAAAAGCGCGTATTGATCGCATTTATCTATGAAATGAAAGCTATAGAGGCGGGAAATATGTGATGGTGGATGATTTTAGCTTTAACGATTCAGCTAAAATCATGCAAGCATTAATGAGGTAATAAATGAAGAAGAAAGGGGAAGCGGGAAAAGCCCTCTCCCGCAGGAGAGGGTTAGCACAGTGCGATTACTGTTCGCTGGTTTCGGCCAGTTCACGCAGAAACTGGAAGATTAAACGCGCGGATTTCGGCGGTTTGTTACCTTCTTTCTCTTTCTTCGCATTACGGATGAGCGAACGTAGCTGCTGGCGGTCAGCGTCCGGCCACAGGTTCAGCACCTCTGGCACCGCATCATCACCCTCTTCAATCAGGCGATCGCGGATCTGCTCCAGTTTGTGGAAAAAAGCAACTTGCTGGTTGTGGCGGTTTTTCAGCTTATCCAGCGCCTGGCGAATCGGATCGACATCGCGCTGACGCAGCATTTTACCGATCAACTGCAACTGACGGCGGCGACCCTCTTTCTTAATGCGCTGCGCCAGTTCAATGGCGTCGCGCAGATCCTGGTCGAGCGGGAGTTTATCCAGCGCGTTTTTGCCAAGATCGACCATTTCCGCGCCGAGCTGCTTTAACTCTTCAGCATCGCGCTTAATTTCACTCTTACTGACCCAGATGATCTCATCATCTTCGTCTTCAATATCATCACCGGGCACGTCGTCGAGCCAGTCGTCGGGCTGCTTTGTCATCTCAGGCTCCTTAAAAAAGAGGCTAATGTTACCAGTTAAGGCGCGCACTGAAAAACGGTTCTCTGTTAGACTTCAAAGATTCTCTCCCTTAATTATGGCATTGGCGATGAAAGTAATCACACAAGTTGCACAACAACGCAAAACGCTGGAAGAGGCGGTTTCCACCGCGCTGGAATTAGCCGCCGGAAAAGCGGACGGTGCGGAAGTGGCTGTCAGTAAAACTACCGGGATTGGCGTTAGCACGCGCTACGGCGAAGTGGAGAATGTCGAATTTAACAGCGATGGCGCGCTGGGGATAACCGTCTATCACCAGAACCGCAAAGGCAGCGCGTCGTCGACCGATCTCAGCCCCGAAGCGATTGCCCGCACCGTGCAGGCGGCGCTTGATATCGCGCGTTACACCTCGCCAGATCCTTACGCAGGCATTGCGGATAAAGATCTGCTGGCGTTCGAGGCACCGGATCTCGATTTGTTCCACCCGGCGGAAGTGACGCCCGATGAAGCTATCGAATGGGCCGCGCGCGCGGAACAGGCGGCGCTGAAAGCGGATAAACGCATTAATAATACCGAAGGCGGCAGCTTCAACAGCCACTACGGCATTAAAGTCTTCGGCAACAGCCACGGCATGCTGCAAAGCTACTGCTCAACGCGTCACTCCTTGTCGAGCTGCGTGATTGCTGAAGAGAATGGCGACATGGAGCGCGATTACGCTTACACCATCAGCCGCGATATTAACGAACTGCAAACGCCGGAGTGGGTCGGCGAAGAGTGTGCTAAGCGCACGCTGTCCCGCCTGTCGCCGCGTAAGCTGCCGACCATGAAAGCGCCGGTGATTTTCGGTCACGAAGTGGCGACCGGCCTGTTTGGTCACCTGGTGGGCGCGATTGCCGGGGGTTCTGTCTACCGCAAATCAACGTTCCTGCTGGATTATCTCGGCAAACAAATCCTGCCTGAATGGCTGACCATTGAAGAACATCCGCACCTGCTGAAAGGGCTGGCGTCTTCACCGTTCGACAGCGAAGGCGTGCGTACTGAACGCCGCGATATCGTCAAAGATGGCGTGCTGATGCAGTGGCTGCTGACCAATTACTCCGCGCGTAAGCTGGGGCTGAAAAGCACCGGGCATGCAGGCGGTATCCATAACTGGCGCATTGCCGGGCGCGGTTTGAGCTTTGAGCAAATGCTAAAAGAGATGGGCACCGGGCTTGTGGTCACCGAGCTAATGGGCCAGGGCGTGAGCGGCATTACCGGCGATTATTCGCGCGGCGCGTCCGGTTTTTGGGTAGAAAATGGTGAAATCCAGTACCCGGTGAGCGAAATTACCATTGCCGGAAATTTGAAAGATATGTGGCGTAATATCGTTACCGTTGGTGACGATATCGAACACCGTAGCAATATTCAGTGTGGTTCAGTATTACTCCCGGAGATGAAAATCGCCGGACAATAACTCCGTGGCGCACAGAGTTGCGCCTTTAGCGTAAATAATAAAAAAGGAAGTGAGCAATGCGTAAAAACCTGTTAGCGCTCCTGGCTGTATCATCGTTGTTTGTTGGATCGTCGGTGTTCGCTGCCGATCTTGAAGATGATATGGGCACCCTGAATGACAATCTCAAAGTGGTGCAGAAAACCAGCGACGCCGGCGAGATGAAAGATGCATTAACCAAAATGCGTACCGCCGCATTAGATGCACAAAAAGCGACACCGCCGAAACTGGAAGGCAAAGCGGCAGACAGCGCGGAGATGAAAGATTTCCGCCACGGCTTTGATGTGCTGGTTGGTCAGATCGACGGCGCGCTGAAACTGGCTAACGAAGGCAAAGTGAAAGAGGCGCAGGACGCCGCTAAAGGGTTTGTTGATACCCGCAACACGTATCACAAGAAATACCGTTAATTCGGTATCAGGTTAAACGAAGCGGGGCAATTGCCCCGCTTTTTACTTCAGCTTCTTGACCGGAATTTCCGGTGTCCGCTTTTTATTGTGTGCTTCCCTGGTGCTGTTTCATTTTTAAAACGCGTTATGTCAGGGGATCAAATTCATCTGTTGTTAAATCTCTCTCGTGTTGAGTAAACATTGTCAGCATCAGTTATTTTTAGTTTGGTGGAATGGTTCCGTTCATTAATAGAAGGGTTACTTTAATTAACCCCCGTGCTGTGAACGGGATAAGGGGACACTGCGTCCCCCTTATCAATCCCCGCAACCCCGCGGGAAATCGGTGCTTCGCACTACGCTCACCTCCCGAGCGTCTGTCTGCGGTCGGCTCGACTCGACGTCCTGTCTCGTTTCGCCTCTGGCCGCCATCCATGGCGTCCAGACCTTGCCATTCACTCTTCGGTTCGCCGATTTCAGCGGGGACCCAACCCCATCGCTGCGAAGTTCATGCACTTTTTTAATAACGTATCGCTGCAATGTCAGGGGATCAAAATCACCTTCCCGCTAAACAGCCGGTTTTCCAGCAAGTTATGTGCCTCTTTACCGCGATAGAGCGGAAAAGATGCCACCTCCGGCAATTTAATATGTCCCGCTTTTAGCAACGCAAACAGCCGATCGGCGCGGCGCTGCCGCTCGTGCTGCGATGTCAGGTAAGTCCACAGATCGGCACCAATAACACCGGTAGATCGCAACAAAAATTGCGCCGGATCCGGCGTGGGGATCGTACCGCCGGACATGCCGAACAGCACAACGCGCCCGCCATCTTTCAGGCTATCCAGGCTTTGTAGCAGTGTGCTGCCAACGGAATCAAACACGATATCGCAACCCGACGTATGCCAGGCGCGAACCTGTTCAGGCCAGGCGTCGTAATTAGCGGCGGCGTCTGCGCCGTTACGCAGGCAGAGGCTTTGCTTGGCCTGACTTGAGGCCACGGCAAACACCTGCACTCCCCGGTGAACCAGCATTTGCGTCAGCAGGCTGCCCACCCCGCCAGCGGCGGCCAGCACGGTGGCACGCATGCCGGGGACCACCGGTAACACATCATGCAACAGATAATCGGCGGTTAAACCCTGTAACAGAATCGACGCCGCCTCTGCTTCAGAAAGCCAGTCAGGCAGGCGGATGGCGTGTTCCTGTGCCACCACAATATGGCTGGCGTGCGCCAGCGGCACATCGGCAAAACCCGCGCGATCCCCCGGCTGCCAGCCGCTTACACCGCTACCCACGGCAATCACCTGACCGGCACCTTCATAGCCGGCAACCCAGGGCGCGCTTCCTGCCAGTGGGTAACGACCCTGGCGGCGATAGATATCCGCAAAATTCAGACCGGCGGCAGACACGTCGACCAGCAGCTCGCCCGCGCCGGGCTGCGGCGTAGGTTGATTGTGCAGGTAGAGCACGTCCGATGCGCCAAATTCATTGAAAACCAGCGATTGCATCATTAAGAACCCAATAAACGATAATGGCGCTATTATTTCCTGCGTTCTGTTGAGGATAAATGGGGCGTTGTTATCTTCATTTGATACTGTGGGTTTAGAATGCGGGTGAAAAATGGACTATCTCAAATGCGTTGAGTCGTTTGTCAGCACCATCAGGTTCGGCAGTTTTACCGCCGCCGCCGACTCGTTAGGCATCACGCCAGCGATGGTCGGTAAACATGTGCGTGAACTCGAGCGTCGCACCGGCTGCAAGCTACTGCACCGCACTACGCGCCGCCAGGGGTTAACCGAAGCCGGTCAGCGTTTTTACCAGTACGGTCTGCAAATCCTCGCCACCGTTCGCGAAGCGGACGGGTTAGCCAATCATCTCTATGAAAATGTCTCTGGCCTGCTGCGCATCAGCGCGCCGGTGGTCTGGGGCAACCATGTTTTGACCCCCATTTTGTCGCGTTTTTTACAGCAATATCCCGGTGTGGATGCGGAAATGGTGCTTGGCGATCGCAAAGTCTCGCTGATTGAGGAGCGTTTCCAGATCGCGATCCGCATCGGCTCTGTTAATGATGAAGGGATGATTGCCATTCCGCTGGCTCCTTACCAGATGATCCTCGCCGCATCGCCTGGCTATTTAGCCCGCCACGGTACGCCGGAAACCCCGGACGAGTTAACGCAGCATCACTGCATCAGTTTTAGCCAATGGCGCTCCGATCACAGTTGGCAGCTGGAAGGGCCAGATGGTAAGCAAGAGGTGCCAATTACCCCTCGGTTGATGGTGGATTCCGGCGAGGCGATTCGCCAGGCGGCGCTGGCCGGGCTGGGGATTGTGCAGCACGCCGACATCATGTTGCAGCGGGATATTGATGCAGGCCGCCTGTGTGCCGTGCTGCCGGGCTATTTACCGCCGCCGCGTCCGATGCACTTATTACATTTGCCCGGTAGGCCGCTGTTGCCGCTGGTATCGTCATTCACGGATTATCTATTACGGGCGCTGAACGGCGGGCAGGAATAAGTAAACCTTATTCACCTCACACTTTCCCCCTCCCACTCGCTGTTTTTTTGTGCTTTTTCGTTGCCTATTTCCCGCCTCTTTTGGTCAAAATTGTGACCCCTATACAGTGAAAAATCTCTGAACGGCCTCATTTTGCGGCGCAGATCACTAAAGCCCTCCGCGTTTCCACTTCGAAGTGGAAAACTCCTCGCTACAAACTCTTAACCTGCAACGTTAGTTTTACTGTGAAGCCATTAACGGGGTACGACGAGTGAATAACGGAGCGGTAATAAACGACGCGGAGCAGGCTGCGCAAACGGCAACCCTCGCTGAACGCATGCTGAAGCAGGTGTATGCCCTGCTCAGCGCTCAGAACATCACGCCGAACGCAGTGCAGCAACAGATGCTGACT
The DNA here is from genome assembly GCF_004331415.1 of Kosakonia quasisacchari. Taxonomy (GTDB): domain Bacteria; phylum Pseudomonadota; class Gammaproteobacteria; order Enterobacterales; family Enterobacteriaceae; genus Kosakonia; species Kosakonia quasisacchari. Next base: position 266,636 of record NZ_SJOP01000003.1, read on the forward strand.
TCTCATGTTCGCGCCATGGCGCACCGGTCAGTGACTGGCGAGCCGCTGCCGGAAGTGGATGCCAGCTTGTTCGATGAGATTTCGGCGGAATCAATGCGCCTTGCCCGCGACATCGTGGCGGCATTTGGCAACCTTCCGGAAGAAGAAGCCTGGCTGCTGTCGGTGCACTTCGAAGTGGCGAAAGACAACCTTTAAGGAGCGAAAAATGGAACAGATTACCGTAGTGATTGGCGACCGCCTGGGTAAAGGCCAGAAAGTGGCGGCTGGCGTAGAAAAAGCGGGCGGCCGCGCGGTTGTCGTGCCGGGTGTAGCAGCGGACATGAAGCTTGGCGACGTGATGAAAGCGGAAAACGCCACCTTTGGTATCTCCTTTTGCGGCAGCGGCGGCGCGGGGGCTATCACCGCGCAGAACAAGTATGGCTACAAAGCCAAATACGGCATGCGTTCCGTGGAAGAGGGCGTGACGGCAATTAACGAAGGCTGCAACGTGCTGGGCTTTGGCTTCATGGACAAAGAAGAGTTAGGCGAGCGTCTGGTGCAGGCGTGGCAGAAAAAATACGGCGCATAACCATGAAAGAACAGTTCACCACCACGGTCAGGGTAAACGGCAAGGGCGATGCGAAAGCGCGCGCCTTCGCCGATGCGCTGAACCATGTTCAGGCCGCGGTGATGAAAACATCGCCGCACATTTTACTGCGCATTGAGCCACAGGACGTGCAGGTTGTTCAGGCGCAGGAAACGACGCGTAAAGAGGCGTTTTTGTTCCTCTTTCTGCGCCGGATAAGACGCACGTACAGCGTGGAGCTGGACGTCACCGTCAACGTGACCGCCATCAATCTCGATAAAGTGGATTTCGTCACGCAATAACTCACCGCATACCCCGTGAGCCAGTATCACAGGGTAGAAGAGGGCAGACTGATGTTCTTAATCATACTAATAAAATCGCTCATTATCGGCGGCCTGGTGGGCGTCGGTGTGGGCGCAGGGGCTGCACGCATGTTCCACGCGCCGACCACGCAAGGGATGGGCGCATTTCGTACACTGGGTGAGCTGAACTCCTGCGAAGGGGACCCGGCTTCGCACTTCTCCTTTGGCCTGGGCTTCTTCTTTAACGCCTGGGCCTCATCCGTTGCGGCGGGATCGTTCACTCAGGACGTTGACCACCGCATTATTCCGAACTGGGGTGCTGCTGCGTTGATGGTGAAAAACCGCAACGTGGGTGAAACCCTGCATGACCCGAAAAAGATGGCCATCGCCTGTGGGCTTATCGGCATGGTGGTCGTTACCTTCCTCAACCTGACTGCCTCCTCCGTTCCGGCGGCATTGCAGGTAACGGCAGTGAAAGTGCTGGTTCCGGCAGCAAACCTGCTGGTCAACACGGTGATGCCGGTCATTTTCTGGCTGGCGGCGATTGATGCGGGCAAGAAATCCGGTTTCTGGGCCACCGTCTTTGGCGGCGCGGCACAGCTGATTATGGGCAACGCCGTACCGGGCCTGGTGCTGGGCATTCTGATTGGTAAAGGCGTGGAAGAGAGCGGCTGGAACCGTGTCACCAAAGTGATGATGACAGCCATTGTCGCCCTGTTTGTGCTGAGTGCGTTCTTCCGCGGCTTTGACCTGAAAATGATCGAGTCCTTCCACCTGAGCGCGCCGGACTGGCTGTCGCTTATTCACAACTCGCTCAGCGGCAAATAAGGAACCGAGATGGAACAGAATAAAGGCTTTTGGTACGCCGACTGGTCATTCCCGATTTTCGTCGGCCTGCTCTCTTCCGGCGTGTTCGCCGGGACACACATGTACTACTTGTACGGCATTGGCGCGTTTAACGAAGTGGCGTTTGTCTCGATGCTGCGTTCCGGCATGGATACCGGCGTTTACGGCGCGGTAGCGGCGTTTGGCGCGAGCTTCCTGTTCGCCCGCATTATTGAAGGTTCTCTGGTTGGCATCCTGGATATCGGCGGCGCTATCCAGACCGGGGTTGGCCTTGGCGTTCCGGCGCTGTTGCTTGGCGCGGGCTTTGTCTTCCCGGTGGCGAACTTTGTTGCCTCGCTGGCAACCGGGCTGATCATTGGCCTGGCAATTGGCTACCTGATTATCCTGGCGCGTAAGTTCACCATCAATCAGAGCGATTCCACCTACGGCGCCGACGTGATGATGGGCGCAGGTAACGCCTCCGGCCGCTTCCTTGGCCCGTTGATTATCCTCAGCGCGATGACGGCTTCCATTCCGATTGGCATTGGTTCGCTGGTGGGCGCGCTGCTGTTTTACCTCTGGCAGAAACCAATCACCGGGGGCGCGATCCTCGGTGCGATGCTGCTGGGCTCCATTTTCCCGGTAGCCCTCTGACACCCACGGGCGCTGCGGCGCCCGTTACTCCTGGAGATACGCATGTTTGATTTACTCCTGCGCCGGGCGCGTCTGGTTGACGACACGGTGACGGATATCGCCATCGCGGCGGGTAAAATCGCGGCGCTTGGCGATATCGACGGCCCGGCGGCAAAACGCGTGGATTTACACGGCGAACACTACGTCAGCGCCGGGTGGATCGACTCCCATGTCCACTGTTACCCGAACTCGCCCATTTATCATGATGAGCCCGATAGCGTCGGCATTCAGACGGGCGTCACCACGGTGATTGACGCCGGAAGCACCGGCGCGGACGACATCGATGATTTTTATGCCATTACCCGCAAGGCATCGACGGAAGTCTATGCGCTGTTAAACATCTCGCGCGTTGGGCTGATTGCGCAAAACGAGCTGGCGAACCTGAATAATATCGACGCCGACGCCGCGCGTGAGGCCATAAAACGCCACCCGGATTTTATTGTCGGCCTGAAAGCGCGCATGAGCAGCAGCGTGGTTGGCGATAACGGCATCACGCCGTTGCAACGCGCCAAAGCCATCCAGCAACAGAACGGGGATTTGCCATTAATGGTGCACATTGGCAACAACCCGCCAAATCTGGATGAAATTGCCGAGCTGCTGACCTCCGGCGACATCATTACCCACTGCTATAACGGCAAGCCAAACCGAATTCTGACGCCAACCGGCGAGCTGCGCGCCTCGGTGACTCGCGCCATTGCGCGCGGTGTGCACCTTGATGTCGGGCACGGCAGCGCCAGCTTCAGCTTTGCGGTGGCACAGCAGGCTATTGCGCTGGGGATTTTGCCGCAGACCATCAGTTCCGACATTTACTGCCGCAACCGCATTGATGGCCCGGTGCGCTCGCTGGCGAATGTGATGTCCAAATTCCTCGTCATCGGTATGTCGCTGCCGCAGGTGATCGCCTGTGTGACCGACCACGCCGCCGATGGTCTGCGCCTGAAGCATAAAGGGCGTCTTGTCGTGGGTTACGACGCCGACCTGACCATTTTCGACCTGAAACGCCAACCGGTGCTGTTCACCGATGCGGAAAACGAGACGTTACAGGCCGAACACATCCTCACGCCGCTTGCCGCCATTCGCGCGGGCAAGGGCTATATGACCGAACAAGGGAGTGCAGAACATGCCTTCGATTTATGATAAGTACGATTTAAAACAGGTGATTAACGCCTCCGGGCGCATGACGGCTCTCGGCGTTTCCACGCCGCGCCCGGAAGTGGTCGACGCCGTATTAAGCGGCATGAATCACTACTTCGAAATGAAAGACCTGGTGAATAAAACCGGCGAGTACATTGCGAAACTGCTGGAGGTTGAAGGCGCGACCGTGGTGTCGTGCGCGTCGGCCGGGATTGCCCAGTCCGTCGCCGCCGTGCTGGTGCGCGACAGTGACTGGCTGCTGGAAAACCTGCACAGCACGCCGATTGGGAACAACGAAATCGTGCTGCCGCGCGGGCACAACGTTAACTTTGGCGCACCGGTTGGCACCATGGTGGCGTTGGGCGGTGGCAAAGTGGTGGAAGCCGGTTACGCCAATGAATGTTCCGCCGATCAACTGGCGGCGGCGATCTCGCCGCGCACAGCGGCGATCCTCTTTATCAAATCCCATCATTGTGTACAAAAAAGCATGCTCAGCGTGGAGCAGGCCGCTGTGGTGGCGCGCAAACACAACCTGCCGCTGATTGTTGATGCGGCGGCGGAAGAGGATTTGCAGTGCTACTACCGTGCCGGCGCGGATTTGGTTATCTACAGCGGCGCAAAAGCGATTGAAGGGCCAACCAGCGGGCTGGTGATCGGCAAAACGCAGTACGTGGAGTGGGTAAAACGCCAGACGGCGGGCATTGGCCGCGCGATGAAAGTGGGCAAAGAGGGCATTCTCGGCCTGACCTGCGCCATTGAACACTATCTTTCTGCCAGCAAAGAGAGCGGCGCGGAGATGGTCGCCAAAATGACGCCGTTCATCGACCAGTTAAACACGCTGAAAGGCGTGAGCGCCCGCGTAGTGTGGGACAGCGCCGGGCGCGATATTGCCCGCAGCGAAATCAAATTTGATGAAGCCGTTACTGGTATCGCCACCGGCGAGCTGGTCAGCGCCCTCAAACAGGGGGAATACGCCATTTACTTCCGTGGTTATAAAGCCAACGAAGGGATTATCGAAGCCGATGTACGCAGCGTCACCGCCGAACAACTGACGATTATTTATCGCCGCATCGCCGAAGAACTGAACAAAGGATCGAACGCATGAAACTGACGCCGAATTTTTACCGCGACCGCGTATGCCTGAACGTGCTGGCGGGAAGCAAAGAGAACGCCAGCGCGATTTACGAGGCCGCGGAAGGCCATGTGCTGGTAGGCGTGCTCTCGAAAAACTACCCGGATGTGGCGAGCGCCGTCGCGGATATGCGCGACTACGCGGCGCGTATCGATAATGCGCTTTCTGTTGGCCTCGGTGCGGGCGATCCGAACCAGTCGGCCATGGTCAGCGCCATCTCCCGTGAAGTACAACCGCAGCACGTTAACCAGGTGTTCACCGGCGTGGCGACCAGCCGTGCGCTGCTCGGGCAGAACGACACGGTGGTTAACGGTCTGGTCTCGCCAACCGGCACACCAGGGCTGGTGAAGATCTCCACCGGGCCGCTGAGCAGCCAGGCGCCAGATGGCATTGTGCCGGTAGAAACCGCCATTGCGCTGTTAAAAGACATGGGCGGCAGCTCCATTAAATACTTCCCGATGGGCGGGCTGAAATGCCGCGACGAATTTATCGCCGTGGCGCAAGCCTGTGCGCGCCATGATTTCTGGCTGGAGCCGACCGGCGGAATCGATCTGCAAAACTTCAGTGAAATCCTGCAAATCGCGCTGGATGCGGGCGTTCGCAAAGTGATCCCGCATATTTACAGTTCGATTATTGATAAGGCGAGTGGCGACACGCGCCCGGCGGATGTTCGCCAGTTGCTGGAAATGACCAAAACGTTGGTGAAGTAAACCATCTTCCCTCCCGATAAGGGAGGGAAACTCCCTCTCGTCACGTAAGGAGCTACCATGCTTACCGCTCGTCATCTGCTTACCGTTTCACTTTCTTTACTGGCGACCAGCGCCATGGCACAAACGCAGTACGCGTGGGTGGGCACCTACAACCCGAATGGTGAAGGGTTGTACCGTTTTACCGTCGACCCGCAATCCGGCGCGCTGGGTAATAAAACGCTGGTCAGCCCGTTGCCAAATGCGGCGCAACTGACGGTTGCGCGGGATGGTAAAACGCTTTATCTCGCCAGCGAAGTGGAAAAGGGCGCGGTGCAGGCGTTGCATATTGGCGATAACGGTGAGTTGAGTGTGCTAAACCAGGTGGCGTCCGGCGGTGCCGGGCCGGTTTATCTGTCGCTGACGCCAAATGGCCGCTATTTGCTGGTGGCGAATTATGTCAGCGGATCGATTGCCGTGCTGCCGGTGAAAGCGGACGGTAGCCTCGGCGAGGCGGTGGATACGCGTCAGGATCAGGGCGAGCCGGGAGCGGCAAAACCGCAAGCAGCGGTGGAAGGCAGTTTTGCGATTAGCGATCACAATGGCCCGCATGCGCATATGATCGCCGCCGATCCAAGCGGGAAGTTCGTCTTTTCCACCGATCTGGGGCTGGATCGCATTTATCAGTATCAGTTTGATAGCAAAACGGGCGCGTTAACGCCGAATGATCCACCCTTTATTAGCGCCTCTTCGCAAGGTGCCGGGCCGCGTCACTTTGTTTTCACGCCGCAAGGCGATGGCCTGTGGCTGATAAATGAAGAAGCCTCGACGCTCACGCACTATACGTTGAATAAAACTACCGGTACGTTGCAGCCGGGGAAAACCTTTTCGGCACTGCCGAAAGAGTACAAAGGCACCAGCTTTGCCGCCGGGCTGGTATTAAGCGGTGACGGTAAGCAGCTGTATGTTGCCAACCGGTTGCATAACAGCATCGCGCACTTTACGGTGAAAGCGGATGGTTCGCTAACCCATCAGGACGATGTCTGGACGCGCGGTGATTACCCGCGCACATTAACGCTGGCGGACAATGGCCGCTGGCTATACGTGATGAACCAGCGCAGCGATAACATCACCCGTTTTCGCGTGGAACGCGACGGGAAACTGCATTTTGAGCCGGACTACACACCGGTGGGCAGCCCATCCCAGATGGTTATTTCATCTCACCCTTAAGCCTGGAGAGCGACGTGCGATTCCCGAACCAACGTTTGGCGCAACTGTTTATGATGTTGCAAAACGAGACGCTACCGCAGGATGAGCTGGCACAGCGCTTATCGGTCTCGACGCGTACCGTTCGGGCCGATATCACCGCACTGAACGCCTTGCTGTTGCACCATGGGGCGCAGTTTATTTTGACGCGCGGCAGCGGGTATCAACTGAAAATTGATGACGCTGCTCTTTACCAAAGCTTGCAGGCGGCGCGCCCACGCGCGCTGCGTATTCCGCGCAGCGGGCCGGAGCGCGTGCATTATCTGGTGGTGCGTTTTCTCACTTCCGCTTTCTCACTCAAGCTCGAAGATCTGGCGGATGAGTGGTTTGTCAGCCGCGCCACGCTGCAAAATGATATGACCGAGGTGCGGGAGTGGTTTTCCCGCTACCGACTGACGCTGGAAACCCGCCCGCGCCACGGCATGAAACTGTTTGGCAGCGAAATGGCGCTGCGCGCCTGTCTGACGGATCTGTTGTGGGAACTGGCGCAGCAGAACGCGAATAATCCACTGATCACTGAAGAAGCGCTCAATCCGGGTGTGCCAGAGGCGCTGGCGACCATTCTGCATGACTGTTTTAACCGCCATCATATTCGCCTGACGGATGAGGGCGATCTCTTTATCCGACTTTACTGCGCGGTGGCGGTTCGCCGCATCAGCGAGGGCTATCCACTCTCTGAATTCAGCGCCGAAGATGGGGATGAAAGTGTGAAAGAGGCGGCGCGGGACATCTCTGTCGCGCTGCAACAACTGGCAGGAAAACCGCTGGCGGCGGCGGAAGAGCACTGGCTGCGGGTGCATATCGCCGGGCGGCGCGTGCAGGAGATTGCGCCCAGCGCCATCAGCGCCGATGACGACGAAACGCTGGTCAACTACATCCTTGGCTACATCAACACGCACTATAACTACAACCTGCAAAACGATGATCAGTTGCATGCGGATCTGCTCACGCATATCAAAACCATGATCACCCGCGTGCGCTACCAGATAATGATCCCTAACCCCTTGCTGGATAACATTAAACAGCACTATCCCATGGCGTGGGATATGACGCTGGCGGCGGTCTCCAGTTGGGGGAAATACACGCCGTATGTGATCAGCGAGAACGAGATCGGTTTTTTGGTGCTGCATATTGGTGTCGGCCTTGAGCGCCATTACAACGTGGGTTATCAGCGCCAGCCGCGCGTGTTGCTGGTGTGCGATGTCGGCAATGCGATGGTGCGGATGATTGAAGCGGTGCTGGCGCGTAAATACCCGCAGATTGTGGTGACGCGCACCGTGACGCTGCGAGAGTACGAGCAGTGCGAAGGTATCGCGGAGGATTTTGTTATCTCCACCGCGCGGGTAAATGAAAAAGATAAGCCGGTCGTCACCATTGCGCCGTTTCCCAGCGAGTATCAACTGGAGCAGATCGGCAAGCTGGTGCTGGTAGACAGAACGCGCCCGTGGATGCTGGAAAAGTACTTTGATGCCGCGCATTTCCGCATCATCGACGGCGCGATGGATCAACAAACGCTGTTCAACACTTTGTGCCATCAATTGCAGGATGAAGGCTTTGTCGATGCGGAGTTTCTCGATTCGGTGGTCGAGCGTGAAGCGATTGTCAGTACGCTGCTCGGCGAGGGCATTGCGTTGCCGCACGCCCTGGGGCTGCTGGCGAAAAAAACGGTGGTCTATACCGTGCTGGCTCCGCAGGGTATTGCGTGGGGGGATGAAACCGCGCATGTCATCTTCTTGCTGGCGATCAGCAAGAGCGAGTATGAAGAGGCGATGGCGATCTACGATATTTTCGTCACCTTCCTGCGCGAACGCGTAACGGCGCGACTTTGCACCTGCGCGGACTTCGCCTCGTTTAAAAGCGTGGCGATGGAGTCGCTGAGTCGGTTTTGAGCCAATACCGGGGCGCTTTCACGCCCCGTCTTGTTAACCATCGGTTGAGCGGGTAAGCGCCTCCCATGCGTTAATCTCCGCGGTGAGTGCAGCCAGTTTTTCACGCACCAGATTGAGCGCATCGCTGCCCAGCAGCAGGTGCGCTGGCAGTGTGTCGCTGTCTATTATCGCCAGCATGGCGCGAGCCGCTTTGACGGTATCACCGAGCTGTTTTCCGCTTTTTTCCTCGCGCGCCTGGCGAATCGGATCAAAAAGCGCATCGTAATCGGCAATGGTGCGGGGTGTGCGGATCATTGAGCGTCCGGCCCACTCGGTACGAAACGATCCCGGTGCTACTGCCGTCACGTGGATACCAAAAGGCTTCACCTCTTTGCCTAACGTTTCGCTGATCCCTTCCAGCGCGAATTTGCTCCCGCAGTACCAGGCGATGCCTGGCATGGTGATAAAACCGCCCATCGAGGTGATATTGATGATGTGCCCGCTGCAGCGCTGACGCATACCGGGCAGCACGGCTTTCATCATGGCTGCGGCACCAAACACATTGACGTCAAATTGGTGGCGCATCTCTGCAAGCGAGGACTCTTCCATGATCCCCTCATGGCCGTAACCGGCGTTATTTACCAGCACGTCGATTGACCCGATGCGTGATTCAACTTCTGCGATTACGTGATTGATTTGCGCAATGTCGGTGACATCAAGCAGGCGGGCAAAAGCCCGAGCCGGCTCGATGGCTTCAAATGCCTGCTGCGCTTCGCGGTTGCGCACCGTACCAATGACTTTGTGACCCGCAGCCAGTGCTTCCTGCGCCAGCGCACGACCAAAGCCGCTGCTGACGCCGGTGATGAAAATCGTTTTTACAGATGACATAACGTCTACTCCCATGAAAAATGGAAGCTGCATAGTATTCTCTGGCCTGCTGGTTTTTTAGGCCATATCTTCTCTTTTTATTGCCTGATCTTATGAGGTGCGCAGTGGCTGACATGATTGCGTTGTTAAAAGAGCTTGCCCCGCAGGAGGGGTACAACCTGACCGCGCTGGCAGATGTGCGCATTCTGCGCTCCGATCGCCCACTGGCCCGCACGCCGGTGCTGTACGATCCGGGCATTGTGATTGTCTGCCAGGGCAGCAAGCGAGGTTATTTCGGTCAGCAGATCTATCTTTATGACGAGCAGCACTACCTGGCGGTATCGGTTCCTGTGCCTTTTGTGATGGAAACGGATGCATCGGCAGACCATCCGCTGCTGGCGATTTACATGCATCTGGATTTTCAGGTCGCCGCAGATGTGATGCTGCAAATTGAACAGCATGGCTTTTCGCAACAGCCCGCTGCGCCGCAAAGCATGATCTCCAGCCCGATGGACGAGACGCTGAAAGCGGCGGTGCTGCGTTTACTGGAGACGCTCGGTAACCCGCTTGACACGGCGATCCTTGGCCCGGCGCGGGTACGGGAACTCTATTTTCGTGTGTTGACCGGCGCACAGAGCAATGCGATGCGCGCCGCGTTAGCCTTGCAGGGGCAGTTCGGTAAAATCGGTAAAACGCTGCGTTACATTCATGCGACCTATGCTCAACCCTTAACGCTGTCGCAACTGGCTCAGCAAGCCGGAATGAGCGTGCCGACGTTCCACAGCCATTTCAAAGGGATAACCCGGATGCCGCCGATGCAGTATGTGAAATCGGTGCGATTACACCAGGCGCGGATGTTAATGGTTCGCCAGCGACTCACTGCCGCAGCGGCCTGTTACGCAGTCGGTTACGAAAGCCCGTCACAGTTTAATCGCGAGTTCAAACGGCTCTTCGGTTTACCGCCAGCGGAAGAGGTGAGACGTATGCAAAACAGTTTTGCTGTTCCTCCGGCTCATTCAGCGTCGGAATATATCTCGTCGCACTGAAAGAGCGAGAATGAGAGAGGCTTTCCATAAATGCGCGTAATGCGCATGTAATGCTATATTGCATTACACATTCTCTTTTTACCGGAGGCATAATGGCGACGCTAAATGTTCGACTGGATGACAAACTCAAAGAAGAGGCCTGGCGCGTGCTGGAAAAACTCAATATCACCCCAACCGAAGCCGTTCGCTTACTGTTTCAATATGTCGCTGAAAACGGGCGTATGCCGATCAAAACAGTGACGGTGAGCGAGGACGAATCGGCGTTGCTGGAGATTGTCCGGGAGCGGCTGGCGAACCCGCAAAAAGGCATCAAGGTTAATCTGGATGAATTATGAGCTGGTGTTTGATCCCCGCGCATACAAAGAATGGAAAAACTCGGTGCCACGGTAAAAACACAGTTCAAAAAGAAACTGGCAGATGTGCTGATTTAACCAGGAATTGAAAAAGCCCGACTGCATCAATTTCCGGATTGCTACAAGATCAAATTGCGATCATCAGGCTACCGGTTGGTTTATCAGGTTAGAGACCATGTGGTGACGGTATTCGTTGTGTCTATCGGTAAACGCGAAAAAGCAGCCGCTTATCAGGATGCCAGCAAGCGGCTCTAATGTGGTCAACGCAAGTGGTGCACAACCTGGTTGCTGCTGCCGCGCCAGATAAGCATCGGGTCTTTCAGATCCTGAACGAATTTGCCGTCGATCAGCACGTTGATCAACTCGACCACTTCCCGCTGCGCGGCGTTCAGTTCGTCCATTTTGTAACCGGTCCACACCCAGATATCTTTGCCGGGGCACTCGGCACGGATGCGGGTCACCAGCTTTAAAATATCCGGCACGTTTTGCGGGTGCAGCGGATCGCCGCCGGAGAGCGAAATCCCCTGGCGCTTGATACGCGTGTCGTTGAGATCGGCGATGATCCGATCTTCCATTTCTTTGGTAAACGGCACGCCGGAGTTCAGCCGCCAGGTGCTTTTGTTGTAGCAACCTGGGCATTCATGTATGCAGCCGGAGACGAACAGCGTGCAGCGCGTGCCGGGGCCGTTGACGATGTCGACAGGGTAGTATTGATGGTAATTCATGTTTCCTCGTCGCATTTGGCGCTGTAGCTGCGTTGGCTACTCTCGCGCACCCGGGTCACTTACTTATGTAAGCTCCCCGGGATTTACTCGTTTGCCGCCTTGCTACAACGTCAACTGCTTAGAGGAAACGTATCAGACAGAAATTGTAGTGGCAGAAAACGTAGGCCCGATAAGCGTAGCGCCATCGGGCAATCAGGTACGGTAACGTCACTGACCGTGTGCCCGGCGCGGGTAAACGCCATTTACCGGGCGACAGGGCGTTAATCGATTTGCCCGTTGCCGAGGTGTTTCACACGGCGTTTCACTTCTTCCTGCTTGCCAGCGTTGAACGGACGTGCGTCCGGGCTGCCGAGATAGCCGCAAACGCGGCGAGTAACGGAGACGCGGGACGCGTCGTGATTACCGCATTTCGGGCAGGTAAAGCCTTTGCTGGTGCATTCGAACTCGCCGGTAAAACCGCACTCGTAACATTCATCGATCGGCGTGTTGGTGCCGTAATACGGCACATGCTGGTAGCTGTAATCCCAGACATCTTCCAGTGCGCGCAGGTTGTGCTGAATGTTCGGGTATTCGCCGTAGCAGATAAAGCCACCGCTGGCTAACGGCGGGTACGGCGCTTCGAAATCGATTTTGTCGTACGGGTTCACCTTTTTCTCGACATCAAGGTGGAAGCTGTTGGTGTAGTAACCTTTATCGGTTACCCCTTCCACCACGCCGAAATCAGCGGTATCGATACGGCAGAAGCGATCACACAAGTTTTCGCTTGGTGTGCTGTAAAGGCTAAAACCGTAGCCTGTTTCTTCTTTCCACTGATCAACCGCCTGGCGCAGGCGCTCAACAATCGCTACGCCTTTGGCGCGCAGTGCTTCGCTGTCGTAGATATGTTTATTGCCGGACAGGGCATTAATGGTTTCGTGAATGCCGATATAACCCAGCGAAATCGACGCGCGGCCGTTTTTAAAGATGGGTGCAATATCGTCGTCCGCTTTCAGGCGCACACCACAAGCCCCTTCCATATAGAGGATTGGCGCAACACGGGCTTTCACCCCTTCGAGGCGCGCGATACGGGTCATCAGCGCTTTTTTCGCCAGTTGCAGGCGGCTGTCCAGCAGTTTCCAGAACGCTGCTTCATCGCCTTTCGCTTCCAGCGCGATGCGCGGCAGGTTAAGGCTGATTACGCCGAGGTTGTTGCGCCCGTCATGCACTAGTTCACCGTTCTCTTCATACACGCCAAGGAAGCTGCGGCAGCCCATCGGCGTTTTAAACGAACCGGTCACTTTCACGACCTGATCGTAATTGAGGATGTCCGGGTACATGCGCTTGCTCGCGCACTCCAGCGCCAACTGTTTGATGTCGTAGTTCGGATCGTCAAACTTATGATTCAGGCCGTCGCGGATGGCAAACACCAGTTTCGGGAACACGGCGGTTTTACGGTTTTTACCCAAGCCTGCAATGCGGTTACGCAGGATCGACTGCTGGATCAAGCGGGATTCCCAGCTGGTGCCCAGCCCGAAACCGAAGGTGACAAACGGTGTCTGGCCGTTCGCGGTGTGCAGGGTGTTAACTTCATACTCCAGCGACTGGAACGCGTCGTAACACTCTTTCTCGGTGCGGCTGTGCGCATAGCCATCGGCATCCGGGATGTTCCACTCGCTGGCGACTCTGCGGTGTTTTTCGAAGCTGGCGCTGACAAACGGTGCCAGCACTTCGTCGATACGGTTGATGGTGGTGCCGCCATAAATATGGCTGGCGACCTGGGCGATGATCTGCGCGGTGACCGCCGTGGCGGTGGAGATCGATTTTGGCGGCTCAATCTCCGCGTTGCCCATTTTAAAACCGTGGGTCAGCATGCCCTTCAGATCGATCAGCATGCAGTTGAACATCGGGAAGAACGGGGAGTAGTCGAGATCGTGGTAGTGGATCTCACCGCGTTCGTGCGCCAGTACCACATCGCGCGGCAGCAAGTGCTGGCGGGCGTAGTGTTTGGCGACAATTCCCGCCAGCAGATCGCGCTGGGTCGGGATCACTTTACTGTCTTTGTTGGCGTTCTCGTTGAGTAGCGCTGAGTTGGTCTGCTCGACAAGACCGCGAATATCCTGGTTCAGACGGCCACGTTTCTCACGAGCGATATCGCGGTCGTGGCGATACTCAATGTAGGCGCGCGCCAGTTGCTTGTACGGCCCGGACATCAACTGGTTTTCGACGGCAGTCTGGATTTCGCTAATATCGACCTGCGATCGGCCCTGCATCTGACGACGAATAACATCTGCGACGGTGGCGCAATAGTCTGCGTCATCGACTCCCGCTGCTTTAGCTGCACGCAAAATTGCTTCTTGTATGCGCTCTGAGTTGAACGGCACTTTACAGCCGTCTCGTTTCATCACATGCGGTGTCATGATCACTCCATTTTAGAAAACAGGTTATCCACAATATGAGGACGCGCAGACTGGTTGGTTATTCATTACTAAAACCAATAAGTTCGTCCCGTCTTGGCCCTTGTTATCCACAGCGTGTATCGCTTTCGCGGTGGTCAGCTTGTTCGAATAATAGTCGATTAATACAACATATAGGGCCGGGGTGCATTCTAATTTCTATATATAGTGATTTGCATCAAACATGTTTGCGCTTTTATTGACTCAGAACAAAGTAAAAACCGGACAGCGCAGAGGACGGGCACTCTGAGGAAATGTAAATTTAGACATTCAAGTTTTGACTAAAAATTCAACAAAAACAGCAGGTTTATGCCTGCTGTTTTTTTGCGCCAGGGAAGTGAAAAACGCTTATTTTTGATGCCACCAAACGGCTTCGAACGGTCGCAGGGTCATTTCACCCGGCGCTGGGGAAACTTCTGCATAGTTGCTGATGACAATCTGCCAGTCACCCGGTAATTTTTCTGGCCGCCACGGCTGGAATTGATTGCTGAGGTTGGCGATAACCAACAACGTTTCTCCCTGCCACTGGCGGCGGTAGCACCATAAGTGCGGGTGAGTAGGAAGCAGATCCTGATAATCGCCCCAACTGAGTATCGGCAAGTTTTTACGCAGGCGAATCAATGACTGGTAGGTATAAAACACCGAATCGCTATCGTTGACCGCGTTTTCGACGTTGATTTCCCGATAGTTATCGCACAGACCAATCCACGGATCGGCGGTGGTGAAACCGGCGTTTTTGCGGGCGGTCCACTGCATTGGCGTGCGGCTGTTATCGCGCGATTTACTGGCGAGGATCGCCAGCAGTTCTTCCGGCTCGCATCCGGCGGCACGCAGTTCGGCAAACATATTCTGGCTTTCCACATCGCGGTAATCGGTAATGCGCGCAAAATGCGGGTTGGTCATGCCAATCTCTTCGCCCTGATAAATGTACGGCGTGCCCTGCATGCCGTGCAGCACCAGCGCCAGCATTTTGGCGGCGGGTACGCGCAGCACACCTTCATCGCCAAAGCGCGACACAATGCGCGGTTGATCGTGGTTACACCAGAACAGCGCATTCCACGCCACATTGTGCATCCCTTGTTGCCAGTGGCGGAACAGCGATTTCAATGCCGCAAAATCCGGTTTTGCTAGCGACCATTTTTCGCCGTCGGGATAGTCGACTTTCAGATGGTGGAAGTTAAACGTCATCGACAATTCGTTGCCGTCGAGCGCACCGTAGCGCTGGCAATGTTCCAGCGTGGTAGAGGACATCTCACCGACAGTCATCAGCTCGCGCGGGCGAAAAACCTCACGGCTCATCTCTTGCAAAAATTCATGGGCGCGCGGCCCATCGGTATAAAAACGTCGCCCGTCGCCGCTATGATCGTCGGGGAAATCCTGCTGTTTCGAGATTAAATTCACCACATCGAGACGCAAACCGTCGACACCGCGATCGGCCCAGAACGTGCAGACTTTTTTCAGCTCGTCGCGTACCGCCGGGTTTTCCCAGTTGAGATCGGCCTGCTCCGGCGCGAACAGATGCAAATAGTACTGACCGCTCTGGCTGTGCCAGCGCCATGCGCTGCCGCCAAATTTCGATCGCCAGTTATTCGGCGGCGTTTCGGGTTCGCCGTCGCGCCAGATATAGAAAGAACGGTATGGGCTTGCCGGATCCTGCGACGCCTGGAACCAGGCATGCTGCGTCGAGGTGTGGTTGAACACCATATCCAGCACCAGGCGGATACCGCGCTGATGCGCCTGGGCGACCAGTTCATCAAAGTCTGCCAGTGTGCCGTAAAGCGGATCGATGGCGGTGTAATTCGCCACGTCGTAGCCGTTATCCACCTGCGGGGAAATATAAAATGGCGTCAGCCAGATGGCGTCGACGCCGAGGGTTTGTAGGTAGTCGAGGCGCGTAATCACGCCGCGTAAATCACCGGTGCCAGTGCCGGTGGTGTCCTGAAAACTTTTTGGGTAAATCTGGTAGATAACGCCGTTTTGCCACCAGTGGGGAAGGGTATTCATCATGATTTCCTGCGAAAACGAAGGGGCGCAAACGCGCCCCAAAAAATTACACAATCTGCAATGTGCCTTGACGGAACTTACGCTGATAAACAAAGGAGGTCAGCACCAGCGGGATAACAACCGCTACTGCTGTAGCAAGTGCAAAGATCTGCCAGAAAGCGGGTTGAATCGAGAGAAAGCCCGGCAGACCCGCCACGCCAATCCCGTTCGCCAGCACGCCGTTAAGACCGCACAACAACCCGGCAAGCCCGGAACCGATCATCGCGCACAGCATTGGGAAACGGTATTTCAGGTTGATGCCATACATGGCTGGTTCGGTTACGCCGAGAAACGCGGAGATAGCCGCCGGAACCGAGATTTCACGCTCATTCTCTTTACGGCTGGAAATAATGATGCCCACCACCGCCGACGCCTGCGCAACGTTTGACAGAGCAATCAGCGGCCACACTGGCGTACCGCCCATGTTCTGAATCATCTGCATGTCGATAGCCAGCGTGGTTTGATGCACACCGGTAATCACCAGTGGCGCATAGAGGAAACCAAACAGTGTCGCGCCGATAGGAGCGAAGCTGCCGGTCATCAAATGGCGAACCGCCCATGCCACACCGTCACCAATCATGCGGCCAAACGGGCCGATAAAAGCGTGCGCCAGGAATACCGCCAGAATCAGCGAACACACCGGGACAATCACCAGATAAAGGGAGTCCGGTATCAGTTTTTTGAGACGGGTTTCAATCATGCCGAGCGCCAGGCCCGCCAGCAGCGCCGGGATCACCTGCGCCTGGTAACCCACTTTCGCGATGCTGAACAAACCAAAGTTCCACACTTCCGGCACTTGCGAACCCAGTAAATAAGCATTCATCAATTGCGGGGAAACCAGCGTCACGCCGAGGATAATGCCAAGGATCGGCGTTCCGCCCATTTTGCGCACCGCTGACCAACAAACACCGACCGGCAGATAGAAGAAGACTGCTTCACCAATCAGCCAGAGGAAGTCATACACGGTTTTCAATGGCGGAAATATCTGCACCAACGTCTGACCGTTGCTCATCGGGACATCGCCGACAATATTGCGAAAACCGAGGATCAAACCGCCGCTAATCAGCGCGGGCAGCAGCGGGAAGAAGATTTCCGCGAAGTGGGAGATTAAGCGCTCGTGCCATTTCATATTTTGTCGCGCTGCTTGTTTGGCCTGCTCTTTATCCGCATGAGCCAGACCGGTGGCGGCGCGCAGCGCCTGATAGTAGTCGCCGACATTGGTGCCGATCACCACCTGGAACTGTCCGGCGTTGGTGAAACAGCCTTTGACCATCGGTAGCTGGTCAATCGCCTTTGGGTCGGCGGCGGCCGGGTTATTTAATACAAAACGCAAACGGGTAATACAGTGACTGACCGTCGCGATGTTTTCGCGTCCGCCAACCAGCGTAATAAGTTGTTCGATATCTGATTGATTTACTTTGCTCATCCTGGTGCCTCGGGGGGAGAAATGATGCGTAACATGACCGAGGCAAAGCGTAACCGCAGGCAAAAAAATTAAAAATGGGAACGTTCCCGAAACTTGGCGAGGATCACAATAAACGATAAAGCGGCTTAAACGAGGTGGGCAGGGATCACGATTTGACGAGGTGTGGCGCGGCCATTGACCTGTTCTATTAATTGCGCGGCGGCCTGGCGACCCGCTTCGGCGTAACCGGGATCGACCGTGACAATTTCCGGATGCAGAAACTTCATCAGCGGCGTGTTGCCGACGCTGGCCAGTTGAACGGTATCAATGCGCTGTTCCTGCAAATATTTACTGGCACCAAGCGCCAGCGTATCGGTCGCGCAGAGCAGGGCGGTAGTGTGAGGGGCTAAAACGTGTGCGGCGTGTTCATAACCTTGCTTCATGGCAAGGCCCGGTAAAGCGAATTTCGGTTCGAGCTGGTGTCTTTGACAAAACGCCATATATGCGTCGTGGCGGCGTTTTCCAGTCGTGGCATCGCTGTGCGGTACGCCAATAAAGCTGATATGGCGATGACCACGGGCGTAAAGGTTTTCCATTAACAACTGGATTGCGCCGTCATCGTCATAACAGACCGAGGCGAAACCACTGGCGTCGCGCGCCAGCAGCACCAGTGACGATTGCCAGGAAGTGAGCAAACTTTCGGTGACGCCGGTAAAGCCAAACAGCACCACACCATCAATATTCCGGCGGCTCAGCATCTGCAAATGCTCTTCGACTAACTGCGCCGAGAACTGGCTTTCCATCATAATCGGGTCATAACCCTGTTCGTAAAACGCCGGAAGCATGGTCTGTACAGCAAGGTTTTCTGAGAGAGAATCCAGACGCGAAACGATAATCGCCACCACTTTATCGCTCTGCCCGCGCATGGCGCGCGCGGAACGGGAAGGGGAGAAACCGTGCTGATTAACCACCGCTTCCACCCGCTCGCGTGTGCGCTGGCTTACGCCGCTTTCGTTATTCAGCACACGGGAAACAGTGGACTTGCCCACGCCGCTTAAGCGTGCGATGTCTTTGATTGTCAGCCGGTTTTGCATACTTCAATCCTTTCCTGATGGGGGCGGGTTGCAGGATAAAGGAGTTTTGCATCCCTTCCAAGCGCCAGCAATGAGCAAAGTCTGGTTTATGCACTTTGTGCTACCAATTGATGGTGCGTATATGTTTGGTTTAATTCTGCGGAGCTATGATACCGCTACGTTATGATTCGCCCTTCACACCTTACCGGAGGCCAGATGGATCCCGATCCCACCCCTCTCCCGCGACGGAGATACTTTTTCCGGTAAGCCCGCTTTTGCTGCCTTACCGGATGCGTAAGGCAGCGACGTCATTTTCGTCCCTGTCCGATTAAAAACGCCAGTTGGCGCGGCTTTGTTACGCCAGTTGTAAATCGCACCCGCGTGACGCGGGGGCAAGGACATTATCATGCTGAAAAACATTACCCGGCAGCTTTTCGCTCGCCTCAACCGCCATTTACCGCATCGTCTGGTGCAGCGCGATCCGCTTCCCGGCGTGCAACATATCGTCCAGGGAAGTATCCCCGTCTCGATGGGCGAGCGCTGCCTAAATATTGCCGCGATGGAACACGATAAGCTCTGGAAAACTTTTGCCAGCCATCCGGAAGGGTTGAACCCGCAGGAAGTGGAACTGGCGCGGGCAGCGCACGGCGAAAACCTTATTCCGGCGCAGAAACCTGCGCCCTGGTGGGTGCATCTGTGGGTGTGCTATCGCAACCCGTTTAACTTGCTGCTGACCTGCTTAGGCATTATTTCCTATGCCTCGGAAGATCTCTTTGCCGCCTGCGTGATTGCGCTGATGGTGGCGATCTCTACTCTGCTTAATTTCCTGCAAGAGGCGCGCTCGACCAAAGCGGCCGATGCGCTGAAAGCGATGGTCAGCAACACCGCGACGGTACTGCGCGTAGTGAATGAGAAGGGCGAAAATGGCTGGTGTGAATTGCCTATCGACCAGTTGGTGCCGGGCGATATCGTCAAGCTGGCAGCGGGAGATATGATCCCGGCGGATCTGCGCGTGGTACAGGCGCGGGATCTGTTTGTCGCTCAGGCCTCGCTTACCGGTGAATCCTTGCCGGTAGAGAAAGTGGCGACGACGCGCCAGGCGGCGCAACGTAACCCGCTGGAAGCCGATACCCTGTGCTTTATGGGCACCAATGTGGTGAGCGGCACGGCGCAGGCGATAGTCATCGCCACGGGCGGCAATACCTGGTTTGGTCAACTGGCCGGGCGTGTCAGTGAGCAAGAAACTGAGCAGAATGCGTTTCAGAAAGGCATCAGCCGCGTCAGCATGTTATTGATCCGCTTTATGCTGGTGATGACGCCGATCGTCTTGCTGATCAATGGCTTTACCAAAGGCGACTGGTGGGAAGCGGCGCTGTTTGCGCTGTCGGTTGCCGTGGGTTTGACGCCGGAAATGTTGCCGATGATTGTCACCTCCACGCTGGCGCGCGGTGCGGTGAAACTGTCGAAACAGAAAGTGATCGTCAAGCATCTGGACGCCATCCAGAACTTTGGCGCGATGGATATCCTCTGTACCGATAAAACCGGCACCCTGACGCAGGACAAAATCGTGCTGGAAAATCACACGGATATCAGCGGTAAAGTCAGCGAGCTGGTGCTGCACAGCGCCTGGCTGAACAGCCACTACCAGACCGGGCTGAAAAACTTGCTGGATACCGCTGTACTGGAAGGTGTGGACGCGGAAGCGGCGCAGACGCTGGCGGCGAGCTGGCGCAAAGTGGATGAGATCCCCTTTGATTTCGAACGTCGCCGCATGTCGGTGGTGGTGGCGCAGCAGGCGGATGTTCATCAACTGATTTGCAAAGGCGCGCTGACGGAAATCCTCAGCGTCTGCTCGCAGGTGCGCTTCAACGGCGAGATCTTCCCGCTGGATGACACCATGCTGCGCCGCATTGAACGCGTGACCAGCACGCTGAACCGCCAGGGGCTACGCGTGGTGGCGGTTGCCACCAAATATTTGCCGGCACGTAGTGGCGACTACCAGCGTATTGACGAGTCGGATCTGATCCTTGAAGGCTACATCGCGTTCCTCGATCCGCCGAAAGAGACGACCGCACCGGCGTTAAAAGCGCTGAAAGCGAGCGGTATCACCGTCAAAATCCTCACCGGTGACAGCGAACTGGTGGCGGCGAAAGTGTGTCACGAAGTGGGGCTGGAAGTGGGTGATGCGCTGACCGGCAGCGAAATTGAGCACATGAGCGATGACGAACTGGCGCAAATGGCGAAGCACATCACGCTGTTCGCCCGGCTGACGCCGATGCATAAAGAGCGCATTGTCCGTCTGCTGAAACGCGAAGGCCATGTGGTCGGTTTTATGGGCGATGGCATCAACGACGCCCCGGCGCTGCGCGCAGCAGACATCGGTATTTCCGTCGATGGTGCCGTAGATATCGCCCGCGAAGCGGCAGATATTATTTTGCTGGAAAAGAGCCTGATGGTGCTGGAAGAGGGCGTGATTGAAGGGCGTCGCACTTTCGCCAACATGCTGAAATACATCAAAATCACTGCCAGCTCCAACTTCGGTAACGTCTTCAGTGTGCTGGTGGCGAGCGCGTTTCTGCCGTTTTTACCGATGTTGCCGCTGCACTTGCTGATCCAAAACCTGGTGTATGACGTATCGCAGGTGGCGATCCCGTTTGATAACGTTGACGACGAGCAGATCGCCAAGCCGCAGCGCTGGAATCCGGCGGATCTGGGCCGCTTTATGATCTTCTTTGGCCCGATCAGTTCGATCTTCGACATCGTGACGTTTTGCGTGATGTGGTGGGTGTTTAAAGCTAACGTGCCAGAAGCGCAAACCTTGTTCCAGTCCGGCTGGTTTGTGGTTGGTTTGCTGTCGCAAACGCTGATTGTGCATATGATCCGCACCCGCCGCGTGCCGTTTATTCAGAGCCGCGCCGCCTGGCCGCTGGTGGTGATGACGCTGATGGTGATCTGCGTGGGTATTGCGCTGCCGTTCTCACCGCTGGCGCAATATCTGCAATTGCAGGCGCTGCCGCTGGCGTATTTCCCGTGGCTGGTGGCGATCCTGGCGGGTTACATGACGCTCACGCAGTGGATGAAAGGATTCTATAGCCGCCGCTACGGTTGGCAGTAAATATTCGCCTGAACCCGACCTGTGCTTAGCGCGCAGGCCGGGTATTTCTCTCAATTCCCGCAAGCTGTGATCCCCGTCGCCCGGCGCGCTTGACGCTCCTGAGGGCGCATGTTAACAAAATGTTTTCCCTCGTCTGACGTCGTCTGAAGGAACATTTATGTTGCGTTACAGCCTGTTAACTGCCGGGTTGCTGCTCGGTTCTTCCGCTTTTGCTGCGCCTGCGGGCGACTTGCCGCTGATGCCGTGGCCTGCAAAGGTTGAACGTCCGGCAACGCAGGGGGCGCTGGTATTGACGGACACGCTCTCTATCAGCGTCAGCGGTGACGATCTGGGCGACGCCGTTACACGGCTGCGCCAGCGCATCGCCCGGCAAACCGGCTGGACGCTGCAACCGCAGGCGGAAAAACCGCAACATCCCACCATTACGATAACTATCGCCAAAAAAGTGGCACCGCTGCCAAAGCTGGATAGCGATGAGCACTACACGCTGACGATCGATGCAAATGGCGTTCAAATCGCCGCAAATACCCGCTTTGGTGCGCTGCGCGCCATAGAAACGCTGCTCCAGTTGATCCAAAACGGCACGGAAAACACCGCCTTGCCGTGGGTGACCATTGACGATTCGCCGCGCTTCCCGTGGCGCGGTTTGCTGCTCGATTCTGCGCGGCATTTTGTGCCGGTCGAGGACATCAAACGGCAGCTCGACGGTATGGCGGCGGCGAAACTGAATGTGCTGCACTGGCATTTAACCGACGATCAGGGCTGGCGTTTTAGCTCGAAGCGCTACCCCAAATTGACGCAGCTTGCTAGCGATGACCTCTTTTACAGCGAAGAACAAATGCGCGATGTGGTGCGCTACGCCACGGCGCGCGGCATTCGCGTGGTGCCGGAAATCGACATGCCGGGCCACGCTTCAGCGATTGCTGTTGCCTATCCGGAGCTGATGAGCGCGCCGGGGCCGTATCAGATGGAGCGCCACTGGGGCGTGCTGAAACCGGTGCTGGATCCAACAAAAGTGGCGACTTACACCTTTGCTGAAGCGATGATCAGCGAACTGGCAGCGATCTTCCCGGATGCGTATCTGCACATTGGCGGCGATGAAGTGGACGATACGCAATGGAAAAACAACCCGGCGATCCAGCAATTTATGCGTGATAATAAACTGGCCGACAGCCATGCGTTGCAGGCGTATTTCAACCGCAAGCTGGAGGCGATCCTCGAAAAACATCAGCGCCAGATGGTGGGTTGGGATGAGATCTTCCACCCTGATTTGCCCAAAAGCATTTTGATCCAGTCCTGGCAGGGGCAGGACGCGCTGGGCGAGGTGGCAAAACAGGGTTACAAAGGCATTCTCTCCACCGGTTTTTACCTCGATCAGCCGCAGTACACCGCCTATCACTATCGCAATGAGATTGTGCCGCAGGGATTAAACGGTGTGGATGTGATTGCCGATAACGACAGCGCGCAAAGCTGGTCGTTTTCGATGCCGCGCCTGAAAGGCAGCCCGGTGGAAGGGACGTTTACGTTGGTCAAAGGCGAAAGTGGATGGCGCGGATTTATTGATTTCAAAGGTAAATCCCGCCGCGCCGTGCAGCATATCGACTGGCGCAGCGATCGCCAGGTGAGTTTTGTCGTCGATACGTGGATGGGCGAAACGCGTCCGGTTATCACCCTCACCGACGATAAACTCGGCGGTTACTTCCTGCTGGGTAACGCACGTTATCCGGTTACCGGCGCAAGGCTAAACGAGGTGCCGAAAGGGATTGCACCCGCCGTGCCGGACGCCAGCCAGCAGGCGAATTTACTGGGTGGTGAAGCTGCGCTGTGGGCGGAAAACGTGGTCGCGCCGGTGCTGGATATTAAACTGTGGCCGCGCGCGTTTGCCGTGGCGGAGCGCTTATGGTCGGCGCAGGATGTCAACGACAGCGACAACATGTACAGCCGTTTGCAGGCAATGGACAGTTGGTCGACAGTATCAGTCGGCCTGCAACAACATAGCCAGCAACTGGCGCAGTTCACGCGCCTTGCGAACAGCGCCGATACATTGCCGCTGCAAATCCTCGCCCAGGCTGTCGAACCGGCGCACTACTACACGCGCCAGCATCTGAAATTCCAGGCCGGTCATTATCATCAGTTTGAGCCGCTGAACCGCTTTGCCGATGCGCTGGCACCGGAGAGCAGCACTGTTCGCCAGATGAACCAGTGGGTCGACAGACTGGTGAGCGATGCGGAAGACAGCACCAGCGCTGTGGCGCTGCGCCATCTCTTTAGCCGCTGGCAGGGTAATACCAGCGATGCGCTGGCGCTCAGCGACAGTAACTATCAGCTAAAAGCGATGCGACCGGTGATTTTGCAGGTGGATAAGCTTGCTTCTATTGGGCTGCGGCTGACGGATTTAGTGGCGCGTCAGGGGACGCTGGATGATGGCGAGATTGCGTCTCTTCAGCGGGAGCTGGATAGCGCGGCGCAAATTCAGGACGAAGTGGTGATCGCGGCGGTCTATCCCCTGGAAAAACTGCTGCGCGCTACGCGCAATCGGTGAACGCCTGGGTGATAAGCGTACATAAATTGATTCCCTGAAAGGGTGTACCAACTTCTTCAAAAGAAACCACTGGCAGCCTGTGAGATTTAAATTTAAAGGTAAGCGGGCAGAGCCAAAAACTGGTTGCGCTTTAAGTGGGCAATAAAAAAGGCAGCGTAAGCTGCCTTTTATCTGTCGCGTAACCGCGATTAACGGCGAACAGCGATGGCTTCAATCTCGATTTTTACGTCTTTCGGCAGACGCGCCACTTCTACACAGGAGCGCGCCGGGAAGCTGGCATTGTGCTCGTTGAAAAAAGCTTCATAGGTAGCGTTAACGGTAGCGAAATCGTTGAGATCTTTCACGAAAACGGTGGTTTTCACGATGTCGCCCACTTTCAGACCCGCCGCTTCAACGATCGCTTTCACGTTGTCCAGCGACTGACGTGCTTGCGCCGCCACATCTTCCGGGACGCTACCGGTCTTCGGATCAACCGGGATCTGACCCGAGGTCAGGATCATGTTGCCAAGATCAACAGCTTGAACATAAGGGCCAATCGCTGCTGGCGCATTTTCCGTGGCGATAACTTTGGTCATAATAACTCCTGAATGACAGCGGTATTGAGGTTCCGCCCCATTATAGGGAGGGAAAAACGCAATACCAACCGCAATTAGTTAGCCAGTACCACATGGTGTGAGAACTCTTTCTCACAATACTTACACTTCAGCGCGATGTCGCTTTCGCGTTTTTTCACCGCAAAGCTGGAGGCGACCGGCTCTGCATGGCTGATGCAGTTGCTGTTCGGGCACACCAGTACACCAGTGATGCGCTCTGGCAGGCTCGGGCGCGATTTGCCCACCACTTCATACTCGTCGATACGGTTGACCGTGGCCTGCGGTGCGTACAGCGCCAGTTGGTTTACCTGCTCGTCGGTAAGAAACGTGTTCTCGATCTTGATCAAATCTTTGCGCCCCATCTCGCCGGACGGCAGATTCAGGCCGATGGTGATGCGCTGATCGGTTTCCGTCAGCTTAAACAGCGTCAGCAATTTAAACCCGACGCGCGCCGGGATGTGGTCAATCACGGTGCCGCGTTTGATGGCTTCGACCTGCAGTTTATTATCGTGTGTCATTGTCGTTTCTCCTTACAGCGCCAAATCGCGATTGAGAACCAGCGCCAGCAGAGCCTGGCGGGCGAAGATGCCGTTACCGGCCTGCTGGAAATACCAGGCGTGCGGCGTTTTATCCACGTCGGTAGTAATTTCATCCACGCGCGGCAGCGGGTGCAGCACCTTCATATTGCTGCGCGCGTTGGTTAAATCGCTGGCGCGCAGGACAAATTGGGCTTTGACGTTGGCGTATTCCGACGGGTCCAGACGCTCTTTCTGCACGCGTGTCATATAGAGGATGTCCACCTCGGTCATCACCTCTTCGATGCTGGCGTGTACGCTCCAGGCCATGCCTTTTTCGTCCAGCATATCGAGAATGTACTGCGGCATCGCCAGCGCGTCCGGGGCGATAAAGTAGAAGCGGTTGCCGCTGAATTTCGCCAGCGCCTGCGCCAGCGAATGCACGGTGCGGCCATATTTCAGGTCGCCGACCATCGCAATATTGAGATTCTGGAGGCGGCCTTGTGTTTCCTGAATGGTGAACAGGTCGAGCAGCGTTTGCGTCGGATGCTGGTTAGCGCCGTCACCAGCGTTGAGCACCGGAATGCCGCCGGAAAACTCAGTCGCCAGACGCGCTGCGCCCTCTTGCGGATGGCGCATAACAATCGCGTCCACATAGGTGCTGATCACCGAAATGGTGTCGGCCAGCGTTTCGCCTTTTTTGCCCAGCGACGTGTTGCTGCTGTCGGAGAAACCGACCACGCTCGCGCCGAGGCGGTGCATGGAGGTTTCAAACGATAAACGCGTGCGGGTGGACGCTTCAAAGAAGCAACTGGCGATCACTTTATGCTTGAGCAACTCCGGCTGCGGGTTGGCCTTCAGGCGTGCGGCGGTATTTAGCACCAGTTCGAGTTCTTCGCGGCTGAGATCGTTTATGGAAATGATATGTTTCTGATATAGCGGGTTAGCCATGGTTATCTCCTGACGACTGCGCAAAAAAAAGCCCCTCAATAGAGGGGCTGTGGAATTGGGTTTACAACGGGAAAGGAAAACGGCAGGCCAGCGCCTTTTTTCAGACGCGGTAAGACAGTTTGTCGTACACACTGGACCATTCTTCCTCCCGGCAAATTGTCCCGGATTATACGCAGCTGTTTTCGCGGATCAAGCGATTGATGCACATTTTACGCAATGCAAACGGTTCTCTTTGAATATTAATGCGTTCTAAGTAAATAATTAATTTGCTTATGCACTAACGCGGTGTGCTTCACTATCCTCGGGGCGACCCAGACGATACTGCTCCCTGCTACCACGCCGAGGATCTCCGGCAACTGGTGGTAATCCAGAATTCTTGCCACTGCGCGGCCATACCCCGCCACGGTGTGAATAAGGATAAATTCGCTATTATGCTCAACGCTAACCACCATTTCGGAGACGGAGCGGGCCGCGTCCGGCACCGGGCGTGACTGCGGATTCAGCGAATAAATTTTTTGTCCTTTGGCGTTGCGAATTTTGATTACACCGAGCAGTTTCAACAGGCGGGAAACGGTGGACTGGCTGATACTGTCGAAGCCGTGGCACTGCAAATCGCGGCGGATCTCCTCCTGTGAAAGATAACTTTTTTCGCTGATCAGGCGTTGGCAGACCGCCAGTTGTAGCTGCTCTTTCGGTGAATAATCTCCATATTCCATCATCTCTTTTCCCGTATTGGTTGCCGAAACAAAACGCCCGGCAACGCCATGCTTACCGGGCCTGTATATTATCCACAGACCGGGTAAGCAAAGCGCCACCCGGCGCGCTACAGCAGAGCGCCAAGGCTGAGTGCCACCATGATCACCACCGTTAATATCGCCAGCAATGGCGCGACCCATTTCAGGTAGCGCACATAGGGAACATGGGCGATTGCCAGTCCGCCCATCACCACTGCCGACGTGGGGGTCACCAGGTTGACAATACCGGAAGCCGATTGGTACGCGGTGACGACCAGTTCACGGTTGACGTTAGCGAAATCGGCCAGTGGCGCCATAATCGGCATCGTCAGCACTGCAAGACCAGAAGAAGAGGGCACGAGGAACGACAGCACCACTTCCAGCCAGTACATAACGTTGATAAACGCAACGGTGGACAATCCGCTGACCATGCCTTCGGCGCTGTGCAAAATAGTATGAGTAATCATACCTTTATCCATGATCACTACGATACCGCGGGCAATGCCGATAATCAGCGCTACGCCCAGCAGATCCCGTGCACCGTTGATAAATGTTGAGGTCAATTCCTCTTCGCTCATGCGGGCGATCAAACCCACGATGATGGCGCTTGCCAGAAACACTGCTGAAATCTGCGCCATCCACCAGCCAAGCACTGCCACGCCGTAAATCATCACCACAAAGGCCAGCGCGAAGATAAGCAGGATCAGTTTGCGCACCGGGGTGAATTCGAGCATCTCCGGCGATTTATTGCCGAGGAAAAATGCCCGATCCTCGTCCTGTTTGTCGGCGACGATAGACAGCGCCGGATTGGCGCGCACTTTACGGGCGTAGCGCATCACCCAGGCAACGCAAATCACCCAGCCAATCACCAGCAGTGCAACACGCAGGAGGATGCCGTGGGTAAACGGGATCCCGGCGGCGTTAGCGGCGATCACCGTGGCGAAGGGGTTGATGGTCGATCCGAGTGTGCCGATCCCTGCGCCGAGCAGCACGGTGGAGGCGGCGACAACCGGATCAAAACGGGCGGCGAGCATCACGGGAACCAGCAGCGTATAAAATGGCAGCGACTCTTCCGCCATACCGTAGATGGTGCCGCCTGCGGCAAACAACGCCATCAGGATCGGGATCATCCACTCTTCACGGCCACGCAAACGTGTCGTTACGCGCTCGATCCCGGCGTCAATAGCGCCCGTTTTGGTGACGATGCCAAGAAATCCGCCGATGATCAGAATAAACAGCGCCACATCGATTGCACCTGCCTGGCCGGTATCAGGATCGTAAAGACCACTTATCGGCGCCATGATCACTGCGATTAACCCTTGTGGATGCGCGGCGACATGCGCATAAGTACCGGCAATCGGCACTTCTTTGCCAAGTGCCGTGTTCATTGCCATTTGGTATTGCCCGGCGGGGATCACCCAGCTGAGCGCGGCGACAATGGCGATCAACAAAAAGAGAATGGTGTAAGCGGAAGGGAATTTGAACTTGCCCATGATGTGCTCCTTAACCCCGGCGCACCCGCGGCGCGCCGGGGGAGTGGTTAGTCGCCGAGGGTTGCCACCATCACCGCTTTGATGGTGTGCATCCGGTTTTCTGCTTCATCAAAAACGATAGAGTTAGGCGATTCGAAAACCTCTTCGGTGACTTCCAGCCCTTTCAGGCCATACGCCATTTCGATCTCGCCGCCCACTTTGGTGTGCTCGTTATGAAATGCGGGCAGGCAGTGCATAAATTTCACCTGCGGATTGCCGGTGGCTTTCACCACCGCACCGTTTACCTGGTAGGGTTTCATCAGGCTGACGCGCTCGGACCACGCTTCTTTCGGCTCGCCCATCGACACCCACACATCGGTGTAGAGGAAATCGACGCCCTGCACACCTTCTTCCACGTCCTCGGTGAGCATGATGCGCGCGCCGGTTTCACGGGCGATGGTGCGGCACTGTTCAACCAGTGCTGACTCCGGCCAGAAGGATTTTGGTGCCACCAGGCGGATATCCATGCCCATCTTCGCCGCGCCGACCATTAGCGAGTTACCCATGTTGTTGCGCGCATCGCCCAGATAGGCAAAGCGCAGATCCGGCAGACGTTTACCCGGCGCGTGTTCCAGCATGGTCATCAGATCCGCGAGGATCTGCGTCGGGTGAAACTCGTTGGTCAGCCCGTTCCACACTGGCACGCCCGCGTATTCGCCCAGCTCTTCCACAATCTGCTGGCCATAACCACGGTATTCGATGCCGTCATACATGCGCCCCAGTACGCGAGCGGTGTCTTTCATCGACTCTTTGTGGCCAATCTGCGAACCGCTTGGGCCGAGATAAGTCACCTGCGCGCCCTGATCGAACGCGCCGACTTCAAACGCGCAGCGGGTGCGGGTGGAGGTTTTTTCAAAAATCAGCGCGATGTTTTTGCCAACCAGCGTTTTCTTCTCGCGCCCTGCTTTTTTGTCTGCTTTTAGCTGAATAGCCAGATCGATCAGGTACTGGATCTCCGCCGGGGTGTAGTCGAGCAGTTTGAGAAAGTTGCGGTTTTTCAGGTTGATGCTCATGAGATTTCCTTTTTTAAATCAGTAACGAATCAATGTGCCTTTGTCCCCGGCGAGAATGGCCGGGCCATCTGCCAGCGCGCCAATGCCCGCGATGCCGTGACACTGCTCGACAAACTGGCGGCAGGCGGCGACCTTTGGCCCCATTGAGCCTGCGTCGAACTGCATGCCTTGCAGCATGTCCGGGGTGACTTGCGCCAGCGGGCGCTGCGTGGGTTTGCCCCAGTCGAGGTACACCGCGTCGGCATCGGTCAGGATCAGCAGGGCGTCGGCTTCGATTTGCCGCGCCAGTAGCGCCGCCGAGAGATCTTTGTCGATCACCGCTTCGATGCCGTGGTAGCCGTTGGCGTTTTCCACCACCGGCACGCCGCCGCCGCCATTGCAAATCACCAGGTGATCGCGGTTTATCAGCGCGCTAATGGCGTCGCTTTCAACAATGCGTTTGGGTTGCGGGGAGGGCACCACGCGGCGGAAATAGCGACCATCGGCCTTAAATACCCAGCCTTTTTCCTGCTGCAGCGTTTGGGCTTGCGCCTCGCTGTAAACCGGGCCGATGTATTTGCTGGGGTTGCTGAATGCCGGGTCACTGGCATCCACTTCCACTTGTGTGAGCAGGACGCTGACTTCGCGCTGTGGCAGGTTGTTTTTCAGCGACTGTTGCAGCATGTAGCCAATCATCCCCTGGCTTTCTGCGCCGAGAATATCGAGCGGGTAAGGGGTAACTTTGTCGTAAGCGCTGTTTTGCAGCGCCAGCAAGCCGACCTGCGGCCCGTTGCCGTGTACCAGCACCACGCGCCACTGCGCGGTCAGCCCGGCGATGGTGCGCGCGGCAAGGTCAATGTTCTGGCGCTGGATATTCGCTTCCAGCGGTTCACCGCGTTTCAGCAGCGCGTTGCCACCTAGGGCGACAACCAGCGTGGGTTTTCTTTCCATGATGGCTCCTTTAAATGCCGTCGCGTTCGAGTGGACAGCTCATGCAACGCGCACCGCCGCGCCCGCGTCCCAGTTCGTCGCCGGGGATCGGCAGCACGGTGATCCCGGCTTTGTCATATTTTTCGTTGGTCCAGATATTGCGTTCGTAGCCCACAACCACGCCGGGGCGCAGCGTGAGGACGTTGTTGGCGTCATTCCACTGTTCGCGTTCAGCTTCAAAGGCGTCGCCACCGGTGGTGATAAGCCGGATCTGGTCAATCCCGAGCGCTTTTTCGATGGCGTGTAGCAGGTCGCTTTCCTGCGTGCGTTGCAGGCCGCCGCGCCCGTCCGGGGTGAGCGTCCAGCAGTGGGCGTCTTTACGCACTACTTCGGGGTAAACGGAGAAGGTGTCGATATCGATATGGGTCATCACCGTGTCGAGGTGCATGCAGGAGCGGTGTTTCGGCAGTTCGACAACGATAACGCGTTCAGCTTGGCGGTGTTTGAACAGGCTATTGGCAAGAAATTCTACGCCTTGCGGTGTAGTCCGTTCAGACAGGCCAATTAATACCGCGCCGCGACCAATCACTAATACATCGCCACCCTCCAGCGTGGCGTGATCGTAATTAATATTCGCGTCGCCAAAGTATTTAATAAAATCGCCATCGGCGAATGCCGGATGCCAGCGATAAATAGCGCGCAGATTATTCGTTTCCCGCTGGCGGGCAGGTTTGGCCATCGGATTAATCGACACGCCGTTATAAATCCAGCACGACGTGTCACGGGTAAATAAATGGTTGGGCAGCGGCTTCATAATAAAATCATTCGCCGTGTGGGTATCCACTACCATATTTTTAATAAATGCCGGGATCTCGCCGTAGGTTAATCCACCGCTGAGCCGCCGTGCCAGTTCACGGTGCGGCATATCCGCCAGCCAGCTGCGTACGTCTGCGGCGAAGGTTGGGCCAAGGCGATAATCAGAGATCTGGATTTCCAGCAGCCAGGCTTTTGCCTCTGCAATATCAAGCGTTTGTGTCAGAAGATCGGTCAACAGCAGGACTTCCACACCCTGCTCGCGCAGCGTGTTTGCAAAGGCGTCATGCTCTTCCCCTGCGCGTTCAACCGATAACACGTCATCGAATAGCAGCTCCTGACAATTCGACGGTGTTAACCGTTTCAGGCTTAAATTGGGGCGGTGCAGCATAACGCTACGCAATTGACCTATTTCAGAAGCGACGTAGTGATTTTCCATAATTATTCCTTTAACTTTTTTTCAGAATAAAAAGGGGCGCGCAATGAAATATGATTAATTTCTTTGCGTGTTAATGATGATTAATTTCATGGCTCATAGTAGAAGCCGTAAGAATTAATAGTGTGATTACGCTCACGTCGAATGGGATATTAAATCGCCGCCGTTCAATTGCATGATTCGCATCAGGGAATAGAGAATTAGCCTAATTATAAAGATGAATGCTTACGCATTAATGGCTGAACTTATTCATGGTTGTTATTGTTTTGTAGCTATTCATCAATTTATATGAATATGTAACGCATTGATTAATAAGTTTTAATCGTAACGAGTGGAATAGATATGCAAAAAAATGAATAGAACGATTCTGCTGGTGGCAAAAAAGGGAAATAACCAGTGAATGAATGCGCAAATTGATGGGGTGCTAAAGTGTGATCGGGCAAAATTTTTTTAAATAACTGCTTTTTTATCAGTATGTCACCACGTATTGCTGGCGCTTCGGTTTGGGCTTTATGCATATTTACTGCATAAAAGACTACCCGGTCTTAACAGGCATATAACATATTTTCCAATAAACATGCATTGCAACAAATCTCCGGTAAAAAGTGGTGGTATGGCAGTGTGAATTTTCGTATAAAAGCTAAAAATGAAACGATGTTTTATGTTGAGGGCTACACCATGATCGTTGGCAATATTCACAATTTACAATCCTGGCTGCCGGAAGAGCTGCGCCAGGCTATTGAACACGTTAAGCAGCACGTCACCGACGCGACTCCCGCTGGCAAACATGATATCGACGGCAACCGCCTGTTCTTTTTGGTATCCGAAGATATGACCCAGCCGTTTGCGGAGCGTCGAGCCGAGTACCACGCACGTTATCTGGATATTCAAATTGTACTGAAAGGCCAGGAAGGGATGACCTTCAGCACCCAGCCCGCGGGCGCGCCGGACACCGACTGGTTGGCGGATAAAGACATTGCGTTTTTGCCGGAAGGCGGGCAGGAAAAGACGGTGGTACTGAGCGAAGGGGATTTTGTGGTGTTCTACCCCGGCGAAGTTCACAAACCGCTGTGTGCGGTAAAGGCGCCGGCGCAGGTGCGTAAAGTTGTCGTGAAGCTGCTGATTGCATAAGCGTAATGCCCGGTCGCGCTGCGCAACCGGGCTTATTGCGTTACTTGCTGAGGGTGGCAACCATCACTGCTTTGATGGTGTGCATCCGGTTTTCCGCCTGATCAAACACAATGCTTGCCGGTGATTCAAATACCTCGTCAGTCACTTCCATGCCGCCGTGCAGACCAAACTCTTCCGCCATTTTCTCGCCGAGCGTGGTCTTATCGTCATGAAATGCGGGCAGGCAGTGCAGGAATTTCACCTGCGGGTTACCAGTGAGCGACAACATTTTGCTGTTGACCTGGTAAGGCCGCAGCAGCGCGATACGCTCCGCCCACTTCTCTTTCGCTTCGCCCATCGATACCCACACATCGGTGTAAATGAAATCCGCGTCCTTCACGCCGGCGGCGATATCTTCCGTCAGCAGAATGTTGCCGCCGTTTTTCACCGCCAGCGCTTTGCATTCTGCTACCAGGCTTGCTTCTGGCCAGCAGGCTTTTGGCGCGACAAGACGCAGATCCAAACCCATCAGCGCGGCGGCTTCCAGCATGGAGTTGCCCATGTTGTTACGCGCATCTCCGGCGTAAACCAATTTCATCTGGTTAAAGGCTTTGCCCGGCAAGTGCTCGCGCATGGTCAGAAGGTCGGCCAGCAATTGAGTCGGGTGGAATTCAGTGGTTAAACCGTTCCACACCGGTACGCCTGCGTATTGCGCCAGCGTTTCGACAATCTCCTGGCCATAACCACGATATTGAATGCCGTCGTACATGCGCCCCAGTACGCGCGCCGTGTCTTTTATTGATTCTTTATGTCCGATTTGGCTGCCGCTTGGGCCGAGATACGTTACGCGAGCACCTTGATCATATGCGGCAACTTCGAAAGAGCATCGTGTGCGGGTTGAGTCTTTTTCGAAGATGAGCGCGATATTTTTCCCGGTAAGTTTCTGGACTTCCTGACCTTTTTTCTTATCCGCTTTCAGCTGCGCGGCGAGTTGCAGCAGGGTATTGATTTCAGCAGGTGTAAAATCGAGCAGTTTCAAAAAATGCTTTTGATAAAACGCGGACATATTTCCCTCACATGGCGAAGGCCACTTATTGAATTAAAATTCAATTTATATGTATGAATATTCATTTGCAACCCCGTGTTATAAATCTTTTCGGCGAGGAGTGGAGGCAATGCCAGCGGTGTGTGACAATAAGTGTATCTGCCACATTGATGAGGAACGAGCCATGGCGAACCCGGAACACCTGGAAGAACAGCGCGAAGAGACGCGTTTGATTATTGAAGAATTGCTGGAAGATGGCAGCGATCCTGATGCGCTGTATACCATTGAGCATCACCTGTCGGCAGATGATTTCGAAACGCTGGAAAAAGCCGCTGTTGAAGCCTTTAAACTGGGCTACGAAGTGACAGAGCCGGAAGAGCTGGAACTGGACGAAGGTGAAGTGGTTATCTGCTGTGACGTACTGAGTGAAAGCGCGCTGAACGCCGATCTGATCGACGCCCAAGTGGAACAACTGCTTAACCTGGCTGAGAAATTCGACGTTGAATACGACGGTTGGGGAACTTACTACGAAGACCCGAACGGCGAAGAGAGTGACGATGACGACGAGGATTACGTCGACGAAGAAGATGACGGTGTTCGTCACTGAGTAAATATTGCGGCAGCGTTCGCTGCCGCAATGCAAGGAACCATCATGGATTACCCGCAAATACTCTCCCCGGTTTTAAACTTTCTGCACTGCCCGACACCGCAATCCTGGCTGGACAAAGCGCGCGATCCATCAATGCTGCCGCTGCTGCTTACCGATCATATGGTGTGCGAACTGAAAGCGGCGCAAACCGCCATGCTGCTGGTGCGCCGTTATGTGGCGGATAAAAGCGGTTCGGACGCGCTACTGGCGTGGCTGAAACCCTATGAAGAATTTACTTTTCGCGAGGGGCCGGAGCCGGATTTTGTCGCGCTGCATAAGCTGATTGGCAAAAGTGTGATGCCGCAAACTGACGATGCCTGGGGCCAAGCGCTGATTGATAGCATGGTGCTGTTGATCAAAGAGGAGTTACACCACTTCTGGCAGGTGCGGGAAGCCATGCTCGCCCGTAACATTCCCTACGTGAAAATTACCGCCAGCCGTTATGCGAAAGGGATGCTCAAAGAGGTTCGCACGCATGAACCACTGACACTGGTCGATAAGTTAATCTGCGGTGCCTATATCGAAGCGCGCTCCTGCGAGCGTTTTGCAGCATTGGCGCCGTGGCTGGACGAGGACTTGCAGAAATTTTACCTGTCGTTGCTGCGCTCTGAAGCGCGTCACTATCAGGATTACCTGGCGCTGGCGCAGCAGATTTCGACCACTGATATCAGCCCGCGTGTGCGCCATTTCGGTGAAGTGGAAGCATTGCTTATCTCAACACCGGATGCGGAGTTCCGCTTTCACAGCGGCGTACCGGTGTAAGGCCTCGGGATGCTTCAGGGTTACAGGGTTTTCAGCATCCGCACTTCGCAGTCTACGTGGCCGGTGCAGCCGAGCGGGCCGTCGATATGCTCAAAGCCAAGGCGTTCATAAAGCCCAATGGCGTCGGTCAGAAAAGCAGTGGTTTCCAGATAACAGCGGTTAAAACCCTGCGCGCGGGCGTGTTCCAGCGCCATTTGCGCCAGTTTCTTCGCCAACCCTTGCCCACGCGCGCTGGAGAGGAAGTACATTTTTTGCAGTTCGCAGATGTCCGGCTCGCTACATTTCAGTGGCGCGACGCCGCCGCCGCCCACCACTTCGCCGTTTTGCTCCACGACCCAATAGGCGCAACCCGGGCGGCTATATAACTGATAGAGCTCATCCAGTTCGGGGTCGGCAACGGTGTAGCCTTTATCGGCGGTGAGGCCATATTCCGCAGATACCTGGCGGATCACAGATGCGATTGCTGCGTTGTCGGCGGCAGCAATCCGGCGCATTTTTACCTCTACCGGAGCGGTCACATTCATCTCTGCACTCTGTTTTTGGGGTTATAAGCTGATCCTGCTTAATACCACTACCAGGGCGTTCTGGCAAGACCAGGAATATTGGGCGCTATTTTTTTGACCGGGAGCTATTTAGACTTAATAGTGGAGATAACCATTTCGCAATATTGTTGTGGTTGACTGCATTTGTCTTGGCTTCTTTTTTTACGATAAGGATTGTTATGACTTCCGAAACTCATGGTTCCGTGGCGGCTTCCGTGCGCCATTTTCTCTTTCAGGGCAGCGGGAAGGGCTATTTCGTGGTTTGGCTGGTCAATATTCTGCTGACCTTAATAACGCTGGGGTTATATTTGCCGTGGGCGTTAGTGCGCGCGCGTCGTTATTTTTATGAGAATACTGAACTTAGCGGTGCGCGTTTTTCTTATCATGCGACCGGGCGTTCTATTTTTGTCGGCTGGCTCTGCCTGTTAGTGCTGTATGTGATTTTCTTTATTAACGTGGCCTACCAGAACGTACTTTTACAGCTCTGTATGATGGGCCTGTTCCTGATTTTCTTCCCGTGGTTGATTACTCAGGGTCTGCGTTATCAAATGTTGATGACAGAGATTAACGGCGTGCGGTTTAATTTTTACGCCAGTCCTCTGCGCGCCTGGTGGGTGATGATGGGCTGCCCGCTGTTGATTATTATCGCCTCGGTGGTAGTGTTCTCCCTCTTTGTGACTTCGGCATTAAGTAGCGGCTCATATGGCGCTATTTCCGTGATGATTGGTATCGGTACATTGGTATTACTGCTGGGTATTGCCATTATGCAGGGCGTATATGCTGCGCAATGGTTTGGCATGCTGATTAATAATTTGCAGTACGGCAAACTGAAATTCTCGGCTGAAATTTCAATGAAAAAATGCATCACCATTGTAGTGCTGTCGATGCTGCTGTTTGTGCCGTTTATTGTGCTGGTAATGGTGATGATTATTCCGTCATTCATTACGATGTCAGAATATGCTTATGCAGCGGGCGGCGATCCGGAGCAATTAGCGCTGATGATGGGGCCGCTTTACGGCAAATTAGTACTGAGCTACCTGATTTATATTGTCGGGGCGATTGTCTGCTTCCTTTTTGCGTTTGTGAA
Organism: Kosakonia quasisacchari; assembly: GCF_004331415.1. Taxonomy (GTDB): domain Bacteria; phylum Pseudomonadota; class Gammaproteobacteria; order Enterobacterales; family Enterobacteriaceae; genus Kosakonia; species Kosakonia quasisacchari. The sequence goes on from NZ_SJOP01000003.1 coordinate 303,399, forward strand.
ACTGCGCGCCTACATTTACGGGCAACTGGCGCTGGAAGGGAACATTCGTTTCTCCTCAACGGTGGCGATGGGCCGTATGTTCTGGATTTCCATCAGCAATATGATTGTGTGCTGCGTCACGCTGTTCCTGGCATGGCCGTGGGCGAAAGTGCGTATGACCCGTTATCTGCTGGAAAATACCCATGTTCATGGCGACCTTGAAGCATTGCCACTGGAAGATCATGGTGTGCAGCCCGCGAAAGATCCGGCGAATCTGCTGGCTCGCGGCTTGTCATTCTACCCGGCGGTGCTGTAATTCGCCGGATGGTGATGATGTCTTATCCGGCCAGAAATTAAAAAAGCCGGGCATCGCTGCCCGGCTTTTTTTATGCGCGATGATTACAGCGCGGCGATAACCGCCTGCTGCTCAATCAGCTTCGCTTTTGCTTCCGCGTAGCCATCAAGCTTCTCGCGTTCTTTGGCAATTACCGCTTCCGGCGCGCGCGCCACAAAACCTTCGTTGCCCAGCTTACTTTCGATGCGGCCAATTTCCTGCTCAACTTTCGCTACTTCTTTCGCCAGACGTGCCAGCTCTGCGTCTTTGTCGATAAGACCCAGCATTGGGATCAGCAATTCTGCGCCGTCGACGATTTTGGTTACTGAAACCGGGCCCTTATCGTTGGCAGGCAGGACAGTGATGCTCTCCAGACGCGCCAGTGTTTGCAGGAAGCTCAGGTTGTCATTTACACGACGCTTCGCTTCCTCGTTCGCGCTACGCAGTAGCAGCTCCAGCGGTTTACCCGGCGCAATATTCATTTCAGCACGAATATTACGTACCGCGATGATCGCCTGTTTCAGCCACTCGGTATCTGCCAGCGCTTTCTCATCCACCTGCGCCGCGTCGTACTGCGGGAACGGCTGCAACATAATGGTGTCGGCGGTAATGCCTTTCAGTACTTTCACGCGCTGCCAGATGGTTTCGGTGATAAACGGAATGATCGGATGCGCAAGGCGCAGCAGACCTTCCAGCACGGTGACCAGCGTGTTACGGGTGCCACGCAGTTCCGCTTCAGAACCACCGTTCATGACCGGTTTGGTGAGCTCCAGATACCAGTCACAGAACTGGTTCCAGGTGAACTCATACAGAATGCCCGCCGCGATATCGAAACGGAAGTTATCCAGCGCGTCACGATAGGCTTTGATGGTCTGGTTGAATTCGGCCAGGATCCAGCGGTCCGCCAGTGACAGCACCATTTCACCGCCGTTGAAGCCGCAATCCTGATCTTCGGTGTTCATCAGTACAAAGCGGCTGGCGTTCCACAGCTTGTTACAGAAGTTACGGTAACCTTCCAGGCGTTTCATATCCCAGTTGATGTCGCGGCCGGTTGAAGCCAGCGCCGCGAGGGTGAAACGCAGGGCGTCGGTGCCGTGCGGTTCAATGCCGTCCGGGAACTGTTTCTCGGTGCGCTTGCGGATTTTCTCCGCCAGCTGTGGCTGCATCATGTTGCCGGTGCGTTTTTCCAGCAGATCTGCCAGCGAAATACCGTCAACCATATCCAGCGGGTCAATCACGTTGCCCTTGGATTTGGACATCTTCTGGCCTTCATCATCGCGGATAAGACCGGTCATGTAGACGGTTTTAAACGGCACCTGCGGCTTGCCGTCTTCATCTTTGATGAAGTGCATGGTCATCATGATCATGCGCGCAATCCAGAAGAAGATAATGTCAAAGCCGGAAACCATCACGCTGGTCGGGTGGAACTGGCGCAGCGCGTCGGTGTTTTCCGGCCAGCCGAGGGTTGAGAACGTCCACAGCGCGGAGGAGAACCAGGTATCCAGTACGTCGTCGTCCTGGCGCAGGGCGACATCGGCGGCCAGATTGTTTTCCTGGCGCACTTCGTCTTCATTGCGGCCAACATAAACGTTGCCTTCGTTGTCGTACCACGCCGGAATGCGGTGACCCCACCACAGCTGACGGGAGATACACCAGTCCTGAATGTCGCGCATCCAGGAGAAATACATGTTTTCGTACTGTTTCGGCACGAACTGAATGTCGCCATTTTCAACGGCTTCCACCGCCGGTTTCGCCAGCACATCGGCACGCACATACCACTGGTCGGTGAGCATTGGTTCGATAACCACGCCGCCGCGATCGCCGTACGGAACAGTCAGGTCGTGCGGTTTGATCTCTTCCAGCAGGCCAAGCGCGTCAACAGCCGCGACGATAGCTTTACGCGCGGCAAAACGCTCCAGCTTCTGGAACTCAGCCGGGATATCCGCCGGATAAACGTCAGATTCGTTGCCGTTGGTGTCGTACACCTGTGCGCTTTCACGGATATCACCGTCAAAGGTCAGAATGTTGATCATTGGCAGCTTGTGGCGACGGCCGACTTCATAGTCGTTAAAGTCGTGCGCCGGGGTGATTTTCACGCAGCCGGTGCCTTTTTCCATGTCGGCGTGTTCGTCGCCCACAATCGGAATGCGGCGGTTCACCAGCGGCAGCACCACGAATTTGCCAATCAGATCTTTGTAGCGCGGATCTTCCGGGTTCACCGCCACGCCGGTATCACCCAGCAGGGTTTCCGGGCGCGTGGTGGCAACCACCAGGTAATCTTTACCGTCGGCGGTTTTCGCACCGTCGGCCAGCGGGTAGCGGATATGCCACATTGAGCCTTTCGACTCGCGGTTTTCCACTTCCAGATCGGAAATCGCCGTGCGCAGTTTTGGATCCCAGTTCACCAGGCGTTTGCCACGGTAAATTAAGTCTTCTTTATACAGGCGGACGAACACTTCTTTTACGGCGTTGGAGAGGCCTTCGTCCATGGTGAAGCGTTCACGATCCCAGTCTACGGAGTTACCGAGACGGCGCATCTGGCGGGTAATGGTACCGCCGGATTCCGCTTTCCACTGCCAGATTTTGTCGATAAAGGCGTCGCGACCGTAGTCGTGGCGGGTTTTACCCTCTTCGGCGGCAATTTTACGCTCAACCACCATTTGGGTGGCGATACCCGCGTGGTCAGTCCCCGCTTGCCACAGGGTGTTTTTCCCCTGCATGCGCTGGTAGCGGATCATGGTGTCCATGATGGTCTGCTGGAAGGCGTGGCCCATATGCAAACTGCCGGTGACGTTCGGCGGCGGGATCATGATGCAGAAGCTTTCCTGGCTTTCATCACCGTTCGGTTTGAAATAGCCCTGCTTTTCCCACTGCTCGTACAGCGGCTGTTCGATATCTTTGGGGTTGTATGTCTTTTCCATTATTTCCAGGTTGCCGTGTTCAGGTTGAAACCAGCCATGCGGTACGCTTTATAGCGTTCGCGCGCCAGTTGTTTCAGAGAATCTTCGTGAGGAACGAAGTCTATCACTTCTGTGAAAGCGGTGGCAAAATCTGCAAATTCCGCGCGCAGGCTGATCAAAATATCGCGCGGGCTGCTGTTGCGTTTTTGTGGCCAGGCCAGCTCCACCGGCGCACCGCCGCGTGGTCCTTCGCCTGCCAGGTTGTGCGGCACAAAGCTCTCCGCCGGGCGCGCCCACAGCGCTTCATCCAGACGAATTGCTTGTTGTTCATCGGCACAGGCAATCAGCACGCGTTTACCGTTACGCCAACGTTCTGCGGCAATTTCACACACCAGTTGTTCGACGGCGTTTAAGCCGTCAGCGGCGTTGTCATTGTCCAGAAGGTAGAACGTTGCATTTTTCATATATGGGGCTTTTAGTTGAGGATTTAAACGCGGTATCCGTCGTCTTTCACGCTGCGTCTTTGTTGGCTTCCTTTGCGCACCCCAGTCACATAGTTATCTATGCTGCTGGGGATTTGCTCAGTTGCCGCCGCGATGCAACGCGAAATCCATCGGGTACAGCATCCGCATTGCGCGAGGGTACAGGCCGGATAAGCGCGCTATCCGGCCTTGACGACGCTTACTCTTCGCCGTTAAACCCGGCGCGGTTCAGCAGGAACTGCGACAGCAGCGCCACCGGACGACCGGTTGCGCCTTTGGCTTTACCAGAACGCCATGCAGTACCGGCGATATCCAGGTGCGCCCAGTTGTACTTACGGGCAAAGCGAGAAAGGAAGCAGCCGGCGGTGATCGCGCCGCCAGGGCGGCCGCCTATGTTCGCCATATCCGCGAAGTTGGACTCAAGCTGTTCCTGGTACTCATCGGCCATCGGCAAACGCCACGCGCGATCGCCCGCCTGCTCGGACGCGCCAATCAGCTCGTGCGCCAGCGGGTTGTGGTTCGACAGCAGCCCGGTGATGTGGTGGCCGAGTGCAATCACACACGCACCGGTCAGCGTCGCAACATCGATTACCGCTTCCGGCTCGAAACGCTCAACGTAAGTCAGCACGTCGCACAGTACCAGGCGGCCTTCGGCGTCGGTGTTCAGCACCTCTACCGTCTGGCCGGACATGGTGGTCAGCACGTCGCCCGGACGATAAGCGCGCCCGCCAGGCATGTTTTCACAACCCGCCAGCACGCCAATGACGTTGATCGGCAGTTGCAGCTCGGCGACCATGCGCATCACGCCATACACCGCCGCGGCGCCGCACATGTCGTACTTCATCTCGTCCATGCCTTCGGCTGGTTTGATGGAGATACCGCCGGAGTCAAACGTCAGGCCTTTGCCCACCAGTACGATTGGACGCGCGTCTTCTGCCGGGTTGCCTTTGTATTCAATCACCGACATCAGCGATTCGTTCTGCGAACCCTGGCCAACCGCGAGGTACGAGTGCATGCCCAGCTCGCGCATCTGCTGCTCGCCAATCACGCGGGTGACCACGTTTTTGCTGTAGGTATCGGCTAACTGACGCGCCTGAGACGCGAGGTAGCCTGCGTTACAGATGTTTGGCGGCATATTGCCGAGATCTTTCGCCGCTTTGATGCCAGCCGCAATCGCCAGACCGTGCTGAATAGCGCGCTCGCCGCTGGTCAGCTCGCGGCGGGTCGGCACGTTGAACACCATTTTACGCAGCGGGCGACGCGGCTCGCTTTTGTTGGTTTTCAGTTGGTCGAAGCTGTAAAGGGTCTCTTTCGCAGTCTCAACGGCCTGGCGTACTTTCCAGTAAGTATTACGCCCTTTTACATGCAGTTCGGTCAGGAAGCAGACGGCTTCCATTGAGCCGGTATCATTCAGCGTGTTAATGGTTTTCTGAATCACCTGCTTGTACTGGCGCTCGTCCAGTTCACGTTCTTTACCGCAGCCAATCAGCAAAATACGTTCGGAGAGGACATTCGGTACGTGGTGCAGCAGCAAAGTCTGCCCCGGCTTGCCTTCTAGTTCCCCACGACGCAGCAGCGCACTGATGTAGCCGTCACTGATTTTATCGAGTTGCTCGGCGATCGGAGAGAGCCGGCGCGGTTCAAAGACACCCACAACGATGCAGGCACTCCGCTGTTTCTCCGGGCTACCGCTTTTTACACTGAACTCCATGCACTACGCTCCTGAATCTTAAAGACAACGGCGGCGGCTACGGATAGAATTGCAAGCTTTCGTAACTCGTGTCCGCTGTTGCGGTGACTTCGTGTTAATCTTAATGTTACTTCGGTTTCGGCACGTCAGAATCGGGTCTTACGCGCGTATCCGCTGAGTATATTAATCTTAGCGATCATTTCGACGACTCAAGAGAATAAATGACGTTTAAGCCATGAAACAAGCTATTTTCCAGCAAAAATACTGGTTTTTACGGGCGTATTTAAAGTGATAATCATAAGATATCTGGTACGGGAGACGCTAAAAAGCCAGCTTGCGATCCTATTCATCCTGCTTCTGATTTTCTTTTGTCAGAAACTGGTAAGGATTTTAGGCGCAGCCGCTGATGGCGAAATCCCTACGAACCTCGTGCTCTCACTGCTGGGGCTGGGCGTGCCGGAAATGGCGCAGCTTATCCTGCCGTTGAGTCTGTTCCTCGGCCTGCTGATGACGCTGGGCAAACTTTACACAGAAAGTGAAATCACCGTGATGCACGCTTGCGGCCTGAGCCGCTCGGTGCTGGTGAAAGCGGCGATGATCCTCGCGTTGTTCACCGGGGTTGTCGCTGCAGTCAACGTCATGTGGGCAGGCCCGTGGTCTTCCCGCCATCAGGATCAAGTGCTGGCAGACGCGAAAGCGAACCCAGGCATGGCAGCGCTGGCGCAGGGACAATTCCAGCAGGCGACGGATGGCAGTTCGGTGCTGTTTATTGAAGGTGTTGAAGGCAAAAACTTCACCAACGTTTTCCTCGCGCAGATCCGCACTAAAGGTACTGCTCGCCCGTCTGTGGTGCTGGCGGATTCCGGGCATCTCTCGCAGCATAAAGACGGCTCGCAGGTGGTGACGCTCAATACCGGCACCCGTTATGAAGGCACCGCGTTGCTGCGTGACTTCCGCATCACGGATTTCCAGAACTATCAGGCGATTATTGGTCACCAGGCGGTGGTGCTCGATCCGTCGGATACCGAACAGATGGGCATGCGCACGCTGTTCAAAACAGATACGCCGCGCGCACGCGCTGAACTGCACTGGCGCTTAACGCTGGTGTTTACGGTCTTTATGATGGCGCTGATGGTGGTGCCGCTGAGTGTGGTCAACCCGCGTCAGGGGCGCGTATTGTCGATGCTCCCCGCCATGCTGCTTTATCTGGTCTTCTTCCTGCTGCAAACCACGCTGCGTTCGAACGGCGCGAAAGGCAAACTGGATCCGTTGGTGTGGATGTGGCTGGTAAACCTGGCCTATTTCGCGCTGGCCGTGGTGCTGAACTTGTGGGATACGGTGCCAATGCGCCGGGTTCGCGCCCGTTTTACGCGTAAAGGAGCGGTATAATGCAGGCTTTTGGCGTACTCGACCGCTATATCGGTAAAACCATTTTCACCACCATCATGATGACGCTGTTCATGCTGGTGTCGCTCTCCGGCATTATCAAATTTGTTGATCAGTTGAAAAAAGCCGGGCAGGGGAGCTATGACGCGCTGGGCGCGGGGATGTACACCATTCTCAGCATCCCAAAAGATATTCAAATCTTCTTCCCGATGGCTGCGCTGCTTGGCGCGCTGTTAGGGCTGGGCATGCTGGCGCAGCGCAGTGAGTTGGTGGTCATGCAGGCTTCCGGCTACACCCGCATGCAGGTGGCGCTGTCGGTCATGAAAACGGCCATCCCGCTGGTGTTACTGACCATGGCGATTGGCGAATGGGTGGCGCCGCAGGGTGAGCAAATGGCGCGTAACCAGCGTGCACAGTCGATGTATGGCGGCTCGCTGCTCTCCACACAATCGGGTTTGTGGGCGAAAGACGGCAGCAACTTTATCTATATTGAGCGCGTAAAAGGCGACGATGAACTCGGCGGCGTGAGCATTTATGCCTTCAATAAAGAGCGCCGTTTGCAGTCGGTGCGCTATGCCGCGTCGGCGAAGTTCGATCCGCAGGAGAAGATCTGGCGGTTGTCGCAAGTTGATGAATCTAACCTGACGGATCCGAAACAGGTGACCGGCGCGCAAACCGTGAGCGGCATCTGGAAAACGAACCTTACGCCGGACAAACTCGGGGTGGTGGCGCTGGATCCGGACGCGCTCTCCATCAGCGGTTTGCATAACTACGTGAAGTACCTCAAGTCGAGTGGCCAGGATTCCGGGCGCTATCAGCTCAATATGTGGAGCAAAATCTTCCAGCCGCTATCCGTGGCGGTGATGATGCTAATGGCGCTGTCGTTTATTTTCGGGCCGCTGCGCAGCGTGGCGATGGGCGTACGTGTTGTCACCGGCATCAGCTTCGGCTTCGTCTTCTACGTGCTGGATCAGATTTTCGGCCCATTGACGCTGGTATACGGCATTCCGCCAGTGGTTGGCGCACTGTTGCCGAGCGCCAGCTTTTTCCTGATTAGCCTGTGGCTGATGATGCGAAAAAGCTAGTTGATTCCTGAAAAGAGAGGCTGAGGCCTCTCTTCTTTTTTCTGCAAGGAGCACCGCATGTTGATACGTGCAGCGACGCATCTCTCTGTCATGATCGTGTCTTGTTTGTTGAGTGCGCTGGTTACCGTGGCGATGCTGAGTGCGCAGTGGGCGCTTTCCCTCCTCGGCGATAGCGCGGTGCTGGCGCTTGAACTGCTGGTAGCCGTTATTGCGCTGAGCCTGGTTCATTGGCTGATTCAGCGAGCGGATACGCTGGCACAGCAGGTCGGCACCGTGCGGCGCGGTTCACCACAAGAGTCACAGGCAGACCGGGTGCTCGCCCGGTTTAGCGCGGCGGAAAACACGCTGAGCAGCCTGTGGATGGCGTTTTCTCTTCCGGCCATCGCCGGGTTCTTCCTGCTGGATTCGCGTACCGCCTTGTCTTTGCACGGTGTGCTGCTGGTGCTGGCGATTAGCGGGATTCTTGTGCTTGGCAACCGTCTCGACACGCTGCGCAACCTGCGCGGTTACGCGGTGGATTTTGGCCGCAGAGCACCGTGAACCCATTCAGTAAAATCTGTTCTTTACCCCGTCCCGCACTGTGCGGGCTATGCTTGAGAAACGATTCACAACTTTTTGGAATATTATGTCCAGATTCTTTTTCAACGACCGCAAACAGCTGGTCAATGATGCCATTGAAGGTTTGGTAATTTCTGCACCACACGGCAACCTCGTTCGACTCGATATCGATCCCGCTATTCGCATTGTGGCCCGCGCCGACTGGGATAAAAGCCGCGTGGCGGTGATTTCCGGCGGCGGTTCCGGGCATGAACCGGCGCATGCCGGATTCGTTGGCAAAGGGATGCTCACCGCTGCCGTTTGTGGCGATGTGTTCGCTTCGCCAAGCGTGGATGCGGTGCTGAACGCGATTGTGGCGGTAACCGGCGATCGCGGCTGCCTGCTGATTGTGAAGAACTACACCGGTGACCGGCTGAACTTCGGCCTCGCGGCAGAGAAAGCCAAGCGCTACGGCCTGAAGGTGGAGATGGTGATCGTTGCAGACGACATCGCACTGCCGGACAACAAACAGCCGCGCGGCATTGCCGGTACGGCGCTGGTGCACAAGATTGCGGGCCATGCCGCTGAACACGGTAAGTCGCTGAGCGAAGTGCGCGATATTGCCCAGCAGGCCTGCGACAACGTTTTCAGCCTCGGACTGGCGATGGAGACTTGCAACCTGCCGGGCGGCGATAGCGAAGAGGGGCGCATTCAGCGCGGGAAAGTTGAGTTGGGACTGGGTATTCACGGCGAACCTGGCGCGACTACCGTTGATACGCACAACAGCAAGACACTGATCGATACGCTGGTTAAACCGCTAAAAGCGGTGGTGGGTAATGATCGTGTAGCGGTGCTGATCAACAACCTCGGCGGCGTCTCGGCCCTGGAAATGGCGCTGCTGACCAAAGAACTGGCACACTCAGCCTTAAAAGAACAAATCGCCTATCTGATTGGCCCCGCATCGATTGTTAGTTCGCTGGATATGAAAGGGTTTTCGCTGTCCGTATTGCGCCTGAACGACACATTCGAGCAGGCGATTTGCGCCGATGTGCAGACCGTAGGTTGGCAGAAGCCGGTACCGTTCGCGCCGATGAAAATCCAGTCGCACAGCGCAGTGTATGACGGGCTGGAGATTGAACCTTCCAACAACCCGCAGGTGAAAGCGTTGGTCAACACGGCGGTTAATACATTGATTGACCTTGAAAACCGGCTTAACGCGCTGGATGCAAAAGTGGGCGACGGCGATACCGGCTCAACTTTTGCCGAAGGGGCGCGGGAAATCAAACGCCTGCTGGAGCAAAATGCGCTGCCGTTGAACAACACCGCGCAGCTGCTGCAACTGGTTGGCGAGCGGCTGGCGACAGTGATGGGCGGGTCCAGTGGCGTGTTGATGTCGATTTTCTTCACTGCCGCAGGCCAGGCCGTACACAACGGCACGTCGTTGCCGGAAGCGTTACTGCTGGGGCTGAAACAGATGAAACATTACGGCGGTGCGGATCTCGGCGATCGCACGCTGATCGACGCGCTGCAACCGGCGCTTGAAGCGCTGCGCGATAGCGGGCTGGATGCCGCCGTAGCCGCTGCGCAAAACGGTGCGGCCAGCACGGCGTCGATGCAAAAGGCAGGCGCCGGGCGCTCATCGTATGTGAACAGTGAGAATCTCGACGGGGTAACCGATCCGGGGGCCGTTGCTATTGCGGAAGTGTTTGCTGCTATTAGCAGGTAAGAACCCGACGTCTTAGAAAGCGACTTTGGTTTCGCTTTTGAATGGCGTACCGAAAACCGTAAAAGAACCGCCAGTCAGAGGTCAATCCAGAGACACTAAGGCAGCCCAAACTCTGCGCTGGTCGCGTTAACAAGACGGGGTCGCGCAGTAACAAAGCCCGGCAAGATTGCCGGGCTTTTTCACATCAGAAATCCGCTTTTAACACCACGCGGTAACGGGCTTTGCCGTCGCGCACGTGCTGCAACGCTTCGTTAATCTGCGACATTGGGAACATCTCAGTAGTCGGTGCCACTTTGGCGCGTCCGGCGAATTTCATCAGCTTACGCAGTTCAAACGGCGTACCGGTTGCGGAACCGGAAACGCTGCGATCGCCTGCGATCAACGTAAAGGCCGGGACTTCGAGTGGCTTCAGCACTGCGCCAACGGTGTGGAAATGCCCGCCGTGGGTCAGTGCCTCAAAGTAGGGTTGCCAGTTCAGATCGACGTTAACCGTGTTGATGATCAAATCGTACTGACCCGCCAGCGCTTTCAGCGCATCCACATCGCGGCTGTTCACCACGTAATCCGCGCCCATAATGCGCACTTCTGCCTCTTTTGCCGGATTCGAGCTAAACGCCGTCACTTCGCAGCCCATCGCGTGCAGCAGTTTGATGGCGATATGGCCCAGCCCGCCGATACCGATCACGCCAACGCGGCTGGTGGCGGTGATATTGTGCATCAGCAGCGGTTTAAACACGGTAATGCCGCCGCATAACAGCGGACCGGCGGTTTCGATATCAATGCTGTCCGGCAGCGGGATCACCCATTGCCAGTCGGCGCGGATTTTGTCGGCAAAGCCACCACGATTGAGAATGGTTGGTACTGCGCCTTGCTGGCAGTTGATCTGATTGCCATCAATACAGGCATCACAGTGACCGCAGCTGCGCGCTGTCCAGCCGATCCCCACACGTTGGCCGATCTTCAGGCCTTTGCTTTGTGCCGCGCTGCCCAGATCCACCACGCGGCCAATCACTTCATGCCCGGCAACCAGCGGATACTGGGAGAAGCCCCACTCGTTATCGATCATGGAGAGATCCGAATGGCAGATCCCGCAGTAATCCACCTGCACTTCAACATCTTCCGCCGCCAGCGGGCCAGCGTCATACTCCTGCAGCTCCAGCGCGGCGCCAGCCTGCGGTGCGGCGTAACTTTTAATGATGCTCATCATGGATTCCTTTGATTTAGAGGGAGACGCATGAAGTGTAGGGCATCGGCAGGCTCTGCGGCAGCCTGTGTGTGCATAGAAAGCCCGTTTCGCTAATGCATAGCGGTGTATGGCACGCCGCAGGCCACTATTTTCGGATTTTCCATACGGCTATTTTGGTGCGGTGACTTTGCAACACGATGTGTCCGAACCATCCTCAAAAGGTGCTGTACCCACCTACAATCCAGGAGCAACCACTATGGCGAATCAACCGCAAAGTACAGGCGCTGGCGGTCTGGCGCTGATTAAATCTTTTGAAGGGCTTAGGCTCGAAAAATACAAGGATGCCGTCGGTAAATGGACGATTGGCTACGGACATTTGATCTTACCGGATGAAAAATTTCCGCACGCGATTACCGAAGCCGAGGCCGAAGCGCTGCTTCGCAGCGATCTGTTAATGACCGAACGCGGGGTACACAAAGCGGTGACGGTTGCGCTTAATCAGAACCAGTTTGATGCGCTGGTAGCATTCACCTTTAACCTTGGCGCAGGCAATTTGCAAAGCTCTACGCTGCTTAAACTGCTCAATCAGGGGGAGTACGCACAGGCAGCAGACCAGTTCCTGCGCTGGAACAAAGCGGGCGGTAAAGTGCTGGCAGGGCTGACAAGGCGGCGTGAAGCTGAGCGCGCGCTGTTTTTAAAACCTGTTTAACCGGACGCGCGCCTTAGGCCATTTTCCCCGTTTTTTACCGCCATCCAGCCAATATTTTCATCCTCTTCCCTCTATTACTGTGGGTTTGCGAATTCGCAACGCGATGTTTTCGTATAACCCACAGGAGTATGCATTATGGATTCACAATTTATTGGATCGGTCATTAATGCACTGCCGCTGGAGCACATGATTGGCGGTCCACTGCAGGCAATGATCAAAGCGCAGGTGCAGGCGAGTAAAGCGTACGCCGACTTCCTGCTCTCGGTGTGTATCAAGGACGGTAAGGCGGAGTCGGTGCAGTTTGATTACGACGAAACCGTGGTGGATGACAAGGGCGTTATCCAGGGCGTGGTGAAAAAGACCATGCGCATCCCGCTGCTGGCGGCGATTTCCCACCCTAACATCAGCATCGAAGAGGGCACCATCGACTTCGAGCTGGAAGTTTCCCAGAGTGAAGCCAGCAACAGCCAGACCGAAGCGGAAGCCTCGCTGGAAGCCTCTGTTGGCTGGGGGCCGTTCAGCGTGAAAATCACCGGTCGCGTCTCGCACAAAGCCCAGCAAACCCGCTCCAGCGATACCCGTGCGAAGTACAGCATCCATACCCAGGTTAAACGTCAGCCACCGCCGGAAGCTCTGATGCGCGTGATTGATTTCCTGACGGATGCCGCGACACGCCCGGCTATCTTGCCGTCAGAGGCGAAAAAGCTGGAATCCAAACAGCTTGATGCCTACCCCGAAACGCCTGCCGCAGCGGAAAAAGCGCCGGCGTAATGTTCCTCTCTCCACCCTGAGGCTGCCTGGCAGCCTCATTTCTCACGGAGCGCACTATGTCAATGAAAGACTGGCTTCGCGGCAACCGTGGCGCTGAACCGAAGGCAGATTCGCCCGCGCCACCGCCACCGGAGGAGAGTGCCGGGCTGCCACCTGCCGATCCGCCGCCAGAAGATATCGCCGGATTACCGCCTGCTGATCCACCGCAGGATCCGCCACCGCCACCGGGCGACGGCACGCCACCCTCTACTTCAGGTGTGACGCTGGCGGATATCACTCGCGGCATGCAGCATGCGGCCTCGGCGGCGAACCAACTGATTGCACATCAGTACATGCAGGCGCTGGATCCTTTTTTTGAACACAGCGACGACGGGCGGCTGGTGCCGAAAATCATCGAAATGGAGCTGGATGATCGGCACCACTTCAAATTGCCGCTGGTGGCGCTTTCCACACCGCGCGGGCTGATGCTGGAAAAGATGAAAGTGTTTCTCACCGTGCGCACTGACGCGGTGGAACAGCAGAGCGCAATGTCCGGCACGCCTGACGACGCGGTCAGCCGTTTTCACGTCAGCATGTCGCCGCCGAGCCATGGAGCAAGCGGGCGCGACAGCGGACATGTGGATATCGAAATGCAGTTCACCGTACTGGAGCCGCCGGAGAGCGTGATGCGGCTTATCGAAGAGTACACCCGACAAGTTCTCCCTCAAGTAACCGACAGGAGTGATGACAATGGCTAATCAACCCCTGAGCACCGGCGCTGCCGGGCTGACGCTCATTAAATCTTTCGAAGGGCTAAGCCTCGAGAAGTACCGCGACGCGGTAGGTAAATGGACTATCGGCTACGGGCATTTGATTTTGCCCAATGAAAATTTCCCCCAGGCACTGAGCAAAGTGGAGGCGGAAGATCTGCTGCGCGCCGATCTCGGGATGACCGAGCGCGGTGTTCATAAATATGTGACGGTGGATCTCAACCAGAACCAGTTCGATGCGTTGGTCGCTTTCGCCTTTAACGTCGGGCTTGGCAACCTGCAGAACTCAACGCTGCTGCGCCTACTCAATCAGGGCCAGTATCAGGAGGCGGCGGATCAACTGCCGCGCTGGAACAAGGCTGGCGGCAAGATTCTGGCGGGGTTGACGCGTCGACGCGATGCTGAACGTGCGCTGTTTTTAGCGCCAATTAACGGATAAGCCATGGAGGCAATAGATGAAACGATATCTTCCGATAGTTACGTTTGTCGGTTTGCTGTTAACCCAACCGGCCTGGGCAGAACTTCCCCAGTGCAGCGCGGTGGTGCAGGCGGCAAATCAAGAGTTAGCAAAACTCAATAAGAAAACCGTTCAGGACGACAAGAAACTGACGGCTCTGCTCAAAACCCTGAACCGCGATGACGTGCTGCCAGCGGACTACGTCACCCGCGATCAGGCCATCAAACTGGGCTGGAGCGGCAAGGCGGAGGACTCGCTGTGGAGCGTGTGGGCGCTGAACAAGAAGCAGTTGGGCGGCGACCCGTGGAGCGGTAAACCGCTGCCGGGCAAAGGCAAGTGGTACAGCGCGGATATTGACAGCGTACGCGGTCTGCGCAGTAACAAGCACCTGATTTACAGCCCGGAAAGCGCGACGCGTTATCTCACTACAGATAACGACGCCACGACCGTCACGCTTCCTCCTTGTCAGTAGTCGTTATTGCGGCCTCATCCTATTCGTTGAGGCCGCTTGTTCAGGAGGGGAATGCGATGGCCGCAGATGGACTGCAATTGCTAAGCCAGGGGCTGGCCGCGCTCGCCGGATTGTTCGGCGGGCTGAGCGTGTCGTTTTTCTGGCAGCCGAAAAAACTGCATCAACACGGGCGCCTGGCCGCCGGAATAATCATTGGTGCGATTAGCGTCAGTACCACCTTTACGCTCGGCGGGTTTATTGCCCGCTGGCTGGGGATGAACTTTAAAGACAGCGATATCGCCATGGGCATTGGCTATTTTGTTGGCGCGATAAGTGTCGGCATGATTGCCTGGCTGGCCAATTTCTTTAACCGCCGCGAAGGGCATGACATTTTGCAAGTGGCCAGTGAGTTAAAACGCGCGGCTCGCGGCGTGAAAGCCGTACCGCGTCGCCGTGTGCCACGACGCAAACCAGGGGAACCATCATGACGCTTAAACTTCTTTTTTGGGCCATCACACTGGTGGATGTGGCGATTGCGGTGATCATTTTTGTTAGCGCACTCAGCAGCCGCATGCTTGATATACCGCTGTGGTATCGCCTTGGGCTTTTAATTACGGCATTTGGTTTTACCGTGCAGGGCTGTTTGAATTTACCCTACCTGTTGTTTAACGTGATTTTAATGGCGCAGGAATTACCTTTCTGGATATTAAAAGATGTCGGTATTGGGATAATCTCAATTTATTATTTTTGGCACACCATGCACAAAGATGATAAACCCAGCCAAACACCGACACGTAAAAAAACGGCCGTGGTTAAAAAGACACCGGTCGCTAAAAAAGTTGACGCGGCTAAAAAAACACCCACCCCGCGCACACCGCGCAAGAAAACGCCCGCACAATAATTAACACGGAGTAGTAAATTTGTTTTGCTGCTCCGTGAAATGGCCCAGGCCATTTATCATTCCTGTACTGGTCAGTTGCCAAATATTATTCAACTCACGCTGACGTTAATTTGAATCTGCGAATTCGTACTTCCTTTATTCCACTCGCAGGAGATGATTATGTCTGTAAAATATGTTTTTTCACGTAGGGTAAAAACGCGCAGCATTCTTTCTATGGCTGCGGTATCGCTGTTTTTATTTTCAACAGGAGCCATGGCAGTTAATGTTGGCCCGGCCTGTAACCAGCCCGGCGTTGGCCTGACTGCAACACAGTGGGCGCAGAATCAGGATAACGCCGGTGGGCATATGACGGCTTGCCATGTCGGTAAAGCTGACGCGTGGCTGCAGCAGCGCACTGTTGCTAACCAACCGAACTGCCCGCAAACGAATACGGCCTCAACATGGACGGATGCGAATGTGGCGTGGAATTCTATCGGCAACACTATTCAGGCGTTCTGTGCTGGCGCGGCCAACAATACCGCAGCGGTTAATTTCACCATTGCGCTGGGTGGGAATGGCAATGCGAACGTGGGCAGGGCGTATGGCAATGGGGCTTTTTATAATATCGCCAACAATCGGCAGGCGTTTATCCGCTTAGTGAATAACGGTGGACAATGGCGCGTACAAACAAGTTATCCAACAAATTAAGTTAAACGAAAGGAGCATTATGCCCATGCATAATGCTCCTTTTTAGCTCAGGAAAAGAAAATACGCTGACGCGAATCAAATAAAGATAATCAGGACTACTCTTCTGAATACATCATCGCGGCCTGAGTGCGATTATTCACATTCAGACGGCGGAAAATCGATTCCAGATGCGCTTTCACTGTACCCGCACTGATATTTAAATGACGGCTAATTTGTTTATTGGATTCCCCGGCGGCCAGCAGTTTTAAAATTTCGCGTTGTCGTTCGCTCAGGCGGGCTAGCGCGCTTTGCCCGTTGTCCAGCAGCGTAATGCTCTCCTGCGGCAGACAAAACATCCCCAACGATGCACTACGCAGTGTCTGAGCGATGGTTTCCGGTGGGGAGTCACGTCGAACAAACGCCATCGCGTGATGATTTAAAAATAAACGTAATAGTGTCGGCTGACATTTATTCATTAGCATCACAACAGGTATATTCGGATGCCGACAGGCTAAGATATCCAGCAATTCCAGACTCGAGGTTTTATTACCATCGCCATCAAGAAGAATTAAAGAAGCTGGAAATTCATTAAGCGTATCATCAATATCATTTTGATTATTCAGCCCACGAACTTTTACCTCCGGAATATATTGCGTTAGTACTGATGCCATTCCTTCAATAAATATTGACTGCTTGTCAATCATGAGTACATGCATACATTATCTCCACGTAATAGCGTTCGCCATTGAGACTGGTAATCATCAAAGTATTCAATGAAATGCAAAAAAAGAAACAGGCTAATTGTCATAGGTCTTTTAACCGATATGACGGATTAAACATTATTGGATGGGATAAAACAGATTAAGAAAATATTATATATGAAGAATGGTCGCTTTGCTATTTTACGGATTATTAGCAGGCTTTGTTTTATAAAATAACGGGAGGGTAGTGAGAAGGTTTATTCCTCTCGGCTCGTTGTTGTGGTGAAGTTGGACTGGCGAAGGGCGAAGGGCGAAGGGCGAAGGGCGAAGGGCGAAGGGCGAAGGGCGAAGGGCGAAGGGCGAAGGGCGAAGGGCGAAGGGCGAAGGGCGAAGGGCGAAGGTTGGAGTGCTAGCGGATTGTGATGTTGGAAGGGCTGGGGCTGATGTGGAATGTTCAAAGGTGGGAGCCGGAAGGAGGAACGTTTTGGATCGAAGGGGGGGAGAGCGAGTAAGGGATTAAGAGGCTAGGGGTTAAAGAGGAAAGAATTTATAAAGAGAGAGGTGACAGCTTATAGAACGTTGATTTTTTCAGCACTTAGCGGCGTATGACAACATCGTGACTTGCATAGCCGCCCGCGGCAGGTATAATCCAATACGTTTCCGCATCCCCTTCAGTGCCGAAGTGGCGAAATCGGTAGACGCAGTTGATTCAAAATCAACCGTAGAAATACGTGCCGGTTCGAGTCCGGCCTTCGGCACCAAGTGATGCAAAAATGAGCTACCTTCGGGTGGCTTTTTTTGTATCCATTGTCGTCCATATTCGTACATATTTCATTGTTTAATAACGATAATTTCTTCTCTGTATATCTGCTTTTATAGTGTTGGCATTTTCCTTGCTGGTCGTTTTTCATCCATTGACATCCAACCTATTTGGGGGCCAAATTGGGGGCTTAGGCTTGGTTCGATAATCGTGAGGCCCCCAAATGGCACTAACAGATCGCGCTATAGTCCACGCAAAGCCTTGTGGCAAGCCGTATAAGCTCAGCGACTCGCATGGACTTTACCTTCAAGTTAACCCTACTGGTTCAAAATACTGGTACATCAAGTACCGCTTTGTAAATAAAGAGAAAAAGCTCTCTTTAGGCCCCTATCCGCTTCTGACACTTGCTCAGGCAAGACGAAAACGGGAAGAAGCTCAGTTATTGCTGCTTTCCGGTGTCGATCCTAGTGCAAAGCGCAAGGAAGAACGGCTTGCTGTGACGCCGGAACATACATTCGAGTCCGTGGCACGCGAATGGGTCGCCAGCAATCTCAGATGGACGTCAGAACACGCAAAGCGGGTACTGCGTTATTTCGAGCTCTATGTTTTCCCCACTAATGGTGATCGCGACATCACTAAACTGAAAGTTATGGATCTGCTGCTACCCATTAAAGAAGTGGAGAAAGCCGGTAAACTGGATGTCGCTTCCCGCCTGCAACAGCGCACTGCCTGCGTGATGCGCTACGCCGTCCAGAATGGCATTATCGAGCATAACCCTGCTGCAGATTTAACCGGGGCGGTTGCCACCGCAAAAGTACGTCACCATCCGGCGCTGGATCTTCATCTCATTCCAGATTTTCTTGAACGTATTGATGACTACAAAGGCCGCAAGTTAACCCAACTGGCGGTGAAACTGGCACTGTTGCTATTCATCCGCTCCAGCGAACTGCGGTTTGCCCGATGGGAGGAGATTGACCTCGATAACGTCATGTGGACGATACCTGCTGAGCGTAAACCGATCCCCGGTGTGAAATATTCCGTGCGCGGTGCAAAAATGCGTTCTACGCACCTGGTGCCACTCTCCCGTCAGGCGACAACCCTCCTCAATGAGATCAAACAGCACACACGGCCAGGTCTGGAGTTGGTTTTTCCTGGCGACCATGATTACCGCAAGCCCATGAGTGAAAACACCATCAATAAGGCGCTGCGGGTGATGGGTTACGATACGCAAAAAGAGGTCTGCGGCCACGGCTTTCGTACCATGGCCTGTAGCGCTCTGGTTGAATCAGGATTGTGGTCAAGCGACGCGGTAGAGCGACAGATGAGCCATCAGGAACGCAAGCGCGTGCGGGCAGCCTACATCCATAAAGCGCAGCATCTGGAAGAGCGCAGGGAAATGATGCAGTGGTGGGCAGATTATCTGGATGCCAACCGGCTCAGGCATGTGGTGCCATATAATTTCAAAAAGCGAGTGTGAAACGCGACGGCGCTTATGAGCCTTCAGAGGCGTAACGCCCAGTGGCCGAAAGAACTGAAATCGTGGATACCGGGCGATTCAGTTTGGCTGGCAGCCGCTGGAAAGGTTTTTTCCCTGAAGATCAGTGACGAGGATTTATATCCTGACTGCGTTCTGGATAAGCAAGCACGTCCGCTAAAGGTTGTTGTGCTGATTCTTTCATTATTTAAATAACGCAAAACACTCAAGGGGCTGGTCATATTGTTTGGTTCCGGCAATAGCTGCCTGAGAGGGTAACAGCCGAAAAACTTGCTAATTGCTAAGCCTGATCTGGTGGTAATGGTAGTGCAGAAAGGAATTGAGTCGGGAGAGCATGGAGATGCTTAGTGCAATATTGTCATGTTTTTAACTATAAAAACTTGAATTATTCTGTGTGTACGAGGTAAAATTTGTACAGGAGGTGACTCATGAGCATTCAGGCACAAGTAATAAAAGACATTGGTGGGATTGAGCCAGGCAAAATGTTTACCTATCAGGCGCTATCAGCCTGGAGAACGTCGCCGGAAGGTACTACGAAGGCTATGAGTCGTCTGGTGAGTTGCGGTCAGGTCCGTCGTTATTCAAAAGGTGTTTTTTATCGACCCAGACAGGGAGTACTGGGTGAGGTCCGCCCTTCGGATAATGAGAAAATCAAACTTTATCTTTATGATAATGAAAAGCTGATTGGTTATATCACCGGTCTTAGCCTGTATAACCGTATGGGGCTGACAACTCAAGTGCCGAAGATGGTGACTATCGCCACTGAAAAAGCACGACAGAAAAAAAATTTGGGGAATATTGAAGTTAAACTAGTTCCCAGCAAAGCTCCTGTTAATGAGCGGGATAAAGAATATCTTGAAATACTGGATGCCCTGACAGATATTAAAAATATTCCTGACACTCAGCCTTATGAAATACTTGAGCTGCTAAATAAAAAAATAAAATATATAGATAGAGGCTCTCTGGACTCTCTCGTGCAACTTGCAAAAGCGTATTACCCGCCCGCAACTAAGGCACTATTGGGCCTCGTTCTTGATGCTAATAGGTGTGATCTCAGCTGCCGCCTTGCGGAGGACCTGAATCCGACAACAAGTTATAAAATAGGCCTTAAGGGATACTGGCCTCAAGCTAAAAAATGGAAAATAATATGATCCTACATAAAAATCCCGAAAACTTTATTGAAATTATTCAGGCAACAGCAGATCACCTTTCAATTCCCGCAGTATATGTTGAGAAGGATTATTAGGTAACATATATTTTAAAAAAGCTCAGTTATTCGGACTATAAAGAACGGCTAATTTTTAAGGGTGGAACTGCTCTTTCTAAAGCGCATAAATTGATTCATCGTTTTTCTGAAGATATTGACCTGGCCGCTCATTTACCGGGTTTCTCAGGAAATCAGGTTAAAAATTATATCAGAGAAGCTGAAGCTAAAATCACAGAGGGTTTAACCTATATTCCAGAGCATCCTGGCGAATCAAAACATGGTTCATTCCGTAAAACATGGTTCGAGTATCCCAGACACGTTAATGGTGAGTTTGCTCAGGCATCGCCTTTACTTTTACTGGAAATCAATGCGTTTACCACTCCAGAACCTTATTCTTTAATGCCTGTATACACCTTGATTGCAGAGTCTCTGAATATGATGGGGCGCCCCGATCTTGTTAGGGAATACGGGCTAACAGCCTTTAATATCAATGTACTGAATGTTGAACGTACAGTAGCAGAAAAGATCATGGGGCTGGTTCGTGCTTCTCGCGAAGAGAATGCTGAGGAACAGTTGAAAGCTAAAATTCGGCATATCTATGATTTATGTTTTATCCGGCGGGATGCCAGGTATGTCGATCTTTTTGCTGGCGGCACTTTGCTTCCAATGTTGAAAATTGTAGAGGAAGCCGACAGGCAGCAATTCAAACAGGCTGGAAGCTGGCTTGATATTCCTATACATGAGGCATCTATTTTTTACAGAGCGGCATCGGTATGGCAGAAAATACGGGAGGAATTTCATACCCGATTTGCACCTCTTGTTTATGATAATGATATTCCAGAGGATGATGAAGTTGTTTCTCTGCTAGAAGCCATCCATATGCAGATTAAAGATTACACACGATAGATTTATGACTTCACCATCACTGGTAAGCGAGATAGTACCAGGCAGAAAGTGATGAGATGCTTGTCCTGTCAAAGATAGCTAGTGAATAAATAAAAAGGACATGGGTAAAAATATTATGCATGAAAATAAACTATACATGAATCATTCTTGAATCGGTAGTGTTCCCTTCCATTATACAAATTGGATGTGATAGGCTGTTTTTGC